>NZ_JBODRQ010000062.1:0-19867 GCF_050633025.1 Aeromonas sp.
TGACAAAATATGACTCACTCAGAACAGGTAGTTAGGTCGCTCGGCAAACCACTGGTTCAGCACCTGCTTGAACAACCGGATCTTGCGTGGCACCCGCCGCTGCTGGGCATGCAGCACATGAAGCTGATGCAGGCCGCTCTGCCACTCGTCAAGCACGGTCACCAGCTCCCCCGCCGTCAGCAGCGACTCCACCAGCATCAGCGGGCACTTCGCATAGCCCATACCGGCGCGCGCCAATTGCAACACTGTGCTGTAGTGGTTGGCCCGCACCTTGCCCTGTACCAGAATGTGGGCCTCTTCCCCCTCACGGATAAAGTGCCACTGCTCCCAAGCCGGATTGTGTCCCTGCAACAGGCAGCTGCACCCGCTCAGTTCATAGGGGGTGGCAGGACGCCCCTCTCGCGCCACCAGTGCGGGGCTGGCCACCACCACATCCTTGAGTCGGCCAAGAGGAAGTGCGACCAGATTGTCCGGCACCTCGTTCATGGCGCGCAGGGCGATGTCGTTCTCCCCCTGACTCATGTCGACCATCTGGTTGGTAAAATTGAGCTCCACCTCCACTCCCGGACAGAGCGCGGCAAAGCTGGTCAGCAGCTCGCTCACCATGTGATCGCCGGTGCTGACCGGGCATGTAAAGCGCAGGCGGCCGCCATCCTCTTCGGTCAGCGCCTGAATATCCTGCTCCGCCTGCCTAGCTAGCGCGAAGATCTCCCCCGCCTGCTGGTAGAGGGTCTTGCCCGCCTCGGTCAGGCTGAGGCGGCGGGTGGTGCGCTGCAACAGCTGCACATTGAGGGAGATCTCCAGCGCGCTGACGTGGCGGCTCAGCATCCCCTTGCTGACCCCCAGCGTATCGGCCGCAGCCGAGAAACTGCCGCGCAGCACCACCTCGTAAAAGCTGGCCAGATGGGCGATATCCATCATTAGCTCCAATATGGAAACAATGGGTTTGTTTTACGCGCTTTTTCGCATTTTCTGTTGCGCTAGAATCGATACATCCCAACCAGGAGTGATGCAGATGAAAATTGTGATTGTGGGTGCCTCCGGCACCGTCGGTTCCGCGGTCAATGAACTGCTTGCCAAAGATCATCAGGTGATCCGGGTCGGCCACAGCCGTGGTGATGCTACGGTCGACATGCGCGATCCCGCCTCCATCAAGGCGCTGTTCGCCAAGCTGGGCCAGTTTGATGCACTGGTTGTCGCCAGCGGCAGCGTGGCCTTCAACGGTCTGACCGAAATGACCGACGAGCAGTGGCAGGTGGGACTGGAGAGCAAGCTGATGGGCCAGATCAACCTGACCCGAGCCGCCATTCCCCATCTCAATGACAGGGGATCCATCACCCTGATCAGCGGCATCCTGAGCGAAGAGCCGATCAACTGGGGCGTGAGCGCCAGCACCGTCAACGGCGCCATCGATCACTTTGTGAAAGCGGCCGCCTGCGAGCTACCCAGGGGCCTTCGCATCAATGTGGTGAGCCCCACCGTGCTGGCGGAGTCGATGGACAAATACGCCGACTTCTTCCCGGGCTTCGTGCCGGTGCCCGCCGCCAAGGTAGCGCAGGCTTACAAGAAGTCGGTGTTGGGCATCCAGACCGGTCAGGTGTTCAGAGTCAACGGTTGAGCGCTGCTCGCTTGCTGGCAGACTAACAATAAAAACGGGCCCCGCAATGGGGCCCGTCTGTTTCTCTGCCTATCTCCTTTGCCGCCAGCAAACGTTTGTTTGTTGGCGACAAAAAAGAGAGGAACCCTTAGTCGATCAGACCGTACTGCTCGCGCAGCACCTCGATGATCTCCTGCTTGGGATTGGCAGAACGCGCCAGCTTGTGGCCGATGATCTTCTCGGCGATCCCGACATAGGTGTTGGAGATATCCATCATCACTTCGGTCGGCAGCTTGTTGTCGCGGGCCAGGGCAAAACGTTCCGGCATGCGGTTCTTGTTGAGCAGGATGTCCGGATCCGGGAAGTGGTTGAGCAGCCACTGACGGAAACCCTCTTTCGACTTCTCGACAATCTGACCGTCGCGCAGGGCCGCGCCATCCCAGATACGGGAGCTGTCGGGGGTGCCCACTTCGTCCATGTAGATCAGCTTCTCGTTGCCTGCCGCATCGTGGACGTAACCAAATTCGAACTTGGTATCGACGAAGATCTGATCCAGCCCGGCCAGCGCGTCGCTGATGACGTTGAAGCCCTCTTTGAGCAGCACTTCGTAGCGGTCGATGTCGGCCGGTTTGCTGAAGTTGAAGCCTTTATAGTGGCGCTCGATATCGGCACGGGAGACGTTGACGTCATCGGCTTCCGGCACGCCATCCAGCCCTTTCAGCACACCCTTGGTAGACGGGGTGATGAGGATCTCCGGCAGCTTCTGATCCTTTTTGAGCCCTTCCGGCAGGGTGATGCCGCAGAACTCGCGCTCGCCATCCTTGTAGGCACGCCACATGGAGCCGGTGATGTATTGGCGGGCAATCGCCTCGATCATCACCGGACGGGCTTTTTGCACAATCCAGACGAAGGGGTGCGGAATATCCAGAATGTGGCTGTCGGCCAGTCCCTTCTCCTTGAACAGCTTGAACCAGTGGCTGGAGATGGCGTTGAGCGCAGCGCCCTTGCCCGGTACGCCGTTCAGGCCATCCACACCTTGCCAGATGCAATCGAAGGCCGAGATGCGATCGCTGATCACCATGAGGGCGAGGGGCGTATCGGCCGGCACATCATAGCCTTTCTCTTTTATGAGCCGGGCACTGTCTTCGGGGGTCAACCAGTAGACGCTGCGCACTTTGCCGGAATGGACAGGTTTATCGGTACGGATCGGCAAATCGTCATTCACCGCCAATACTTGATCTGCAAGACTCATGGCTAATAACACTTCCTGTTTGTGGGGGGTAAACATCGCGAGTCCCTCACCTGCACGCTCTGTTTGCAACGGGCTGGCAAGGGGGCTCGCATCATCGAAAACCGCTCGGAATCCCCGCGTTTTCAGGGGGATTCAGATAACAAAACAGGGGCACAAGGCCCCTGTATTTATTCTGCTTTTGCTGCTGCCTGATCGGCCAGCCCCTTGGCGAACGCCTCGGACAGGCTGATATACATCTGGGAGATAACCCCGGACGATACCGGCTTCTTGTCCTTGTCGAACAGGGTGATGGAGGTCTTGCCTCCCGCCATTTCGCCAAGCTGGAAGCGGTATTTCTCCTCCTCCAGTTTGAACGGCTCGCTCCCTTTCGCCTTCCAGAACTCGGCACCCGGCTCTTCGTACTCGACGTCGATCCAGCCCAGTGACTGCTGGGTATCCTTGATGGCGAAACCGTAAGCGGGCAGTACCTGGTTGAGGCGACGCCACACCTGATCAAAGGAGCCTTCGGCAATCCAGGCGCTCAGTTCGTTGTTGTCCAGACCCAGTTGCAGACCCATGCCATCGTTGGACTTGTGCTGCTCGCGGGCTTTCAGCTGGCTGTCGTAATAGAGCGAGAACTGGTTCAGCACTCGCGCAGCATAGCGCTGGGCATCGGCAGGGGTCAGCTTGTTGCTGGTCTCGCCATCGATGGTCTCTTCGTGATCCAGTACCCGGACCGACATGTTGACGGCGTGGCGCTGGGCATCGTTGCGCACGGTGAACTGGTAACGCTGACGGATTTTGAAGTCTTCGTCATCTTCACCCCAGCCATCGAGGGCGACCGTGTTGTCAAACCAGCCGGTCTGCAATACGCCATCCTGCTGATCCAGCTTCTCGGTGGTGACCTTGTATTTGGCCAGGAAGTTCATCAGGAACGACCAGGTATCGCGCTCCACGCTCTGGCTGGTGCTCAGGGCATAGAAGGCAACTGTCGGTTCGGTTGCGCTCTGCATCACCTGACTGCCCGGCACCACGGTCAGCAGTTGAGCGGGTGGGCGCACATCAACCTGGGCGCCGAGGGCACCTTCACGGCTGCTTTCGGGAAGCGGCGGGATGTCGTACTGGCTGTTGAAGGTGGGGGCACTCAATCCTGCGGGGATCAAGAACGCGCGGCCCTCGAGGCGGGCATCTTCATAACCGAAGTCGCGGTTGGCCATTTTGCGATCCTGGGGGGTGCTGCAACCGGCCAATACGGCCACAGTCGCAACGCTCAGCACCAGACGGGCTCTATTTCCCTTTCCATTAGATTTAAACACTCGCCATCAACTCCGCTGTGGTCAGTGCTCGCGCCATCAGCTGTTCGCCCTCGGGGGTGAGGTCAACCAGCGGCAGGCGCAAGGTGGCTGTTGCAATCAACCCCAGTTGGGCACAGGCCCATTTCACCGGGGTGGGGCTCGGTTCGCAGAACAGAGTCTTGTGCAACGGCATCAAGAGATTGTTGATGTCATGCGCCTGCCCGGCATCACCGGCCAGCGCAGCACGACACATGTCGGCCATCTGGGCCGCTGCAATATTGGTGGTGACCGAAATCACGCCATCGCCACCTTGCAGCATAAAATCACAACCAGTGGCATCGTCGCCACTGTAGAGAGCAAACTCCGGCCCGCACAGCTCACGCAGCAGCGGGGTGCGGCTCAAATCGCCGGTTGCCTCTTTCAAACCGATAATGCCGGGAACCTTGGCCAGACGGGCCACGGTCTCCGGTTTGAGGTCGCAACAGGTGCGACCGGGCACATTATAAAGAATTTGGGGCAGACCACTAGCCTCGGCGATCGCACAATAGTGGCGATAGAGACCTTCCTGAGTGGGCTTGTTGTAGTAAGGAGTCACCGAGAGGCCCGCCACCACGCCGGTTTTGGCCAGTCGCTTGGCCAATTCAATGGCGTGGGCGGTATTGTTGGAGCCGCAACCGGCGATGACGGGAATGCGTCCGGCGGCATACTCAACGGTCTTTTCAACGACGGCGATATGCTCCTGCTCGCTCAGGGTCACCGATTCCCCTGTGGTACCCACCGCAACAATGGCGCTGGTCCCGGCGCTGACATGATAGTCGACCAGCTTGGCCAGACTGGCCCAATCGACTTCACCTGAAGCCAGCATGGGGGTAACGAGCGCAACAATACTACCGCGTAACATGGACTTTTCTCCCGATTTTCAGGGGCGTAATGGTAAAGCTGACCCCTTTGAAAAACAAGGGAGAGAGGGGGCAAGCCGTGATACCATCCGGCACAAAAAGTAATGGACGAAAGTCGGCAGCCCCCCTCAGGGAGTGGTCATCAGGGCCGGAGGGTTGGCTTGCCAGCGCGGCTTTCGCAACGAAATAACGGACGAGAGAAGATTTATGACTCACTACCTGGTCGTAACGGCCATCGGCACGGACAGGCCTGGCATCGTCAATGAAGTGACCCGCCACGTCAGTGGCTGTGGTTGCAACATTGTGGACAGCCGCCTTGGCATCTTCGGCAATGAATTTACCTTTATCATGCTACTCTCGGGCGACTGGAACAGCATGATGCAACTCGAAATCAGCCTGCCCCTGCGTAGCCAGGAGTGGGATCTCATCACCATGATGAAACGCACCGAACGCCACCAGTCCCTGCAGTATGACGTCCGCGCCAGTGCCGACCTGTTGATCCGCGACGAGCCCGGCATCGTAAGCCAGTGCACCCAGTTCTTCAGCGAACATGGCTGGAACATTCAGGCGATGCAATCCATGACCCTGGAGCAGCAGCCGTTCAACCTGCTGAAGATCAGTTTTCAGCTCAATCTGGCCAGAGAGGGTGAAGTAGAAGGTTCGCAAACCGCCTTCGCCGAATTCTGTCGTCAACTGGGTGCCGAATCGTTCGAGTTTATCGTCAATCGCAAACACGCCTGAGGGCGTTTTACCCGAGGAGACCCCATGCAACCACTACAAGCTGGCAGCCCCGCCCCCGATTTCTCCCTGCCCGACCAGAATGGCAATCAGGTCAGCCTCGCTGGCCTGCGCGGCAAAAAAGTGCTGGTCTACTTCTATCCCAAGGCGATGACCCCTGGCTGCACCACCCAGGCCTGCAGCCTGCGCGATGTGAACGCCGAGCTGGCCGCCCTCAATGTGGTGGTGCTTGGCATCAGCCCGGATCCGGCCAAACGGCTGAAAAAGTTCGAAGAGCGGGACCAGCTCAACTTCACTCTGCTGGCCGATGAAGACCACGCAGTAGCCGATGCCTTTGGCGTCTGGGGCCCGAAGAAGTTTATGGGCAAGGAGTATGACGGCATTCACCGTCAGAGCTTCCTGATCGATGAAGACGGCAAAATTGCCCACCACTTCGACAAGTTCAAAACCAGCGATCACCATCAGGTGGTACTGGATTTCCTCAAGGAATAACCCTCCCCTGCGTCATTGAAAGGCCTGCCATGCAGGCCTTTTTCGTCTGATCAGCCGCCCCTTGCCAGCGGATTTTTCTCACCAACTCCCCCGCCCAGATCAAAAAATTCATTTTATATATGGGTTAACGTGACCCCAGAATCATCTTCCAGCGAGATATCCCATGAACATGAGCAACACTGAGCGTTTGATCCTGAGCAACCAGTACGAAATTCTGGCGAAACTCAATCCGGAGAAAGCGGACGTCTACCAGCGCGCCAGCACCATCATCGAGCGCGGCTACTGCCTGCAGATCCTCGAGCTGGAGAAAAGCTTCGGCCATCTGGATCTGGCGACCTGCCAGGAGGTAATCGACACCCTGGAGCTGCACCACGCACTGGCCATCTCATGGGGCAATCTGGATGCTGCCGATCAGGGCGAGATCAATGCCAGCCGGCTGGAGTTCAACGGCTACAGCCGCAGTCAGGAGCGTGAGCTGGCCGACTACGTCTGCTTCCTGCTGGAGGTGGACAAGCGCTTCCCCGAGCTCAAGTGCCCGTGCGATGAGCTCTCCAGCGACATCGCCATGCGCGACAAATACCAGCGGATGCTGCAGGTGTGGCGCCAGTGCCCCCGTCAGTACAAGCTATCCATCCAGGAGATCCGCAAGGTGCTGGCTGCCTGATGGCAGGCTACCAGACAACAAAAAAGGCGCCAGTGGCGCCTTTTTGCATCTGAATCGGGTTATTCGTAGAGAAAGGATTTATCGAGCTGCTGGAAGGCGGCATTGAGGGTATCGGCCAGCTCTTCATAGCGAGGCTGAGACACCAGCTGGCGGCGGCCACCCTGCTCGTTCATCTTGCCGTTGATCTCCCGATACCAGCTCGCCAGCGACGGGGGCAAGCGGGTGTCGGCACGCTGGCCGAGCCAGTAGTAGCCCTGCAGCGGCAAACTGAGCAGAAACAGCACGGAAGTGATGACGGAAGGCCAGTAGTGCAGCTCGCCAAACTGGAACTGCAGCATCACGCTCAGCACAGCCAGCGCGGGGATCACCCTGAGAGCGAATTCGGTCGCCTTGATCACCCGATTTTCAGGAAACATCGAATTGAGCTCGGGACGGCGCGGCCAAAGCGTCATATAATGGCGGCCTTGCTGTAACTTAGTTCCAAAAATGTTCATGCTCATGCTACCTCCGAGCGCTTTTTGAACGCACTAACGGCAAAACCTCGACAATATTTGATGCGAAGTAACAAAGATTGAGGATGACTTTGTTATTTTTCAACAATCGGGTTATCCTTTATACGCCCATTTTTGCGTCAAAAGCATCTTGCTATTGACCTGTCAGGGACGTCTGGATTTCGGGTCTTGTATCACTATACAAGGGGCAAGCAACAGATTGCCAACCCTCATAAGGATAAGTTGAAAGTTTTTGGCCGCACCGCGTCCAACGCATCCGCCTACACAACCCAATCTGCGATAGGATTTATTCATGAGTAAGCTGGTTCTTGTTCTTAACTGTGGCAGCTCTTCCCTGAAGTTTGCTGTCATTGACGCAACCACCGGTGATGACCTGCTGTCCGGCCTGGCCGAATGCTTCAACCTCGACGACGCCCGCATCAAGTGGAAACTGAATGGCGAGAAAGGCAGTGCCGATCTGGGCGCTGGTGCCGCTCACCAGGAAGCGCTGGACTTCATCGTCAACAAGATCCTGCCGCTCAACCCAGAACTGTCCAAAAATCTGATCGCCATCGGTCACCGTGTTGTTCACGGTGGTGAGCGCTTCACCTCTTCCGTGGTCATCTGCGAAGACGTGATTGCCGGCATCGAAGCCGCCGTTCCGTACGCGCCGCTGCACAACCCGGCCCACCTGATCGGTATCCGCGAAGCCCGCCGCGTATTCCCGGCGCTGGCTGACAAGAACGTGGCCGTATTCGATACCGCGTTCCACCAGACCATGCCGGAAGAAGCCTTCCTGTACGCCCTGCCGTACAAGCTCTACAAAGAGAACGGCATCCGTCGCTACGGCGCTCACGGCACCAGCCACTACTACATCAGCCTGGAAGCTGCCAAGCAGCTGAACAAGCCGGTTGAAGAGCTGAACATCATCAACTGCCACCTGGGCAACGGCGGTTCCGTCTGCGCCATCAAGAACGGCAAATCTGTTGATACCTCTATGGGCCTGACCCCGCTGGAAGGCCTTGTTATGGGTACCCGCTCCGGTGATCTGGACCCGGCCATCATCTTCTTCCTGCACGATAAGCTGGGCATGAGCGTGGCCGATATCAACACCATGCTGACCAAAGAGTCCGGCCTGCAGGGTCTGACCGAAGTCACCTCCGACTGCCGTTTTGTTGAAGACAACTACGACAGCAAAGAAGAAGCCAAGCGTGCTATGGATGTTTACTGCTATCGCCTGGCCAAGTACATCGGCGCCTACGCTGCCGCCATGGACGGTCGTCTGGACGCCGTTGTTTTCACCGGTGGTATCGGTGAAAACTCCGCCCCGATCCGTGAAATCACCCTGAACAAGCTGGGTCTGCTGGGCTTTGACGTTGATCACGACGCCAACCTGAAGGCTCGTTTCGGCAAGGGTGGCGAGATCACCAAGGCTGGTTCTACCAAGGCCCTGGTTATCCCGACCAATGAAGAGTGGGTTATCGCCCACGACGCGCTGGAACTGGTCGGCGCTTAATTAATGCAGTAACTCGAGGCCGCCCACCAGGGCGGCCTTTTCCTGATCCCAAAAAATGAACAAGGGGTATAAAGTGGCACGCACTATTATGCTTATCCCGGTCGGCACTGGTGTCGGCGTAACTTCCGTAAGCCTTGGCGTTGTTCGCGCCATGGAGCGTCACGGTGTCAATGTCAGCTTCTTCAAACCGGTTGCCCAGCCGCGTCCGGGTGAAACCGGCGCCGAGCGCTCAACCGCCGTTATCCGCGCTGCTGCCAACATCAACCCGCCCGAGCCGTTCACCCTCTCCTACGCCGAGAACATGATCAGCTCCAGTAACACCGATATCCTGCTGGAAGAGATCGTTGCCCGCTTCGAAGAGCACGTGAAATCCAGTGGTGCCGAAGTGCTGGTTGTCGAAGGTATGGTGCCGACCGACAAGCAGCCCTTTGCCAACAAGCTGAACTATGACGTGGCCAAGGCGCTGGATGCCGACATGGTATTCGTGACCCACCCTGGCCATGACTCCAGCCAGAAGCTCAAAGAGCGCATCGAACTGGCCTGCTCCAACTTCGGTGGTGTCAACAACCCCCGTATCGTTGGCTGCGTGATCAACAAGGTTGGCGCGCCGGTTGACGAGCATGGCGTAACCCGCCCTGACCTGACCGAGATGTTCGAAGCCCATCACCACGCTTCCGACGCCGCCCACAACCTGGAAGTGCTGCAAGTATTCGGCAAGAGCCCGCTGCGCATCCTGGGTTGCATCCCCTGGAACACCCAGCTGATCGCCCCGCGCGCCAAGGATCTCGCCAAGCATCTGGCCGCCAAGATCCTGCACAAGGGTGAGCTGGACAGCCGCCGCCTGCAGACCGTGACCTTCTGCGCCCGCTCCATCCACAACATGGTTGAGCACTTCCGACCGGGCAGCCTGCTGGTGACCTCCGGCGACCGCTCTGACGTCATCGTCTCTGCCTGCCTCTCCGCCATGAATGGCGTCAAGCTGGGTGCCCTGCTGCTGACCGGTAACTATCATCCGGAGCCGCAAGTAATGGCGCTGTGCCAACAGGCCATGGCCACCGGCCTGCCGATCATGATGACCGGTACCAACACCTGGCAGACCGCCGTCAGCCTGCAGAACTTCAACGTCGACATTCCGGAAGATGACCGCGAGCGTATCGAGCTGGTGCAGGATTATGTGGCTGGCCACATCGACAAACACTGGATCGAGTCGCTGACCGTCAGCTCTACCCGTTCCCGCCGTCTGAGCCCGCCGGCATTCCGTTATCAGCTGACCGAGCTGGCCCGTCAGGCCAACAAGCGTGTCGTGCTGCCGGAAGGCGACGAGCCGCGCACCATCAAGGCTGCCGCCATCTGTGCCGAGCGTGGCATTGCCCGTCCTGTGCTGCTGGGTAACCCGGAAGAGATCCGTCGTGTTGCCGAGCAGCAGGGTGTGGTTCTGACCGATCGCGTCGAGATCATCGATCCGGTTGTTGTGCGCGAGCGCTATGTGCCGCGTCTGGTCGAGCTGCGCAAGAACAAGGGCATGACCGAAGTGGTTGCCCGCGAGCAGCTGGAAGACAACGTGGTACTGGGTACCATGATGCTGGAGCGCAATGAAGTTGACGGCCTGGTGTCCGGCGCAGTGCACACCACTGCCAACACCATCCGTCCGCCGATGCAAATCATCAAGACCGCTCCGGGCTCTTCCCTGATCTCCTCCATCTTCTTCATGCTGCTGCCTGACCAGGTTCTGGTCTACGGTGACTGCGCGATCAACCCGGACCCCACTGCCGAGCAGTTGGCCGAGATCGCCATTCAGTCCGCCGACTCTGCTGCCGCTTTCGGCATCGAGCCGCGCGTCGCCATGATCTCCTACTCTACCGGTACCTCTGGCGCCGGCGCCGATGTGGACAAGGTGCGTGAAGCGACCGAGCTGGCCAAAGCCAAGCGTCCCGACCTCATCATCGATGGCCCGCTGCAGTACGATGCGGCCATCATGGAGAACGTGGCCAAGTCCAAGGCGCCTAACTCACCGGTTGCCGGTAAAGCGACCGTGTTCGTCTTCCCGGATCTGAACACAGGTAACACCACCTACAAGGCGGTACAGCGTTCTGCTGACCTGGTCTCCATCGGCCCGATGCTGCAAGGCATGCGCAAGCCGGTCAACGACCTCTCCCGCGGCGCCCTGGTTGACGACATCGTCTACACCATCGCCCTGACCGGTATCCAGGCTGCTCAGGCTGACGAACAAGCTTAATCAGCATCCGCCTGAAAAAACCGATCTTAAAGGCTGCTCACCCAGTTGAGCAGCCTTTTTTATTGGTTCTCTTTTGAAGGCCAGTCAAACATACCATCAGCACGGCACTATGCAGAATAATGCCATGTGTGGCGCAATCGATAGTTTGAGTAGCGCATCAGCAGGGAAGCATACTAGCCACGTCAAGAGGATGTATGAAATACATTCAAGATCATAAGATTGGGTATACGAGAGCATTCATAGCAGAGCGCTTATAGCAAATCTTTCACCATCGGCATGAGGATTTGAGCTGTTAGAAATAGCAGTGAAAAAGACCCGTTCGATACGCTATTTCTCAAAGTGCCCACACGGCAAAATCCAACATCATGGAGGAATGGAAATGCTGATGAAGAAACTCTCTGCAGTCATGCTGCTGGCCTGCTTGCCCTTGTTCAGCCAACCCGTGCTGGCGGCAGATAAGGCAACCCCCAAGCAAACAACCACAACCTCGGTCGCCAAAGAGGATGGCAAACTGAATATCAATACGGCGACCCCTGCCGAACTCACCAACCTGAAAGGAATTGGCGACAAGAAGGCACAAGCCATCGTTGACTATCGGGAAAAACAGGGAAAGTTCACCTCGATCGATCAGCTGGCCGATGTGAATGGCATAGGCCCGGCCACGCTGGAAGCCAACCGTGACATGATCATCGTCAAATAACGTCCGAGCACTGCATATACATATGGGGCAGCCTGTGGCTGCCCCATTTTTCTTGGAGTATCATGGCCGCACTTTAAATCCCGCTGGATAGTTTTCCATGAAAAAGACTCCTCTTGTTGTTCGCAAGGCCGTGCTCCCGGTAGCCGGTCTGGGTACCCGTATGCTTCCCGCCACCAAGGCCATCCCGAAAGAGATGCTGCCGGTGGTCGACAAACCGCTGATCCAGTATGTAGTGCGCGAAGCCATCGCCGCTGGGATCAAGGAGATCATTCTGGTCACCCATTCCAGTAAAAACTCCATCGAGAACCACTTCGACAAGAGTTTCGAACTGGAAGCGACCCTCGAGAAGCGAGTCAAGCGTCAGCTGCTGGAAGAGGTGCAACAGATCTGCCCGAAAGACGTCACCATCATGCACGTCCGCCAGGGCGAGGCAAAAGGGCTGGGTCACGCTGTGCTGTGTGCCCGCCCGTTGATCGGTGATAACCCCTTCGCCGTACTGCTGCCGGATGTACTGATCGATGATGTGGCCAGTGATCAGAAAAAAGACAACCTGGCCGAAATGGTGCATCTGTTTGAAGAGGAACAGATCAGCCAGATCATGGTGGAAGCGGTACCCGAGAGCGAAGTGGACAAGTACGGCATCGCCGATATCAAAGGCGAGGCGCTGACTGAGGGGATGTCCCTGCCGATGCACGCCATTGTCGAGAAGCCGCCCCGTGACGAGGCCCCGTCCAATCTGGCGGTCGTGGGTCGTTATGTACTCTCGTCCAATATCTGGCCGCTGCTGGAAAAAACCCCGGCCGGTGCCGGTGACGAGATCCAGCTGACGGACGCCATCGCCATGCTGATGGAGCAGGAACAGGTCAACGCCTACTTCATGAAGGGCAAGAGCCACGATTGCGGCAGCAAGCTCGGCTATATGAAAGCCAATGTGGAATATGCTGTACGCCATCAGGAGCTGAACGGTGAATTCATCGGCTGGCTGAAGCAGTTCGTCAAGCAGTTGTAATCACTGATAAATCTGTTTTTATAGAGATATTCAAAGAGCATCAAATGATGCTCTTTTTTCTTTTTTGCAACAAAAAACCAACCATCACAAAATAAAATCTCAGTAAATCATAAAGTTGTAATTTATTCACACATGTTCTATAAGGATTGAGGCGCGTTCCTCGCCCTTGCATAAAAAACTCAAAAAAGTATAAAACACAGGTGGAAGTTCCAATGAATAACCCGTCAAAAGGGACCTTTTTAGGTCACCCTAAAGGGCTTTTTTTGCTCTTTAGTACCGAATTGTGGGAGAGATTCTCCTATTACGGCATGCGTGCCGTGCTGGTGCTCTATCTGACCGACCTGACTGCCAACGGCGGTTTGGGCTGGAGTCAGGCAGATGCCCTCAAACTCTACGGTATCTATACCGGTCTGGTTTATATCACTCCGCTGATCGGCGGCTGGCTGGCTGACACCTTCCTGGGTCAACGTCGCGCCATCCTGATCGGTGCCGTGCTGATGGCCGCAGGTCAGTTCACTCTGGCACTGCCCCACGCCATGTTTCCGGATATGGTCAACACCATGTTCTACGCGGGCCTCGCGCTGCTGATCGTGGGTAACGGTCTGTTCAAGCCGAACATCTCCACCATGGTAGGCGACCTCTATGCAGAGGGTGACCACCGTCGTGATGGCGCCTTCACCATCTTCTACATGGGCATCAACCTGGGTTCCCTGCTGGCAGGTGTGATCTGTGGTGCTGCCGCCACCGCCTACGGCTGGCAAGCTGCCTTCGTCGGCGCCGGTATCGGCATGCTGCTCTCTCTGGTGATCCAGGCCACCATGGCCCAGCGTTTCCTGGGTGACATCGGTCGCGTCACTGCCGCCCAGCGCGCAGCCGCTCTGCGTACTACCGAGCAGAAAGCACCGCTGACCAAGCAGGAAGTGGATCGCATCAAGGTTATTCTGGTACTGGGTCTGTTCACCATCATCTTCTGGGCCGGTTTCGAGCAGGCCGGTGGTCTGATGAACCTCTACACCCAGGAGTATACCGACCGCATGATCGGCAGCTTCGAAGTGCCGACCGCCTGGTTCCAGTCCCTGAACCCCTTCTTCATCATCACCCTGGCACCGGTCGTTGCGGCCATCTGGATCAAGCTCGGCAAGAAAGAGCCGAACTCTCCGGTGAAATTCGCCATGGGTCTGCTGTTCCTGGCTGTCGGCTTCCTGTTCATGGTGGGTGCCGTGCTGCAGCAAGGTGGTGACAACACCGTCAAGACCTCCATGTTCTGGCTGGTTGGCGCGTACCTGTTCCACACCCTGGGCGAGCTCTGCCTCTCCCCGATCGGCCTCTCCATGGTAACCAAGCTGGCTCCGCTGCGTCTGGCTTCCCTGATGATGGGTGCCTGGTTTGGCTTCGTGGCTCTGGCCAACTACGCTGCGGGCTTTATCGGCTCCTTCGTGGGTGAAGCCGGTCCGATCGCCATCTTCGGTGGCATCGCCCTGGCTGCGATACTGAGCGCCCTGATCCTGCTGACCATGGCCAACCGCCTGGTTTACTGGATGCACGGTGCCGAAGGCCCGGCCAAAGCGCCGCAAGCGCAAGAGAAAAAACTGCACTCCGCCGCCGTCTAAGCGGTCAGGATTGTAAACAACAAACAGGGCGCCCATCGGCGCCCTGTTTGTTTTGGCCTGTTTATCATGCGGCGTCAGTGATAGCGCACCTGCACATCCAGCGAGCCGCCGCTGTCACTGCGAAACTGCAGGGCGAACGGTTCATGCCAGCTGCGTTTGTGCAGGGCGTAGTGACTGCTGCGCATCAGGCCAAGGGGCAAGCCACCGGAGCGCATCAGCCAGTGGGGAGAGGTGAGCCCTGCGTTGGCAAACACCAGCCCATCGTGCTGATCAAACAGCAGCGCCGCCATGGCAAAAGAGTGACGAAGCCCGGACTCCATCAGTTGGTGGTTGAGGTAGTCGAGCAACCGGTGTGGCTGGCTCAGCAACCGGCTCTCGTTCTGCTGAAACTGACGGTAGGGGACGTTCATCAAGGAGCGCACCAAGGCCCCGCAAAATGCTGCATCCGTACCCATGATCGGCAGCTCCATCACCAACACCAGCAGCTTGTCTTCCACCTTGAAGGTATCGGGTATAAACAACTGCCCCAGCCCCTTGAACGTAACCTGCCAGGGGCCCCACTCCTGCAACCGCGGAGGCTTGAGCCCCGCCAGCAGACGGCTGGCCGCCTTGTCGTGGGCACTGAAGTAGTCGATGTGCTCCATCAGCTCCAGCTGCTGCGACCGGTTGACACCGCCGTTGAGACACTGTTCGATGCTGCGCTCGACCAGCGCGTAATTCTCGAGAGGTTTGAGCAGATAGTCCCGCGCACCGGCACGCAAGGCGCTGGCGACCGCCTCCATGGTGCTCTGGGCCGAAATGACGATAACCGGAATATGGGGATAGCGCGCAGAAAGGCAGGCGATCACCTCGTGACCATCCATATTGGGCATATTGAGATCGCAGAGCACCACATCGGGATGGTAGAGCGCCGCCGCCGATAGCCCCTCAATACCATCTTCGGCCTGAAACACCGTTGCCCCGTCCCGTGCGAGGTAACTCACTAACGAGTGGCGAAAAACGGCCTCGTCCTCCACCACCAGGATCCGTAGCCCAGCTTTTGGCATTTTGATAAAGCTCTTATTAGTCAATTGGTTATTTAGGTATTAAGACTAGTTCAAAAGTCCGGTATCCGCGGAAACGATGTGTCAAAAATAACCCTGCCTCGGGTCGTGAACAACATATTGTTCTATTAACAATCACATAGCGCCACAACCTCTCCCCACAATGTCGCTACCGCCATGCGAATTGTGCAAGTGGGCGTCATAAGGGATAATGCCCCCACTCCAGCTCGTGAAGAAGACCATGACCCCAGCCGAATACAGCGCCCTTGCCCACCCCAGATTGTCCCATCCTGCTCGCAGTCTCTATACCCTGCAGCTGCGTCGACTGGTGCTGGAAAATCAGGCGGCCCGGCTCAACTATCCCGAGCTGGGTCGGGCGCTGGCAGTGGTCGACCCTAGCGATCCCTGCGGCTTCTCGTTTCAGGTCAATGCCCGCCAGCTCACCGAGCTGTTCGATGAACTGATGGAGGCGGGCCTGCTGCAGGTCGAGGCTCAGCCTGAGAGTGAGCACTACCATCAGTGCCCGTTCCAGTTGCCGCTACTGACCCAGAAATTGCGCAGCCCGCTGCCGGAGCGCCCCTTCCAGATGCATCTGCAGTGGCGCCCGGACGAAGATCTGCCCGCCCTCGCCCGCCTGTGCGGGGTGATCGATGCCAGCTACAGCGAAGAGGATCTGGGGGAATTTATCGCCTACTGGCTGGGGCGCCCCGAGGTGTTCGACTCCCAGCATCAATGGATGCTCAAGTTTATTCGCGCCCTCAAGACCCGCCGCTACACCCGTCGCAAGCCGATGGAAGTGCAGGGCTACCAGCAGGTGAACGTAACTTCCTCGATTGATACTGAATCAAATAAACGTGCGTTAGAGATCTTGAAAGACGCACGACGCCAACACGAAGCAAAAAAGAATCAAAAAGATGAGAACTAAACTCATCTTCCAGTAAATTTTCGCGAACATAGTAAGATATTGAGCTACGTGATCAGCATCCAAAAGGAGTGCCCAATGACTAAACCATATGAACCACACCTCCAGGATCTGAAAGAGATCGAAAATAAACTCCAAAAACAAACTCAAAACAAACAGGCTCAGAGGGCACATGACCCCGAACTGAGTAGCCATGTTAGTGGGCTGTTAGAACGTATCCGCCGCCTACAGGCCCAGACAGGTGGCAGCCAGTATGACTACGAGACCCTGCGTAAAGAGTACGACGCCAAGGCCAACGCCGAGGTACGCGAGCTGCAGAAGGCGGCCCGTCAGGAGCGGATCCAGAAACTTATCACCCAGGCCGACCTCAATCCGAATTGGGTATTTGAGAAAATGGATACCACAGACCCAATCCTGCAATATCCGATAGAAACAGCGCGTCAATTCATCTGCGGTTTTGAACAATGGGGAGGGAGTTGCATGCTAATCCATGGAGACTATGGAACCGGCAAGTCCACTCTAGCTGGTGCAGTCGCTCACGAACTAATCTCCCTTCACCAGAAATCGGTGATCTTCCAGCAGTGGGCCTCCATCGTCGATCGCCTCTTCTTCAACGTCATCCCCGACCAAGAAGAACGCAACCAGTATCGCCGCGCACTGGAAGAGGTGGATCTGCTGATCATCGATGAAGTAGCAGCCAACCGCGCCAAAATGGCGGAGAGCCAGTCCAGCTTCCTCGGCCACCTGCTGCGCCGCCGTCGCAATCTGTCAAAGAGCGTCATCTTAATTACTAACCATACGCCAGAGACCCTGCATCAGGCGATCGGGGACTTTTGCTTTGAAGCCCTTAAGGCATTCAGCCCTGCTGTTGCTATCCATATGAATGGCCCCAGCCGTCGCCCCAGCATCGGCAACTACAACGGCTGATGCCTCTCAAAGAGTGCGAGTCGCTGACGGCTCGCACCTTCTCCTCCCTGTCAGCTCACAAATAGAAACAACTCTCATTTACAGCAAGCACACAAGCCACTAGGCTAGCCCCTTTTGCCAAGGGAGCTCAGCTATGCCAACCACACTGATTTTCGGAGCCAGCCGCGGGCTGGGCCGCGCCTTTACTCACCACGCCCTGAACCAGGGGCACCGGGTCGTTGCGCTGGTGCGCAGCCCCGAGATGGCCACCGAACTGAGTACGCTGGAAGTTGAGGTGATCGAAGGGGATGCGCTGGATCCGGCTGCGGTGCAGCAGGCATGTGTTCGGGCAGGGCAAGATGCACAGGTCGTCTCTACACTGGGCAGCTTCCGTCAAACGGCGCCGGTGGACTATCAGGGCAACCGCCATGTGATCGATGCCATGGAGCAGGCAGGCCTGAAACGGCTGCTGCTGGTCACCTCCCTCGGCTGCGGCGACAGCTGGCAATATTTGCCGCAGCGGGCCCGCGCCGCCTTCGGCCACGAGGTGCGCCTCAAGAGTCTGGCGGAGAGCTGGCTGCAGACCAGCGCCCTCGCATGGACCATTCTGCGCCCGGCGGGCCTGCAGGATGGCGACGCCACCGGCCGCGCCGAACTGAGTCAGGGCAAGGAGGTACATGGACTGGTACGCCGCGCCGATGTAGCCGCCCAAGGGCTGCGCCTGCTGGCGGATGAGACAGCGGTGGGGCAGATCTACGCCATCGGGGATCCCGAACTCCAGCGTGGCTAAACAAGCAGTAAAACCGCTTAACCCAACCACATAACAAAACAGTCAGCCCAAGGGCTGACCGTTTTCGCTATACCGCACACGCTATCTCACGGGCACTTGCGCCATCCCGCTTAACCGGCGGTGGTTTCACTCTGCACGATCGGCTGGCTGGCCACTGGCAACAACTGCTGTCGCCAGCGCAGCAGCAGGCAGGCCAGCGCACCGTAGACCAACGCCAGTCCCCACAGCTGCCACCAGTAACTGGCAACCTGCGCAAAGTCGGCCCCCATCTGATTGAGGCGCAGAAAACCCTCGATGGCGGGGATAGTGGGCACCCACTGAGCCAGCCAGTTGAGGGGGGCCGGGATCAGCTCCAACGGCCAGATAAAGCCCGCCAGAAAGACCAGCGGCAGAGAGGAGATCAGCACCACCTGAGTTGGCAGATCCCGCCGGGTAAAGATGGCGCCCAGCACCACGCCAAACCAGCAGGTCGCCAGCAGGAACGGCAGGGCAAACAGCCACAGCTCCAGCGGATCTGCATGACGAGCGAT
The DNA here is from genome assembly GCF_050633025.1 of Aeromonas sp. Lineage (GTDB taxonomy): Bacteria > Pseudomonadota > Gammaproteobacteria > Enterobacterales > Aeromonadaceae > Aeromonas. Next base: position 18,670 of record NZ_JBODRQ010000062.1, read on the forward strand.
ATTGTAGTGATCGAAGCAGAAGCCGAGGAAGTAGCTCACCGGCAGCAGGAACAACCCCGCCAGCACCAGGGTTCTGGCCAGCAGCAGCGGCAACACCGGCGCGTTTTGCCAGTAGCCATGCTCGCCGCGGCAACTGCGCTGGTTCTGGGTCGCCCCCAAGATCCCTGCCCCCATCAGCAACACCTGATGGAGGATCAGCACGAACACTGCCGGCACCACGTAATTCACATAGCCCATGGTGGGGTTGAACACCGGCACCACGTTGAGGGCCACCGCATTCCAGCCCATGGCCGCTTGTGGCAGCGCCTCGCCGTGGCTCAGCAGCCGCGCCACCTTCACCTGCGCGGCGAGAGTGCCACCGGCCTGCGCCAGTCCTTCGGCAATGGTGCCGTAGACCAGAAAGTAGGAGGCATCACCGGCATAACTCAGGGTGACGCTCTTGCCCAGCATCAGATCCCGATAGAAGTGGTTGGGGATATGCAGGATGCCGCTCGCCTCCCCGGCCATCATCAGCTGGCGCGCCTCGGCCAGCGAATTGGCCCGCGCCACCAGCTTCACCTGCGGCGTGGCATCGGCCATAAACTCCAGCTGACGGGACAACTGACTGCCATCGTCGTTGACCACCACCACCGCCTCTTCCCGCGGCAACTGATGCAGATAGGGCTGGGGATAGAGAAACGAGTAGAAGAACACCCCACCAAACAGGGTGAGCATGATGGCGCGATCCGCCAGCAGGGTGCGCAACTCGAGGCGCAACAGATCGACAAATCCCAGCATCACTCAGGCTCCTTTTCGACGATCGCCACTGCGACTGATTGACGGGCCTGCTCGGTCTGCTGTTTGTAACGGCGCACCACCAGCAGCAAGGGGAGCAGGAACAGCAACAGCGCACCCAGTTGTGGCAGGGCCGATGCGAGGGGCAGACCGTAGTTGCTCTGGCCAATTTGCAACTCCACATAGTGGGAGACCGGCAACAGGCTGCGCCAGAAGCGGGCAAATTCCCCCATGGCGCTCACCGGAAAGGTGACCCCCATAAAGGCGAAACCGGGCGCCGTGTAAGCCCCAGCCAACGACAGGGCGCGCGCCGGATCCCGGATGATGCCGTAGAAAAAAGCCCCCATGGTGACGCAGGCGGCCGAGGCCAGCCCCAGCCCAACCACCAGCACCAGCCAGCTACCGTGCATGGGGTAGGAGAAGC
>NZ_JBODRQ010000063.1:0-19676 GCF_050633025.1 Aeromonas sp.
CGCATCTGGGCCAGCTTGTAGCGCAGGGTGCGCGGACTGATGCCGAGTCGGTCGGCCACCGCCTTGCGGCTGCCGTTACAATCTTGCAGGGTGTCGAGGATGATCTGGTGCTCCTGCTGCTTGAGCTCGTTGCCGAGGCGATCACCGCCATAGCTGCGCTCCACGCTGACAAACTCCATCTCCTGCTCGTCCAGCTCTTCCAGAATGAGGTGGTCACAATCAATGACCCCGTCGGGGCTGAGGATCAGGGCACGCTGTACCACGTTATCCAACTCCCGCACGTTACCGGGCCAGGGGTGGGCCAGCAGCCGCTCCCGCGAGGCATCCGTCAGCTGTGGTGTCGGCAACCCCTGCTGGCTGGCATGGAGGGCCAGCAGGTGCTCCGCCAGCGGCAGAATGTCGCCGGGCCGCTCACAGAGGGCAGACCAGCGCAGCGGGAATACATTGAGGCGATAGTAGAGATCTTCGCGGAACAGGCCATCCTGCACTGCTTTTTTCAAATCCCGGTTGCTGGTGGCGATGACCCGTACATCCAGCGGGATCATCTTGCGACTGCCGAGCCGCTCCACCTCTTTCTCCTGCAACACCCGCAGCAATTTGGCTTGCAGCCCCTGATCCATCTCGGTGATCTCGTCGAGCAGCAGTGTGCCCCCCTGTGCCTGCTCGAACTTGCCCGGGCACCCCTGCACCGCTCCGGTGAAGGCCCCCTTCTCGTAGCCAAACAGGGTCGCCTCCAGCATGTTTTCCGGAATGGCGGCGCAGTTGATGGCGACGAAGGGCTGCTCGGCGCGGCTGGAGTTGTCGTGAATGTAACGGGCCAGCACCTCTTTACCCGTCCCGCTCGGGCCGGTCACCATCACAGTCGCTTCGCTTCTGGCCACCCGGGTCGCCAGCTGGAACAGCTCGGCAGTTTTGGGGTCCCCGTAAACCACTGCGCGCTTCTCCACCTTCTGGGCGGGCACATAGCGGCTGACCTGATTGAGCAGCACCTCCGGCGAAAATGGCTTGGCCAGATAGTCGATGGCCCCTTCGCGCATGGCGCGCACCGCGCCGTCGATGTTGGCGTAGGCAGTCATCAGCAGCACAGGTATCTGCGGATATTGCTGGCGAATGGTGGCCAGCAGGGTGAGGCCGTCCATCCCCCCCATCTGGATATCGGAGATCACCATATCAAACGGCTGACGGGAGAGGGCCAGCAGAGCCCGCTCGCCGCTGTCCGCTTCACGGCACTCATAACCGCCGAGCAAAAGGGTGTCCACCAGCGCTTCGCGAAGGCCATTGTCATCTTCCACTACCAGGATCCGGGCCTGAGTCATGCTACACCTCCAAGCTGCACCGGTTGCTGGTGCAGGGGGAACGACAGTGTAAAGCAGGTGCCTTCACCGGGAACCGAGGCCACACCGACCTCCCCCTGATGGGCACGCACTACAGATTGCACCACCGCCAACCCCAGGCCAGTGCCCTGAGAGCGAGTGGTAAAGAAGGGTTCGAATACCTGACCTAGCTGATGGGAAGGGATCCCCTTGCCATTATCGATGACGCGCATCTCCACCCTGGCACCGCTGCGCACCGCGCTGACCAGCAGCGAGGTAGCCCCTGCCTGCTGGGCATTGGCAATCAGGTTGTTGATGGCGCTCGCCAGCGCACTGCTGTTGGCCAGCAGACAAAGATCTGGCTCCGGCGCCTCCATGTGCAGCTCGCAGCACTGTTGCTGGCAGAAGGCCTCGGCACCGGCCTGCACTTCGGCCAGCAATCCTTGTACCGAGATGGGGGTGACCACCTGATTGTCGCCATTGCGGGCAAACAGCAGGATGTCGTTGATCTGCTTCTCCAGATCCTGCAAACGGGCCATCAGCTTTTGCTGAAACTGGGTGCGGGATTCCGGCTTGAGGGTACGGTTGGCCAAGTTGGCGGCATAGAGCATGGCGGCGGAGAGCGGGGTACGGATCTGGTGAGCAAGCGAGGCAGCCATATTGCCAAGCGCCGACAACCTCTTCATATGGTTGATGCGATCCTGCAGCTTGCGGGTTTCGGTCAGGTCGTTGATAAAAACCAGCTGGCCGCTCTGATCCGGCAGCGGCTGGGTCGATAGCTGCACCCGGCGCCCGTCGCGCAGAGAGATCTCATGGCCATCATCCTCGCGCGGCTCGAAGCAGCGAGCAATGATGTGGCGCCAGAGCTCCCCTTCCAGCGGCTCCCCCAGCAGGGAGATGGCCGCCGGATTGGCGCGGGTGATCACCCCGGCCCCGTCAAGCAGCAACACCCCGGTAGGGAGCGCCTTGAAGATGGCATAGAGCTGGCTCACTTCGTGGGACTGGAGTGGCATGTCCTGTTGCTGGATTGTCATAAACCTGACCTCAAACTGGCTATTGGGTCAGGTTATTCAATTTCCATGCCACTAAATTATTTCAACTAAAACAATAGTTTGCGTGTGGGCGTCAAGGCTTTGACCCTCAGACGTCCTTGCTCATCCCGTACTTTTTCATCTTCTCCACCAGGGTGGTACGGCGCATACCGAGCAGATCGGCGGCGCGGGCCACCACCCCGTCCTGCGACTCCAGCGCCTGACGGATCAACTCTACTTCAAGGTCAGCCAGCATCTCTTTGAGGTTGACCCCCTCCTCCGGCAACTGCATGGTGCGGGCCGAGGTGAGGGAGTGATCCAGCTCTGGCGGATCCAGGAACACAGCCGCCAGCGCATCGCGCTCGTCCATTTCGGTCAGCCGTTCATCCCGCGGCTCGCTCGGCAACAGGCGATAACGGCTCGGCAGCTCTGCCACATCGATGATCTGGTGCGGGTAGAGAATGAGCAGACGCTCCAGCAGATTGGAGAGTTCGCGCACGTTGCCGGGCCAGGGGTACTGCATCAGCGACTCCAGCGCCCGCTGGGTCAGACGGATCGTGCTGTGATGCTGCTCGGCATGGCGATTAAGCAGCTCCTGCAGCAACAGGGGAATATCATCGATGCGATCCCGCAGTGGCGGCGTCTCTATGGGGAATACGTTAAGACGATAGTAGAGATCTTCGCGGAAACCTTGGCTGCGGATCAGCGCCTCCAGATCCCGGTGAGTTGCTGCAATGATGCGTACATCGGCCTGGATAGGCTTACCGCCGCCGACCCGGTCGAACAGCCGCTCCTGCAGCACCCGCAGCAACTTGACCTGCATCGGCATCGGCATATCGCCAATCTCGTCGAGAAACAGAGTGCCCCCCTGCGCCAGCTCGAAACGACCGCGACGGGCCGCGATGGCGCCGGTAAACGCCCCCTTCTCGTGACCGAACAACTCGCTCTCCAAGAGCTCAGCCGGAATGGCGCCACAATTGATGGGCACGAAGGGGCCGCGACAGCGGGCAGAGAGTTCGTGAATAGCGCGCGCCACCACCTCTTTGCCGGTGCCAGATTCGCCAAGGATCAGCACGTTGGCATCAGTTTCGGCGACCTGGCTGATGAGGCGACGCACCTCCTGGATCCCCTTACCTTTACCTACCAGCAGACGCAGTAACGTCTGCCCCTTGTCGTGGGTCTGCTGCCGGGGGTGGAGCGAGACAAAGGCCTGACAGAAGTGCAAGTGACGCGTCAGCGACTCATAGGTAAAGGGGGACAGGGCAACACCGATAAAGTTGCTGTTGGGCAGCTCGGCCTCAATCAGCGAGATGAATGGTGTACGGGGAAATGCAGCCAGTAGCTCAGACAAGGAACGACCACTCATTTCTCCCACCAGCACCCCTTGTAGCGGACCGGAGGATTCGATGGCCACATCCAGATCGCTTTGCGCCACCTCTTGCCACGGTATCCCCATAAACGAGAGCACGGTACCCAATTGCTGACGCCGCTGCGCATCGGCATCAACAATCAACACGCCCATCTCCACCATATCCATCCCTCGCAATGTCCTGAACTAACTTATTGTTTTATTGGGTCAAAAAACATCGACTAACGATGTTATGACCGGCACAAAGTGCCAAAAATCCGACATATTGTCAAAAATTGTCGTATCAGACTAAGTGTATCGACAGAAACGAAAAACCAGCCAAATTTGCCAAGATATTTTCTGCATGCCACGCTACCAACCAGTGCCGCCAGTTGCAGAAAAAACGGCCCCAGCCAAAAGGCAGCATGCAACAGGGTACAACGAACTCAGTGCTGGTTATGGTGGTGCGGCGCCGCATAACGACACTCGGGAAATCGGCTGCAGGCCAGAAAGAGCCGACCGGCATAAGGACCTTTTTTCGCCTCCCGCTCCACCAGCAGCGCATCGCAGCGAGGGCAGTGGTGCACCTCCTGCGCTTCATCATCATCCATATCGGCGAACAGGCCATCGACCAGCTCGTCCTCACTCGTTGCAGGCTCGACCGTGCCCCTGGTCTGAATAACGGGTTCGTGAAACGATACTGGCGAGATGGCCTCCGCATGGGCGATGCGACCGCCTGTCCCGTTACCGATATCCACGCCGTCCAGCAACAGAGGGTTAAAGGTCGGCTCACGACGAGCCCCGTGTGCCCCCCCCTCTGCCAGAGGTTCACTGGTTTTGACTAGCAGCGGCAGGATCTGTTCACGCAGCTCTTCCACCAGATAGTGGCTACTTGCCGGGATCTGCAGTAACGGCAGACCGGCACTGTCGCAGGCCGTTTTCAGAAAGAGATCACGCGCCTTGCGCTTCTGGTGACGGTGGGAACTGTCATCGAGCTCGATCGCGCAGATAAAGGAGAGATCCGCGGGGTGGCAAAGCAGGTAGTCGAAATGCTTGGCGCTGATCTTGTTAAAGTGCTGCTGCCATTTGCTTTTTCCAAGCCCGACCTGCGGTGTCAGCACATCAGCCACCCGCACCTTGGCAAAGACCCGGGCCTTGTCACCCACCGCCAGCTCCAGCCCCCCGAGAAACGATCGCTCGGCGGGACTGAACAGGGTCTCCTGCACATCATAGGGCAGGCGCTTTTGCTGTCTGCCTCTGCTCCAGAAGATCGCTAGCACAAGCAGCGCCAGCAACAGCAATCCCGACAGGACAAGGGTATTCATGAGAGCACGATCCAGTTCACAACACGAAAGGGTAACTACTTTACCACAGCCACCACGAAGCAAGGCAGCAGACAAGCGTATGGAAAGTGTAAAAGTCCCACCTTTTTATCTATTTGCCGTCAAGCGGGGGTTCATATGACCAGCCACAGCAGGCACAATGGGGATCGAGCAAGAGTTCCAGTTTCAAGGAGAGCAGGATGCAAAAGCAATTGGTGGTCACCGTGATCGGTACTGACAAACCCGGGATCGTCGAGAGCCTGGCAGCCGTCATCAGCCGCGAGCAGGGCAACTGGCTGGGCAGCGCCATGAGCGAATTGGCGGGTCAGTTTGCCGGTATACTCCATGTCTCTGTCCCCGATGAGCACTATCGCAGCCTGTGCGAAGCACTGGCCCTGCTGCCGGGACTCACCATCAGCTTTGCCGAAGGAGTTCCCACCGCCGATCCGCGACATCAGGTGATGATGACGGTGACCGGCAATGACCGCCCCGGCATCGTTCTCGAAGTGGCCAGCATACTGCGCCAGCTCGAGATCAACGTGGCCGATCTCACCACCGGCTGTGAACCGGCCCCCCACTCCGGCGCCCCGCTCTTCTATGCCCATGCGCTGGTGGCCCTGCCTGACGGGCTGGAGATGGAGCGCCTTGTCGCTGCGCTGGAGTCTCTCTCCGATGACCTGATGGTCGATATTGACGAGGCGATGCCCGAGTAATATTGCGGTCACTTTTCTGTCATATATTCACGTCACACCAGCCGTACAGAGGCATAACATGAGCACCGACAAGCTGTATGAAGAGAAAGAGCTGAGCTGGCTCTCATTCAATGAACGGGTGTTGCAAGAGGCGATGGACAAGACGGTGCCCCTCATCGAGCGGGTTCGTTTTCTGGGGATCTTCTCCTCCAACCAGGATGAGTTTTTTAAAGTTCGGGTATCGGATGTCAAGCGCCGCATTCTCATCAATGAAGTTCATGGCGGCGATGATGAAGCGAAAGTGCTGCTGCGCGCCATCCAGCAGAAGGTAATGGCACTTGGCGAAGCGTTCGACAACACCTACAAGGAGCTGTTGATTGCGCTGGCCCGCCACAACATCTTTCTGGTCAACGAGAACCAGCTATCCGATGCCATCCAGAAGTGGCTGCGGGTCTTCTTCAAGGAGAAGGTGCTGCGCCACATCATCCCGATCCTGCTCAACAAGGAGGTCAACCCGGTCAAGTTCCTCAAGGATGAGTACACCTATCTGGCCATCGAGATGAAGAAGAACGGTCAGGTGATCCAGTACGCCCTGGTGGAAGTGCCGACCGATGACCTGCCCCGCTTCTTCCAGCTGCCGCCGGAAGGGACCCGCCGCAAGAAGCAGATCATCATTCTGGACAACGTCATCCGCTTCTGTCTGGACGAGATCTTCAAGGGCTTCTTCGACTATGACGAGATTGCTGCCTATGCAGTGAAGCTGACCCGGGATGCCGAATACGATCTCTCCGACCAGCTGGACTTGAGCCTGGTAGACAAGATGAGTGACGGCTTGAAACAACGCCTCACCGCCATGCCAGTGCGCTTCGTCTACGAGCGGGAGATGCCGGCGGCCATGATAAGCTTCTTGAAACTCAAGCTGCAGATCAGCTCCTACGACGCCATCATGCCGGGCGGGCGCTACCACAACTTCAAGGATTTCATCGGCTTCCCCAACGTGGGCCGGGACTATCTGGAAAACCCCAAGCTGCCGGCCCTCGATTGCCATGATTTCGACGGCTTCGTCAACGCCTTCGATGCCATCACCAAGCAGGATATTCTGCTCTACTACCCGTACCACAAGTTCCACCACTTCACCGAGCTGGTGCGTCAGGCGGCGTTCGATCCGGCAGTGAGCGCCATTCGCATCAACATTTATCGGGTGGCCAAGAAGTCGCGGATCATCCACTCCCTCATCGATGCCGCCAATAACGGCAAGAAGGTGACCGTGGTGGTCGAGCTTCGCGCTCGTTTCGATGAGGCAGCCAACATCGACTGGGCCAACATCCTTACCGATGCCGGGGTCAAGGTGGTATTCGGAGTGCCAAGCCTCAAGATCCACTCCAAGCTCTGCCTTATCACCCGGCATGAGAACGGGGAAGCGGTGCGCTATGCCCACATCGGCACAGGTAACTTCAACGAGAAGACCGCCAAGATCTACACCGACTTCTCGCTGCTCACCCGCAATCCGGATATCACCGCCGAGGTGGAAGGGGTGTTTGAATACATCGAGTACCCCTATAAGCGTTACAAATTCAACCACCTGCTGGTCTCCCCCATCAACAGCCGCCGTCAACTCTATCGCCTCATCGATAACGAGCTCTCCAACGCCAAGGCAGGCCAGCCCAGCGGCATCACCCTCAAGATCAACAATCTGGTGGACAAGGATCTCATCAACCGCCTCTATGCCGCCGGTCAGGCCGGGGTGCCGATCCAGATGATCATCCGTGGCATGTGCGCCCTGCGCCCGGGCGTACCGGGCCTCAGTGACAACATCAAGGTGATCAGCATCATCGACCGCTTCCTCGAGCACCCGCGGGTGATGGTGTTCCACAACAAGGGCAACCCCCAGCTCTATATCTCCAGCGCCGACTGGATGAGCCGCAATATCGACGGCCGGATCGAGGTGGGCACCCCCATTTATGACGAGCGGCTCAAGCTGCGCATCATGGACATTCTCGAGCTACAACTGAGTGATACCTGCAAGGCGCGGGTCATCGATGCCGACCAGCAGAACGAATATGTGAAGCGGGGCAACCGCCGCAAGATCCGCTCTCAGGTGGCGATTTACGACTATCTCAAACGTATCGAGTCAAACAATGGACAATAGTCTCTATGCCGCCGTAGATCTCGGCTCCAACAGTTTTCATATGGTGATCGCCCATCTGAGCGAAGGGCGTTTTCGCATCGTCGATCGCATCAAGGAGCGGGTGCGTCTGGCGGAAGGAATGGATGAGCAGAAACGAATGAGCCAAGAGGCGATGGAACGCGGCCTCGCCTGCCTGTCACTGTTTGCCGAACGCCTCACCAATATCAAGCCGGACCAGATCCGCATCGCAGGTACCTATACCCTGCGCCGTGCCAGCAACGCGCGCGAATTTGTGAGTGAAGCAGCCAAGGTGCTCAACCACCCCATCGAGATCATCAGCGGGCAGGAAGAAGCACGGCTCATCTATCAGGGGGTTGCCCATACCCAGCATATCGAAGGCCAGGTACTGGTGATCGATATCGGTGGCGGCAGCACGGAGCTCATCATAGGCGAAGGGTTTGAGCACAAGGCCCTCACCAGTCGCAAGATGGGGTGTGTCAGCTTTACCCAGCACTTTTTTGCCAACGGCAAGCTGAGCGAGAAGGCCTTCAACGCCGCCGTGCTGGAGGCGCAGCACCAGCTCGCCCCCATCGTCAACCAGTACCGCAAGCTGGGCTGGCAGAGCTGCCTTGGCAGCTCAGGTTCGATCCGCACCGTGCGCGATGTGCTGCAAGGTGAGGGGCTGACCGATGGCAGTATTACGCTGGAGGGGCTGGAGCGGCTCAAGGCGCTGATGATTGAGCGCAAGCGAGTCGATAACCTCAAACTGGTCGGGCTTACCGAGGAGCGTCAGGAGGTGTTTGCCGCTGCGGTCGCCATCCTGCTCGGCCTGTTTACCTCGCTGCCCATCGAGCGACTGGACTACTCTGACGGCGCACTGCGCGAAGGGCTGCTGTATGAGTTCGAGGAGCGCTTGCAGCACCACGATATTCGCGAACGAACGGCACAAGCGCTCGGTACCCACTACCGGATGGACCGCAAACAAGCCGCCCGGGTGGAGCAGAGCGTGCTGACCCTGTTCGATGCCTTGCAAGAGCCCTGGCAGATGGAGAGAGAGCCCTATCGCGCCATCCTCGGCTGGGCGGCGCGGCTGCACGAAATTGGCCTTGCCATCAACTACAGCGGCATTCATCGCCACTCCGCCTATATCCTGCAACACACCGACCTGCCCGGCTTCAACCAGGACGATCAGGCCCTGCTGGCTGCGCTGGTACGCTTTCAGCGCAAGGGGCTCAAGCTCTCCGAGCTGCCGCCCCTGCCCAACCACGACATGCAGACGGTGCTGCGCTGCATCCGCATCCTGCGCCTCGCAGTCGCCGCTCACCACAAGCGTCAGGACAACCTGCTGCCTGATTGGAGAGTCGCAGTGCAAGGCGATCAGCTGGTAGTGACCCTGCCGATCGACTGGTGCGAGGATAACCGCCTGCTGATGCAGAATCTGGAGAAGGAGCATCGTTATTGCCAGGAACAGGGCTGGCCACTGTTATTCCAGCTCGGCTAAACCGGAAAGATAAATGCAAAAGGCAGCCCACTGGCTGCCTTTTGCATTTATCTTTCCACCCGTTACTGCAACTCGGGCAGCAACCACTTGGCCATCTCGAAGTAGATAATAAGGCCGGTACCATCCACCAGCGTCGCGATGAACGGCGCAGACACCACCGCAGGGTCGATGCGAAAACGACGCAGCACCATGGGAATAATGGACGCGACCGTGGCACTCCAGAGCACGATGGCGATGATGGTAAAGGTCACCACCATGCCGATCTGGGGACCAACGCCAAGACTCCATGCCCGTACCCAGGCCGCCATGGCAATGGCCCCCGAGATGAGCAGACCGGTGGAGAGCTCCTTTTTCAGCACGGTGCCGAGATTGCGCAGACTCACCTCCCCGACCGCCATGGCTCGTACTATGGTGGTGGTGATCTGGGTGCCGCTGTTACCACCAGTACCGATCAGTAGCGGAATGAAGAAGGCCAGCGCGATAGCCGCTTCCAGCTGCTCCTCAAATGCCCGCAGCACTGTGCCGGTGTAGGCTTCCGCCACAAACAGGATAAGCAGCCAACCCACCCGTTTGCGCCACAGCTGCCAGGGCGTCGCCTGCAAGTAAGGGGTATCGAGCGGTGATGAGCCCCCCTGCATCTCGGCATCCTCGGTGGATTCGAGCTCCAAAATATCCGCTGCATCATCGACGTGGAAAATACCGACCAGTCGCCCCTGATCCTCGACCGGCAATACTGACAGGTCGCGGTCGATGAGCAGGCGCGCCGCCAGCTCCTGATCCGCCCGAGCGTTGATCCGTACCGTCTCCCGGTCCATCAGGGTCGCAACGCTGGCCAGCGGGTCGGCGATCAGCAGGGTCTTGAGGGAGAGGCTCCCTTGCAGACGACCATCCCCGTTGACCACATAGATATGGCGAAACAGCTGGGCATTGTCCCAGGCATCGTGGATCAGCTGTTTGGCGTGACCAACCGTGTCCTCCTCCCGCACCGCCAGATATTCGTGGCGCATGTTGGCCCCCACTGACTCGGTGGGCCAATCCAGCAGGGAGTTATACATGGCCTGAGCCTGGGTCGGGAAGCGAGCCAGCAACATGGTGCGATCCTGACGACTCAGTTTGCGCAGGATGGCGACCATATCACGGCGGGGAATAGCCTCCTGCAACACGCTGACGATGCTGCCATGGAGCCGCTGCAACAGGCGCCCGGCACTCTCGGCCGAGAGTGAGCCGAGCAGTTCGGCACCTTGCGGGATGGGCAGGGTATCAAAGATACAGTTGAGCTCTTCCGGACGCAGGGTCAGCAGTTGCTCGGCGCGCTGAACCGGATCCAGATTATGTTCCAGCCAACCCTGCAGGGCGGCCAGATCGAGCAGTTGGTGACGGTTAAGAATGGTATGTGTTTTCTTCATCACAGATATCCTCATGTGATTTCAGGCGAGCCTGAATGCCTCCGGAAATAGCCGGATGCAACGACAAGAAAACAGCAATTTGATTGACGAGTAATAGGCAGGAAATGACGCCGTTCGGCGTGTCATCATCCCCACGTACCAGCTTTAGCACTGTATAACGTATCCGGCATGCCGGAAGCCACTTGGGTTTACACCTTAATCCGATGAAAACTGTCCTGATCTTGGGCGTCTCTGGACGTCGTGAGATCAGTGGCCTGTGTTTATACAGGAGCCTCGCCTAACGAGATGCTGCAAATAATTCGCACAACCCTCTGTTGTGCGGGCGGCATGATTATCCAGTATTGCCTGGAGATCAACCATGCAGCGACCATGTAACGGGCGACAGCAACAGCTTGTTACAATTGGCAGGAGATGACACAAAGCTATGTTGCGGAGCGGTGATAGACGCGCTCAACCTGTACGATTGCAGTTCGATATGGCAGTTATCGCTCGGCATATCTTTTCCTGACTCATCAACCATGATCGCATGCGGAACCAGGATTATCTGAGCCGCTATCTGCTGGGCCGCTGAGCAAAGCGGCACAAGTTGCGACTTGCAGATATAGGTGAGACGAGAGGCTGCTTTTGGTGGGTTTTCTTGCCGGATCAGCCCCTTTTTTTTCCACTTTCCCTACATGTTTAGTTCCCATCCGACTCTTCATCTGTCGCTTTCATAGCGACAAGCCCCAAGTGATACCAAACCACAAGCGGTATTAACGTTATAGTCAATAGGTGGTTTTTAAGTTGTTTAATCAAAATTTCATCGAGTTATTGAAGTAACTCAATTTTTTTATCTATAGGGGGGAGCAAAATAACAACTAACCCTTTTGGGCTAAATAAAACAGACAATGACAATTCATGGTTATCATGGTTAAAGCTACCCGCGGCAACATGGGTTGAATCACACGAGGTGATGGAATGATCTTGATGGAATTTTTGGTGGTGCTCGGCTGTTTGCTGCTGGGTACCCGCTTTGGGGGCATGGGACTCGGTCTCATCAGTGGTATCGGTCTCTTCCTGCTGACCTTCGTCTTCGGCCTGGTGCCGGGCGAACCGCCTGTTCAGGTAATGCTGACCATTCTGGCTGTGATCGGTTGCGCCGCCACCCTGCAGACTGCCGGTGGCCTCAACCTGATGATGCAAGTGGCCGAGCGTCTGCTGCGCCGTCACCCGCAATACATCACTATCCTGGCACCGCTCACCACCTGGACCCTCACCTTCCTGTGCGGTACCGGCCACGTGGTCTACACCATGTTCCCCATCATCGCCGACATCGCGCTGCAGAAGAACATCCGTCCCGAGCGCCCGATGGCTGTCGCCTCCGTTGCCTCCCAGATGGCCATCTGCGCCTCCCCGGTCTCCGTTGCCGTGGTCTCCATGGTCTCCATTCTGGCTGCAGGTCACGGTATCGGTCAGGCTTATGGCCTGCTCGACATCCTGATGGTCGCCATCCCCTCCTCCCTGGCCGGCGTTATCATCGCTGCTTTGTGGAGCCTGCGTCGCGGCAAGGATCTGGACAAGGACGAAGAGTTCCAGGCCAAGATCAAAGACCCGGAGCAGCGTGCCTTCATCTATGGTGGTGGCGAGACCCTGCTCAACACCAAGTTCCCGAAAGAGGCCTACTGGTCAACCTGGATCTTCTTCGCCGCCATCGCTGCCGTGGTCTTGCTGGGAGCCTATGAGGATCTGCGCCCCGTCTTTACTATCAAGGAGAAGACAGGCCCGCTCTCCATGAACCTGGTGATCCAGATGATGATGCTGATCGCAGGTGCCATCATCCTGATGCGCTGCAAGGTCAAGCCGGGTGATATCTCCAACGGTGCCGTCTTCAAGGCGGGCATGGTCGCCATCTTCTCCGTGTTCGGGGTTGCCTGGATGAGTGAGACCTTCTTCCAGGCTCACATGCCACTGCTCAAAGAGACCCTGGCCCACGTGGTGCAGGCCCAGCCCTGGACCTACGCCCTAGTACTGTTCCTCATCTCCAAGCTGGTGAACAGCCAGGCTGCCGCCCTGACCGCCATCGCTCCCATGGGGCTGGCGCTGGGAGTGGAGCCCAAGCTACTGATCGCCTTCTTGCCGGCGAGCTACGGCTACTTCGTTTTGCCGACCTACCCGAGCGACCTGGCCTGTATCGGTTTCGACCGCTCCGGCACCACCCGTATCGGCAAGTTCATCATCAACCACAGCTTCATCATTCCGGGGCTGATCGGGGTAATCTCCTCCTGTACCCTGGGTTATATCCTGACCAGCATTCTGCTCTAATCTGCGCCCGCTGTTCAGCCCGCCTGACAGGCCCCTTCCGGGGCCTGTCTCATTTCTCCCCCCCATGACTCATCGCACTTTACCAACCGGCCGCACACTGGTTAGCATGCCTCCTCTTATCCTTGGAACTTACCTTATGTCTCGCGTCATCCTGCTCTGGAGCGGTGGTAAAGATGCCATGCTGGCCCTCTGTCATGCCCGCCAAGCGGGTCTTCAGGTGGTGGCACTGGCTACCTTTGCCCCACCAGATCCCCTATTTCTCGCTCATCCGTTGCCATTAGTACGCCGTCAGGCGGCGGCCCTCGGGCTACCCCATCTGCTGGTCACCATAGAAGCACCGTTCGAGCAGAGCTATGAGACGGCGCTGAGCCGCTTGCAGCAGGAGTGGGCCCTCGACGGGGTGGTTACTGGCGATATCGACAGCGTGGCGGGGGCGCCAAACTGGATCCGCGAACGCTGCCGCCCACTGGGGCTCACCGTCCATACCCCACTCTGGCAGCAATCTCGTCAAACCTTGCTGACAGACATGCTGGCACGCGGCATCATCGCCCATATATCCTGCGTTGATACCCGGGTGCTGGCCCCCGAGTGGGTGGGACGCATACTCGATGCCACCACCCTCGCGAAATTGCAGCAACAGGCCGAGCGCAAGGGCTTCGATGCCTGCGGCGAACAGGGGGAGTACCACACCATGGTGACGGACGGCCCGGGCTTTGCCACCCCGCTGTACCTCGCGGGCTGGCAGGTAAGGCGGCAGGATCATCTGGCCTATCTGGCCGAGCCGCAGAGGTAGCAACGCCACGTCATCTGACCCGCACGCTCTGTACGCACGAAAAATCGAAATAAAAAAGGCGCCTGACGCGCCTTTCTATTCACTTTCCGCTTAGCCCTTGCCCAGCAAGGTGCCCAGATCGTCCGCCTTGGTGTGGCGCACATCCTTGCCTTTCACGTAGTAGACGATGTACTCGCAGATGTGCTGGCAGCGATCGCCGACCCGCTCGATGGCTCGCGCCGCCCACAGGACGTTGAGGACCTGGGGGATGGTGCGGGGATCTTCCATCATATAGGTCATCAGCTCGCGGATGATGGACTCGTACTCCCGGTCTACCTTGTCATCTTCTTTGTAGACCGCCAGCGCCGCATCCAGATCCATCCGGGCGAAGGCGTCGAGCACATCGTGCAGCATCTTGATGGTACGACGGCCCATGTTCTCCAGAGACACCAGCGGCGGCTGCGGCTTGTTGGCGTTGTCGGTCAGCATGCGGGCGATCTTGTCGGCCACGTCGCCAATGCGCTCCAGATCGGTGATGGTCTTGATGATGGCCATCACCAGTCGCAGGTCGGAGGCTGTCGGCTGACGCTTGGCGATGATGCGGGTGCACTCCTCGTCGATCGCCACTTCCATCGCGTTGACCTTGTGGTCATTGGCCACGATCTTGCGCGCCGCATCGAGATCCTGATCGTGGATCGCCGCGATGGCGTCGGTGAGCTGCTGCTCCACCATGCCACCCATCACCAGCACCTGGTTGCGCACACTCTCGAGCTCGGCATTGAACTGACCGGAGATATGTTTATTGAGGTTCATATTGTCCATACAAATAGTCCTTGATGCTCCGATTATGCCTTAGCCGTTGAATTGACTGCCAATCTGTTTGCTGAGATTCATCCTCTCCTCTCCTTAACCGTAGCGACCGGTGATGTAGTCTTCGGTCTTTTTCTTGGCCGGTGTGGTGAAAATGGTATTGGTATCCGAGTACTCGATAAGCTCGCCCATATACATGAAGGCGGTCTGATCAGATACGCGCGCAGCCTGTTGCATGTTGTGGGTCACGATCACCACGGTGAACTGACTCTTGAGCTCGTTGATCAGCTCCTCGATGGTGAGAGTGGAGATGGGGTCGAGCGCCGAGGTCGGTTCATCGAGCAGCAACACTTCCGGCTCGATGGCAATGGCGCGGGCAATCACCAGACGCTGCTGCTGACCACCGGAGAGACCGAAGGCGTTGTCATGCAGACGATCCTTCACCTCGTCCCACAGGGCCGCACCGCGCAGGGAGCGCTCGGCCGCTTCATCCAGAGTGCGACGATCGTTGATCCCCTGCAGGCGCAGACCATAGACCACGTTCTCGTAGATGGACTTGGGGAACGGGTTCGGGCGCTGGAACACCATGCCCACCTGACGGCGCAGGGCGGAAACATCGACGCTCTTGTCATAGATGTTATGGCCGTGCAGCTGAATTTCCCCCTCGATGCGGCAGATCTCCACCAGATCGTTCATCCGGTTGATGCAGCGCAGCAGGGTCGATTTGCCACAGCCTGACGGGCCGATAAAGGCGGTCACCTGCCCTTTGGGGATCTTCATGTTGACGTTGAACAACGCCTGCTTGCTGCCGTAGTACAGGTTGAGATCCTTCACCTCCAGCGCGGTCTGCTCCGGGGTCAGGTTGAGCAGGTCCAGCGCGGTGTGCTGGGTAGACGTGGTCGTTACGTTGATCATCTGTTACCTCAAAATCTATCTGGAGTGGCCGGACAGCTGCCGGCGCCCCTCACGTATTGGTGCAGAGAGATGGCGGCTCGCGCTCGGCCGCCCCTCTGTTATCTCACTCTTGTATCACTCATGCGGCGCCGGATTAATGCTCCAGCGACCGGAATTTCTCGCGCAAGTGGTTACGAATACCGATAGCGGTCAGGTTGAGGCCCACGATCACCGTCACCAGCAGGAAGGAGGTGGCGTAGACCAGCGGGCGGGCCGCCTCGACGTTGGGGCTCTGAAAGCCGACGTCATAGATGTGGAAGCCCAGGTGCATGAACTTGCGCTCCACATGCAGATACGGGAAGTTGCCATCCATCGGCAGGGTCGGTGCCAGTTTTACCACCCCCACCAGCATCAGCGGCGCCACTTCACCGGCTGCACGGGCAATCGCCAGAATAAGGCCGGTCATGATGGCCGGGCTCGCCATCGGCAGCACGATGCGCCACAGGGTCTCGGCCTGGGTCGCGCCCAGTGCCAACGAGCCCTGACGGATGGTGCTCGGGATCCGCGCCAGCCCCTCTTCGGTGGAGACAATCACCACCGGCAGGGTCAGGATAGCCAGGGTCAGCGCCGACCAGATCACGCCGGGTGAGCCAAAGGTCGGGCTCGGCAGCGCTTCCGGATAGAACAGCTGATCCAGCGAGCCACCGAGGGTGTAGACGAAGAAGCCCAGACCAAACACGCCGTAAACGATGGAGGGCACGCCCGCCAGGTTGATCACCGCGATGCGGATGATCTTGGTCAGGCTGTTCTTGCCCGCATATTCGTGCAGGTAGACTGCCGCTACCACCCCCAGCGGGGTCACGATGATCGCCATCAGGAACACCATGAACACAGTGCCGAAGATGGCCGGGAACACCCCGCCCTCGGTGTTGGCTTCACGGGGATCGTCAGAGACGAACTTGCCGATCTGGTGGAACCAGTGACCCACCTTGGCCAGCAGGCTCATGTCGTTGGGCCATACCACGTCCAGTACCTTGGACATCGGCATGGTCACCAGCTCGCCACGCATATCCTTGACGGTGATGGCGTCGCGGTCCGCTTGGCTACGCAGGGAGAAGAGCTCTTTTTCCAGCACCTGATAGCGATCGTTGAGGGCCTGACGCTCGCTGGCCAGTTCGGCTTTGAGCTGATCGGTCAGCTTGTCATCCAGCTCGGCCTTGCGCTCTTTCAGGCGCAGCCGCTCCAGTTGATAGTTGATGCTACCGATGTCCCCTTTTTGCAGATCGTTGGCCTGTTCGGAGAGTGCATTGGCTCGCGCCAGCACCCGCTGCAGGGCAGGATGCAGATCAGCGGTGAGCTCGCGGCCATCCTCTTTCACCCCGACGATATAGCCATAGAAGTTGCCGTTGGTGGCACGCTCAACCATGGCCAGCTCGGCTGGCTGGCTCTGGGATTTGATGTCCGTCTCCAGCACCCAGCGAAAATCGAGGTCAACGAACTCGCGGTTGCCGGTCTTGACCAGGTAGCGGGTCAGCAGCTCGCGCTCTTCCCCTTCCAGCGCCAGACCTGCGGCGCGCAGTCGCTCCACCGGTACCTGCTCGCGATCGTTGATTTCGCCGATCAGTACGCTCTTGTTACCGCTGGCATCTTCCAGCTGCCACTCATAGATGGGGTGCGGCCAGAAGTAGACCAGACCACGCCAGCCGATCAGCAGCAGCAGACCCAGTACCGCCACCAGACTCAGGCTGACGGCACCGCCGGTCATCCAGATCCAGGGGGCCCCTGATTTAAACCACTTACCCATTGTCGATTCCTTGTCCATTACAGAGCCGCCCCTTACATCGAGCTGTATTTTTCACGCAACCGCTGACGGACAAACTCGGCCAGGGTGTTGAACATAAAGGTGAACACAAACAGGACGAAGGCCGCGAGGAACAGTACCCGATAGTGGGAGCTGCCCACTTCCGACTCCGGCATCTCCACCGCAATGTTGGCGGCGAGGGTGCGCAGCCCCTGGAACATGGAGAAGTCCATGATGGGGGTGTTGCCGGTAGCCATCAGCACGATCATGGTCTCGCCCACGGCGCGGCCAAGACCCATCATCACCGCAGAGAAGATGCCCGGGCTCGCGGTGAGGATCACCACCCGGCTCAGGGTCTGCCACGGGGTGGCCCCCAGCGCCAGCGAGCCCTGGGTCAGGTGCTTGGGCACAGAGAAGACCGCATCTTCAGCGATGGAGAAGATGGTGGGGATGACCGCAAAGCCCATGGCGATACCGACCACCAGCGAGTTACGCTGGTCAAACTTGATGCCCATTTCGTGAGTCAGCCAGATGCGCGAATCGCCGTGCATAAAGGCATTCTCGATGAGCGGGCTCAGCGCGAACGCCCCCCAGCCAATCAGCAGCAGCACCGGGATCAGCAGGATGGCGTGCCACCCCTCCGGCAGCCAGGACTTGCCGCGCTCCGGCAGATAGTTCCAGAGCAATGCAGTCAGCAACATTCCCATCGGCAGCAATATCAGTAGCAGGATCACCCCGGGCAACGCACCCTCGATGATGGGCGCCAGCCACAGACCCGCCAGGAAGCCCAGGATAACGGTCGGCAGCGCCGCCATGATCTCGACCGTCGGCTTGACGTATTTGCGCAGCCCCGCCGACATGAAGTAGGCGGTATAGATGGCACCGGCCACGCCGAGCGGCACAGCAAACACCATGGCGTAGAAAGAGGCTTTCAGCGTACCGAAGACCAGCGGCACCAAACTCAGCTTGGCTTCAAAGTCGTTGCTGGCGGAGGTGGATTGCCACACATACTGGGGCTCCGGATACCCTTCATACCACACCTGTTGCCAGAGGGCAGACCAGGTCACTTCGGGGTGCTCGTTCTCCACAGAGAAGAGCTTGAAGGTATTCCCTTGCTGCATCAGCAACAGATTGTGACGGGGGGAGATGGCCAGAGCAGAGAGTTCGCCACCTTCCACCGTCTCGGTCAGCAGCTTGGTCTCGCCGGTGGCGTGGAAGAAGCTGATGATGCCGTCCTTGTCGGCACTGATGAAGCCTTTGCGAAAGTGCTCGGGAGTCAGCAGTTCTACCGCACCATCCCCCTTGAAGTCACGAATTTGGGTGAACTGGCGTTTGCCATCCTTCGCCACTTCGAACCACTGGGAAATCACGCCGTTGTCATTACCTACCAGCAGTGAAGAGGCGCCGGAGAGCAGCTGAACCCGGGTCACATTGGCGTTGGGGGCATTGATCTCCAGCACGTTGCGCAGGGAGATTTCACTCAGGTTATGAATGTCATAGACGGAGAGGCGATTGCCCTCGCGCACGAACAGGATCCGCAGATTGGGGGTCAGCAACATCTGATCCACATGGCGCGGCAGGGAGGGAATCGTGTAGTTTTCACTGCTCCACTCAATCTCCCCGGAGAGGAAGTTCTCCTCACCGCTCATCACCGTCATCACACCACGACCATCTTCGGTCACGGCGGCGGTCGCCATCTTGTCCTTGGTGGCTTCGAACACCATCAGTTGCAGTGCCTTCCCTTGCGGGTCGATCACCACAGGTTCTTCGCCGAAGGGATATTGCAGGCTGGGTTCAATCACCCGCACATCGTTGGGATAGGAGACCTTGAACGCTGGCTGGACGACCTGCGCCTTACCATCAGCAAAGCCGTAGGCGATCAGCCGCTGACCAGGAGCCGGGGTCGCTACCGTGGTGATGTCACCAGCAACCTGGGCCTGACCCAGTGACTGGCCGACCTTGATCTTGTCATCTCCCTGGACTGCGAAGAAGTTGACCTGCCCTTTATCGCTGAAGCGATAGCCGATCTCGTTCTGCTCTTCCACGCCGAGCCAGGCGGTCTTCCCTGCGGCAGGCAGGGTAAACGAGGCGGTCGGCTCCATGGAGGCGCCATTGAAGATGGGTTTCACCACATAGAGCAGATAAAAGAAGATAAGCAGCAGCGCCACCAGTACCAGGGCTCCGCCTGTGGTGACGCCATATTTGGCCAATTTATCCTTGATCCGGCGTTTTCTACTGCCCGCCATGACCAGGTTTAACGATTCCGATGACATGCAAGACCTCAATGTAAGCTAGGCTTCGCGGCATTATATGGCGGTTGCATGACAGTTTTGTTACATCCGCCACCCTAAAATAAG
>NZ_JBODRQ010000064.1:0-19670 GCF_050633025.1 Aeromonas sp.
CGCTGGCCACTTCATAGCAGGGCAGGGGGTGAGTGAGGGAGGTATAGGGGTGCCAGATGTGGTGCAGGTCGAATTCTTGGTTGGTCATTTTGTGTTCTGTTGTCAATTTATTTGATCTGGTCGGTGTTGACAGTCTACGCGTGCTCTCTACACTAGCCAACAATTTCAGCCACTTGGCACTGCGCATCACCCTGAGCGCGCGGGCCCGGCGGCGGGTTTTGTAGCTGACCATCCCAAGATGGCGGGCGCAGGATCCCACTAATAACAACCGGAAGCCATGTATGAATGCTCTCACCGCGGGCGGTCACGCCCTTCGTCATGACTGGACCCTCGCCGAGGTTCAGGCCCTGTTTGCTCTGCCATTCAACGATCTGCTGTTTCAGGCCCAGACTGTCCACCGCGCCCACTTTGACCCGAACGAAGTGCAGGTGAGCACCTTGCTTTCCATCAAGACCGGCGCCTGCCCGGAAGATTGCAAATACTGCCCCCAGAGCGCCCGTTATCACACCGGTCTTGAGGCCGAGCGGCTGATGGAGGTGGAAAAGGTGCTGGAGCGGGCTCGCGAAGCCAAGGCCAACGGCTCGTCACGCTTTTGCATGGGAGCCGCCTGGCGCAACCCCAAAGAGAAGGACATGCCCTACATCATCCGGATGATTGAGGAGGTGCGCGGGCTCGGTATGGAGACCTGCATGACCTTGGGGATGCTCACCGCCGATCAGGCGGCCCGTCTTGGCGCTGCGGGGCTCGATTACTACAACCACAACCTCGACACCTCGCCGGAGTTTTACGGCGAGATCATCTCCACCCGCACTTATCAGGATCGTCTCGATACCCTGGAGCATGTGCGCAGCGCCGGCATGAAGGTCTGCTCCGGTGGTATCGTCGGCATGGGCGAGCAGGCGAAAGATCGGGCGGGCCTCTTGATGGCGCTGGCCAATCTGCCGCGCCACCCGGAGAGTGTGCCCATCAACATGCTGGTCAAGGTGAAGGGAACGCCGCTGGAGAACGAGGCGAACCTCGATCCATTCGAATTTATCCGCACCATCGCCGTGGCGCGGATCATGATGCCCGCCTCCCATGTGCGCCTCTCAGCCGGGCGGGAGAAGATGAACGAGCAGATGCAGGCGATGTGCTTTATGGCCGGGGCCAACTCCATTTTCTATGGCTGCAAGTTGCTGACCACCCCCAACCCGGACGAAAACAGCGATATGCAGCTGTTCAAGCGGCTCGGCATTCGCCCCGCCCAGCGCGCCCAGAAGCCGGATCAGGTTCAAGAAGAGGAGCTGCTGGCCGAGGTGAGTCGCCAGAGCGAGCCCACCGAGATGTTTTATGACGCCACCCGCCCCCGTGCAGGGGCCGCTCGGTCATGAACGGCCCTGCAGTAACGGGCCCCTTTGGGTTGGGCACGGCGCTGGCCGAGCGCGAGCAGGTGGGTCTGCTGCGCAACCGCATCGCGACCGACGGGGCGAGTGGCGGGAGGCTCAGGGTTGCAGGGCGCGAATACTTCAACTTTTCCGCCAACGACTATCTGGGACTGGCAGATCACGGCGCCATCAAGGCCGCCTTCAACGCGGGGGTTGAGCGTTATGGTACGGGCTCCGGCGCCTCGCCGCTGGTGACCGGTTACAGCCGTGCCCACCAACAGCTGGAGGAGACCCTGGCCGAGTGGCTCGGGGTGGAGGCGGTACTGCTGTTCAATTGCGGTTTTGCCGCCAATCAGGCGGTGCTCAAAGCGCTGCTCGGCAAGGAGCATCTGCTGTGGCAGGACAAACTCAACCACGCCTCTTTGCAGGAGATGGGCAGTCAGCTCCCTTGCAAGATGAAGCGTTTTGCCCACAACGATATGGCGGCCCTTGAACGGCAGCTTGAGCCCAATCGCGGGCTGATTGTTTCGGAAGGGGTGTTCAGCATGGACGGGGATCAGGCCCCCTGGGGTGAACTCGCGGCCTTGGCAGCCCGGAGCGGCAACTGGTTGATGATCGATGATGCCCACGGCCTCGGCGTGCTGGGCCCTGAGGGACGCGGCACCCTGGCCGCACAAGGGGTGAACCCGGCCTGTGTACACATCCAGATGGGCACTTTTGGCAAGGCGCTCGGGGTTGCCGGTGCCTTTGTCGGCGGCAGTCGCGAACTGGTGGAGTATCTGGTCAACTTCGCTCGCCACTATGTCTACAGCACCCATATGCCCGCCGCGCAGGCTTGCGCGGTCAGCAAGAGCATCGAACTGGTGCGCGCGGCTGATGAGTCCCGCGCCCATCTTGGCCAGCTGATCGCCCGCTTCCGGCAAGGGGCAAAGGCGCAGGGTTGGCAGCTTGGCGCGAGCGATACCCCGATCCAGCCGCTGCTGGTGGGGGAGAGCTTTGCTGCTTTGCAACTGGCCGAGCGACTGCGGGATCGCGGCGTTTGGGCTGGCGCCATCCGCCCGCCCACAGTGCCGGTCGGTACGGCCCGGCTGCGCATCACCTTGAGCGCGGCTCACCGTGAGCAGGATGTGGATCGTCTGCTCGATGCCTTGGGTGCCAGCCCTTTTGCAACAACGGTTGGGGAGGCTCACCATGGCTGAGCGTTTTCAAACGGTCGACAAGGTGCAGCTTGCTCGCCGTTTCGGCGCCGCAGCTCGTCATTACGATGCCCACGCCCGCTTTCAGCAGGAGGTGGGTCAGGCGCTGCTGGAATGGATGCCGAGCAGGCCGGTTGGCACTGATCTGACGGTGAGCGGGCTGGATCTGGGCTGCGGCACCGGTTTTTTCTTGCCCCAACTGGCAAATCGCTGTCACCAGCTTGTGGGGCTGGATCTCGCCCCCGGCATGCTGGCGCAGGCTGCCTTGCGTGGCAGCGGTGCTCGCCTGCTCTGCGGCGATGCGGAGCAGCTTCCTTTCGCCGATAACGCGTTCGACTGGGTTTTCTCAAGTCTGGCGCTGCAGTGGTGCGAGCGTCCGGCCCAGGCTTTCGGCGAGCTGCAGCGGGTGGTCAAACCGGGCGGCCAGATCTTTTTCTCGACCTTGCTCGATGAGTCGCTCTGGCAGTTGCGAGCCGCCTGGCAGCAGCTTGATGGTCGTGCCCATGTCAATCGCTTCCTCAGCCTGCCACAATTGGAGCAGGCGCTGGCTAGTGCCGGGGTAGTTGCTCCCGAGCTGCGTTGTATCACTTGGGAGCTCGCCTATCTTGAATTGCCGCAGCTGTTGCGCGATCTCAAGGGGATCGGGGCCAATCAGGTCAACGACAGTCAGGGAAACGACGCTCCGGCCGGTCTGAGCGGTCGCGCCAGATTGCAGCAGCTGGCTCAGGCGTATGAGGCGTTTCGCCAGCCCGATGGCAGGCTGGTTGCCAGTTATCGGGTGTGCCTCGGCCGTATCAGCAAGTCTCGCTGAGTGCCGGGAATCGCAGTATGTGCAGGGCAGTGTGCCACTCCCTGCCAAGGAGAGAACCGTATGAAAACATTCTTTATCACCGGCACCGATACCGATGTGGGCAAGACGCTGGTGGCGCGCACCTTGTTGCGTGAATTCAGCGCACAGGGAATCAAGTGCGCGGGCTACAAGCCGGTATCGGCCGGATGTGCCCGCACTCCGGACGGCCTGCGCAACCTCGATGCAGTTCTGTTGCAGGAGGCGGCTAGCCTGCCGCTGCCCTATGAGGTGGTCAATCCGTTCGCCTATGAGCCGCCGATTGCGCCCCATATCGCCGCCAGCGAGGCGCGCCAGCCTATCACCATGCAGGGGTTGAGCGAGGGGCTGCGCAAGATTGAACAGGCAGGGGCCGAACTGGCGGTAGTGGAAGGGGCGGGGGGCTGGTATCTGCCGCTCGATCGCAAGCATCTGCTGTCGGACTGGGTGAAGCGGGAGAACATGGCGGTGATTCTGGTGGTGGGGGCCAAGCTGGGTTGCCTCAACCATGCGCTGCTCACCTTTGCCGCCATTCGCAATGATCAGCTGCCGGTGGCGGGGTGGGTAATTAATCGGCTCCATGGTTCCATGAGCCATTATCAGGAAAATCTGGACACATTGAGGGGGTTGCTGCCAGCTCCCTTCCTCGGCGAAATTCCGTTTATAAACAATCCGCTTGAAGCCGATTTGCAGGGGCGTCTCGATATCTCGCCGCTACTGTGACGGCATATTCAGCGAACATTCATCGAATCTCCCTAGAATGTCGACATTAACATGATCAGGTGGGGATCCCGAGTGATCCCCGGTCATGTCCTTTATCTTCACAAGGAGTCTATATGAAGCGAATTATGCTATTCCTGGTGACCAACCTGGCCGTCATGCTGGTGCTGGGGGTGGTACTCAATATCCTGTTCTCGGTTCTGGGGATCAACAAGTCCAGCATTTCCGGGCTGTTGTTGTTCTGTGCCGTGTTCGGTTTTGGGGGTTCCTTTATCTCCTTGCTGATGTCCAAGTGGATGGCCAAGCGCAGCTATGGCGTCCAGGTTATCGAGCAGCCCCGTAACGAGACAGAGCACTGGCTGGTGAGTACTGTAGCTCGCCAGGCCCGTGAAGCGGGCATCAAGATGCCGGAAGTGGGGATCTACGACTCCCCCGAGATGAACGCCTTTGCCACCGGTGCCCGCCGCGATGATTCGCTGGTGGCGGTCTCCTCCGGCCTGCTCTACAGCATGAGCCGCGACGAGGCGGAAGCGGTGCTGGCCCACGAGGTGAGCCACGTGGCCAACGGCGACATGGTGACCCTGACCCTGATCCAGGGGGTAGTGAACACCTTCGTGATGTTCTTCGCCCGCATCGTGGCCGGCGTGATCAGCAACTTCTTCAGCTCGAATAACGATGAAGAGAGCAGCAGTACCGGCGGGTTTGCCTACATGATCACCGTGTTCGTGCTGGAGATGCTGTTCGGTATTCTGGCCTCCATCATCGTCATGTGGTTCAGCCGTCAGCGTGAGTTCCGTGCCGATGCCGGTGCCGCCAAGCTGGCCGGTCGCGACAAGATGATTGCCGCCCTTGAGCGCCTCTCCCGCGGTGCCGAGCCGCAGCTGGAAGGCTCCATGATGGCTTTTGGCATCAACGGCAAGCGCTCCATGAGCGAGCTGTTTATGAGCCACCCGCCCATCGAGCAGCGTATCGCCGCCCTGCGTGGTTGATAGATACTGAATGACGGGGATATCCCGAATAAAAAACGGCTGCCTTCGGGCAGCCGTTTTGCTTTTCAGCGTTCTTTAAAGCTTGAAGTGCCCCATCTCCAGGCGCAGCAGCCCTTTGCTGTTGACTTAAAAACTGGCTCCCAGACTGAGAAGGTGCTTGTAATCAGTTTGGTTGAGAGATTGGCTGAGTGGTCCCAAATTGAATTCCCCATCTAAACGCTCCATTTCACTACTCCACGAGAGACGCAGATGGTCGCTGAAGTAGTAGCGAAGACCGATAGTGCCAGAGATATCTTGCTGGAGAATAATATAGGGAGAGGGTTGAGCCAGATATTTGGTATAGCTTCCTTTGCTGAATAGCTCGAATGGCTGTAGCCAGAAAGAGAGTGGTTGGCGGTAGTCCCAGCTGAGCTCTCCGATGGGATAGCTGATGGTTTGTGAGTTTGAATACAATATGCTCAGCTGCTCATTGTTGCGATAGTAGGCCCGTTGCATCCCCCCTTGGGCAATAAGCTCAAGGCGCCTTTTTTTGTCATTCCAGAAGCGATAACCGGGACCTGAACCAAAATCGAGCTTCAGGTAGTTGTCATCAAGCATGTCATATTCGGCATTGAGCGAACTGCGAATGAACCAGTGCTGATCAAGGAAGTAGTCGAGGGTGGGATTCAGCTTGTAGTCATGGCTATCAGTGACACGGTTGGTGGTCTCATAGTTATATTCTCCTGACAGGCTGTAACGCCAGTCGAGATTGGCCACTTCAGTCGTACCTTTGACATTGACGTTATTGGTTTTTTTATTGCTGTCCCTGATCTTGATGTTGAAATCGCCGTTGCCGCTCCAGAGCCAGGCATTGCGTTCATCCTTGTCATTCTCGAACAGCTTGAGCCCCCCTTTCGCCATTACTTTGGGCTTGTCCTGTTTATCGATACGCCAGCGTTTGATGGCTTCCCGCTGGACGGTGACAACGCCGCTGTAGGGCAAGGCGATGCGTACCGACTGTTCGGTCACCTCCTCGATGCTGCCGGTCAGACGATCGCCATTGTTCATCCAGAGGATGTCTTTTGCCCACAAAGAGTGGCAGGCAAACAGGAGTACGAGGGGCTGGTATTTCATAAGGTGACTCCAGTGGGACTCGGGCGCTGGTGACTTAACCACTGACAAGCTGGCTGCTGATGGGGCGGGGCAGGCCATTTTTGCTCTCCAACGCCGCCGTCACCTCATCCTGCATCACGTCAGGGGCGCTGATAAAGCTCTCTATGGCCGGTGATAGCATCAGCGGGGCGCCATTTTCAAGCTCCTCTTCGGTGCGAGAGAGCGGGGAGTGCACCTCCAGCCAGCGGCGACCATCCGGCTCGATGGCGACCTTGACAGGTTGATTGATGACCCGCACCGGCGTGCCGATCGGCACAATCTTGAACAGGGCTTCGATATCGTCAGGTCGCAGCCGGATGCAGCCAGCACTTACACGCAGGCCAACGCCAAAATCCTTGTTGGTGCCGTGGATCAGGTAGTCGCGTTTGCCATAGCCAAGGCGCATGGCGAACTTGCCGAGGGGGTTCTCCGGGCCGGGGGGCACCACGGCGGGCAGGGTGATCCCTTTTTGCTCCAGCCAGGATTTGCGCACCATGGGGCCGGGCACCCAGGTCGGGTTGGGATTCTTCTCGATGACGGTGGTGGTCATCTCGGGAGTCTCGCGGCCGAGATCACCAATCCCGATGGGCAGTACGATGACCTCGCTTTTCGCTTTGGGAAAGTAGTAGAGGCGAAGTTCGGGAAGATTGATGACGATCCCCTCGTGAGGCACATCGGGTAGTAGCATTTGGGTTGGCAAGGTCAAGCGGGTGCCCGGTTTGGGCAAATAGGGGTCTACACCGGGATTTGCTTCCAGCAGCGCCAAAAAACCAATCTGGGTATGTTTGCCTACCAGCTCCAGATGATCGTCCTGCTGGATAATATAATCTTCCAGCTCACCGATGAGGCGACTTCCTGCCGGTGGCAGCGGGTAGCGTTTGGCCTCTGCCGGCGCTGCGTAGAGCAGGATTGCTGCCAGCAGCATGGCAAGAGCGGATGTTAGAGATAGGGGCTTGAGTTTCGGCAATCGCATAAGAAGATCCATCAGTTCAATCGGGGCGGAAGATCATTAACATAACCGCCAGGATGGCGCGATTGTTCCTCAATCAGCCCATGATTACCAGCTTGCTGCGTACCCGCCATGATGTGGGGATACATAGGAAACCTGCTAAAATCGACATCTTCCATATGTTTGAGCGCCAGGCGCGAAAAAGAGACGTTCCATGGCAATGGGAGAATATCATGATATGGATAAAGGCCGAGTGTGCGAGCGGGGGGATGCGGGACTATGCAGGTGGCCTCACAACGCGAACAGCACGTGCCACATTGTGAACCTGCTCCCAGATATCTGATTCAGTTACTTGATATCTAAGAAATTTTTATTGCATCCTCGGCCATGCTTGGGTAAAACTCTTTTCCCACGGAGAGATGCCGGAGTGGCCGAACGGGATTGACTCGAAATCAATTGTGGCAGCAATGCCACCCAGGGTTCGAATCCCTGTCTCTCCGCCACATACCAAGCCCAACCTGTTGATTAGGTTGGGCTTTTTAATTTATTTGATTTCCTGGCATGCCATCGAGTATGTCATTTAGGTGCTCAGCGTTGAGATTTTCCCGGTTACGCAGGAGCAGCCAACGACTCTGCTTGACCATTTTGCGGGCAGGCTTGTCATGGCGCAGTGCGTTGGCCTGAGCGACTCTGATGCGGTCAATCACCTCGCGACCATAACGGGCCGTGACATGGAACAGGTCGTACACCACCTCGCTCTGAGAGCCGTGCTGCTTTACCTCCAGATCGAAGGCGGTGTTCATATCCATCGCCACCGTTTCGATCTGTTCGCACAGCTCGCCGAGTTGCTTGAAGAAGGGGCATAGGGCCTCACGGCGGTTGCCTCCCTCTTGCTTACCCGTGTAGCCCGGAGCGGGCCGGGCATTTACTGCGGCTTGATTTGGGTGATGGTAAGCTTGCCACCCGGGTTCTCGGCGTGAAAGCGCACTGCATCCCCCACCTTAAGAGCCTTGAGCTGGGCCGGTTCAGCTACCCGAAACACCATGGTCATGGCGGGCATCTTGAGGTTGTCGATCGCCTCGTGCTTGATGCCGACCTTGCCGTTGGCTGCGTCGATGCGAGTGATGACCCCCTGGGTCATCGCCATCTCGCCCATCTCGTTCATGCCTTCCATCTGGCTCATCTGGCCCATGTCGTGGCCGGCATGGTTCATCATCTCCTCGGCCTGCAGGCCGGTGTGGGTGGCAAGGCCAAGCAGCAGGGTCAGGGTCAGCGTTTTGTAGTTCATGATGGTTTCCTTATCGTTCAGTCAATATGGATCGTGAAATCGGGTTATTCGGATTGCGGGTTCGTGCTCTTGCCAAGGCTGCGACTGCGCCACAGGTAATAGGCCGCTGGCAGCACCAGCAGGGTCAGTACCAGCGCGCTCACCATGCCGCCAATCATGGGGGCGGCGATGCGCTGCATCACCTCGGAGCCGGTGCCGTGGCTCCACATGATGGGCAAGAGGCCCGCGATGATGGTGACCACCGTCATCATCTTGGGGCGCAGGCGCAGGGCGGCGCCATGGATCACCGCCCGGTGCAGGCTCGCCTTGTCCGGCTTGCCGCTGGCAACGAGCTCGTCCCAGGCGTGGTTGAGGTAGACCAGCATCAGCACGCCTGTTTCCACCGCCACCCCCGCCAGGGCGATAAAGCCCACCCCGACTGCCACAGAGAGGTTGAAGTCGAGCAGCCAGAGGGTCCAGATCCCCCCCACCACCGCCAGCGGCAAGGTGGTGAGAATGAGCAGCACCTCCTGGAAGCGGCGAAACGCCAGATAGAGCAGCAGCACGATAATGGCGATGGTGAGTGGCACTACGTAGGCGAGGCGCGCCTTGGCCCGCTCCATGTACTCGTATTGGCCAGACCAGGTGAGGGCGTAGCCCGCCGGCAGCACCAGCTGCTTGCCCACCTCGGCTTTGGCCTCATCGACGAAGGAGCCGATATCGCGGCCGCGAATGTCGACGTAGACCCAGCCGTTGAGGCGCGCGTTTTCACTGCGCAGCATGGGGGCCTCGTCGCTGATGTAGACCCGGGCTACATCAGCCAGCGCGATGCGCGCCCCGCTCGGCGTCACCACCGGCAGCAGCTCCAGACTGGCCACCGAGTCGCGATAGCTCTGGGGGTAGCGCAGGTTGATGGGGTAACGCTCGCGCCCCTCGATGGTCTGGCCCACCTCCATGCCGCCCACTGCGGTGGCAAGCACCGCCTGCACGTCGGCGATGTTGAGGCCGTAACGGGCCGCTTTCAGTCGGTCGATATCCACCTTGACGTAGCGGCCACCGGCCACCCGCTCGGCGTAGACCGATGAGGCGCCCTCCACCTTGCCGACGATCTGTTCAAGCTGTTGGCCGAGCTGCTGGATCACCTTAAGATCCGGCCCCGCTATCTTGATGCCGACCGGGGTCTTGATGCCGGTGGCCAGCATGTCGATGCGGGTCTTGATGGGGGGCACCCAGGCGTTGGTGAGGCCGGGGAAGCGGATGAGGGAGTCGAGCTCTTCTTTCAGCTTCTCCGGGGTCATGCCGGGGCGCCACTGATCGCGTGGCTTGAGCTGGATGCTGGTCTCCATCATCACCAGATCGGCGGGGTCGGTGGCTGATTCGGCGCGCCCCGCCTTGCCGAACACGTTCTGCACCTCGGGCACGGTGCGAATGAGCTTGTCGGTCTGCTGCAAAATCTCCCGCGCCTTGCCCACCGAGATATTGGTCGCGGTGGTGGGCATGTACATGATGTCCCCCTCATCGAGCGGCGGAATGAACTCGGAGCCGAGGTACTTGAGCGGCCAGAAGCCCGCCACCGTCACCACGGCGGCGATAGCCAGAGTGGTTTTGGGACGGGCCAGCACGGCTTTGAGCAGCGGTACATAGCCTTGACTCAGCCAGCGGTTGAGCGGGTTGGCCTGTTCCGCCAGCACCTTGCCACGGATAAAGTAACCCATGATCACCGGTACCAGCGTGATAGCTAGCCCGGCCGCCGCCGCCATGGCGTAGGTCTTGGTGTAGGCGAGGGGGTGGAACATCCGCCCCTCCTGCGCCTCCAGCGCGAACACCGGCAGGAAGCTGATGGTGATGATCAGCAGGGAGAAGAAAATCGCCGGCCCCACCTCGATACTCGCCTCGACAATCACCAGCCAGCGGTTCTTCTCCGTCAGCTCGGTGCGCTCCATATGTTTGTGGACGTTCTCGATCATCACGATGGCACCGTCCACCATGGCGCCGATGGCGATGGCGATGCCCCCCAGCGACATGATGTTGGCGTTGATCCCCTGCAGGTGCATCACGATGAAGGCGGTCAGGATGGCGATGGGCAAGGAGATGACCACCACCAGCGATGAGCGCAGGTGGAACAGGAAGGCGAGGCAGACCAGCACCACCACCGCGAACTCCTCCACCAGCTTGCCGGAGAGGTTGTCGATGGCGCGCTGGATAAGGTCTGAGCGGTCGTAGACGGTGACGACCTCCACTCCCTCCGGCAGGCTGCTCTTCAGCTGGGCGAGCCGCGCCTTGACCCCGTCGATGGTGTGTTGGGCATTCTCGCCATAGCGCATGACGATAATGCCGCCCACGACTTCCCCTTCGCCGTTGAGCTCGGCGATGCCGCGTCGGCTCTGGGGGCCGGTGACCACATCTGCCACATCCCCCAGCAGCAGCGGGGCGCCGCGCACATTGGTACCGAGCGGGATCTGCTTCAGATCATCCACGCTCTTCAGATAGCCATTGGAGCGTACCATGTACTCCGCTTCCGCCATCTCGATGACGGAGGCGCCGGTCTCCTGATTGCCCTGTTTGATGGCGGTCTCGATAAGGGAGAGCGGGATGCCGTAGGCGCGCAGCTTGTCCGGGTCGACCCGCACCTGATATTGGCGCACCATGCCGCCCACGGTGGCGACCTCGGAGACCCCGTCCACCGTCTGCAACTCGTACTTGAGGAACCAGTTCTGCAGCGAGGTGAGCTGGCTGAGGTCATGCTTGCCGGTTCTGTCCACCAGCGCGTATTGATAGACCCAGCCCACCCCGGTGGCATCTGGGCCGAGCTGGGGGCGGGCAGAGGCGGGCAGATTGGGCGCGACCTGGCTCAAATACTCCAGCACCCGGGCGCGGGCCCAGTAGAGGTCGGTGTTGTCGTCAAACAGCACATAGACGAAGGAGTCGCCGAAGAAGGAGTAGCCGCGCACCGTGGTGGCCCCCGGCACCGCCAGCATGGCGGTGGTGAGCGGGTAGGTGACCTGATCCTCAACTACTTGGGGCGCCTGGCCCGGATAGGAGGTCTTGATGATCACCTGCACGTCGGAGAGATCCGGCAGGGCGTCCACCGGGGTCTGTTTGACCGACCAGAGCCCCCAGGCGGTGAGCATGAGGGTCAATAGCAGCACCAGAAAGCGGTTGCCGATGGACCAACGAATGATGGAAGGGATCATGACTTGGCTCCCATATCGTGTTGGCTATGGTCCATGCCTTCCATCTTTCCCATCTCATCCGTTGCAGGCTTGGCGTCGCCGTGAGTAGCGGGTGTTTTCTCCTGATGGATGGTGGTGATGCGGTACTCATCCCCCTCCTGCATTACCTGCAGGTGCAGGGTCTGCCCCTCGACCAGCTTGCTGATATCGACCCCGTCGGCGACGGTGAACTCCATCTCCATGGCGGGCCACTGCCACTCGGGGATGGGCTGGTGGGAGACCATCAGGGTACGGTTGGCCAGATCGACGCTTTCAACCTCGCCCTGGGTCCACACCTGGGCGGGGCGCACCGCCGTCATGCGCTGGAAGTCCGAATCGATGGCCGATTCGGAGTCGAGCAGGAACTGGGCCGAGCTGACGATGTTATCCCCAGCCTCTACCCCTGCCTTGATGGCGACCTTGTCGCCAAACTGGGGGCCGAGAGTGACTGCGACCGACTTGAAGTTGCCATCCCCCAACGCCAGCACCAGCCGATCCTGACTGCCGGTACGGATCACCGCTTCGCTCTGTACCACCAGCCGGGGCTCGCCCTGCCCGGTGCGAATGCTCACCTTGGCGAACATGTTGGGTTTCAGGAACTCGTCCGGGTTGGCAAAGCGCAGCCGCACCTTGAGGGTGCGGGTGGTGGCATCCAGAGTCGGGTAGAGGTAATCCACCTTGCCTTGCCAACTGCGGCCGGGGGCATAGTCGAGGGTCATGGTGACCGGATCCCCCACCTTCAGTTGGGCCGCCTGACGCTCGAACACCTCGGCACTCACCCACACCTGCTTGAGGGTGCTGATGTTAAAGAGCGCTGCGGCGGGCTCCACATACTGGCCTTCGCGCACCTTCAGTTCGGAAACATAACCGCTGCTGGGGGCATAGATGCGCACCGTCTCCTGCACCTGGCGGCTGCGCTTGAGGGCCGCAATCTGATCCGCCGGCACCTGCAGGGACTTGAGCTTGCCCTCGGCGGCGCGCAGCAGCAGCGGGTTGGTTGTGTTGAGGGCGAGCAGGTACTCGTGCTGGGCATTGACCAGATCCGGGGCGTAGAGCTCGTAAATCAGGCTCCCCTTGCTCACCTGCTGCCCCTCGCTCTTGATGGCGAGGGTGCGGATCCAGCCCGCCATGCGGGCGTTGACCGCCTCCAGACTGTCCTCGTCATAGCCGACGTAGCCCACCGTCTCGATCTGCTGGTGGATGGGCAGCTTCTCCACCTTGGCGAGCCGTACCCCCAGGTTCTGCTGGATCTCGGGGCTGATGGTGACGGTACCCGGTGAGCCGCCCTGTTTTTCCTCATAGACGGGGATAAAGTCCATCCCCATGTTGTCTTTGGCGGGGGCATCGCGCTTGTCGCGGGGATCCATGGGGTTGACCCAGTAGAGCGGCGTCTTCTCCTTGGCCGCGGTGCCAGCTGTGGTCTGTTTGGCGGCCCAGTAGCCGCCACCGGCGCCGAGGGCGAGCAGCAGGGCCGACATCAGGACGGTCTTGTTCATGACTGGCCTCCGGCGCGGATCTGCATGCAGAAAGTGCAGGAGGGTAATGCGCCCGCAAAGGCAGCAACCTTGGACGGTGAAAAGTGGGCTGGTGACATAATACGTCTTCTCTTTTGCAGGCCGCCGGATGGGAGATGGACAAGGCATCACCCAAGGGGTTGGCGGCAAACGGGGCGCAGCTGTGTCAGCGCGCACGGCTCCCTGTGAGCTGGCTGGTTTGGCCGGGGCACAGGGTCAGGCAAGGCGGCAGGAAACGGGCAAGCCGAGGCCTGCCGCTGCCGCAAGAGAAGCGCTTTCTAGTGGCGCAGCACCGACAGCATCAGGTGTCGGCGTGGCCAGGAGGGGGGATGGGTACCGCGCGATCGCAGGAAGGGATCCCGCAACCAGTTATCAAGCAGTGACGCTGCGACGTTGTTGCCAAGCAGCAGGGGGAAGATCAGCAGGGCGACCAGTACCCCCAGCAGAGCCATCAGACCGAGGGAGAGGGCATTGACGCCGGTCTGCATCTGGCACTCATCGCCCATGGCTGACCCATCGTCCCCCAGATGGCAGGAGAGGGTCATGCCATCGCTCGGGTGACCCATGGCGTGCATCGCATGAGAGATCTCGCCATCCGCCATCGCCATGGATGAATCGAGCAGCACTATCGAACGGGGGCGGCTTTGGGTCATCTCGGCCGAGAGGGAAGAATCCTGCCAACTGATACAGAGGGTCAGATTGCACGCGAGCAGCAGCGCCAGCAATAGCCGGGCCAGAGCAACAGAGGGCAATCTTGCAGCAAGCTGTATGAGTGACAAACTGGATATCCTTCGGTGTCAGATTGTTGGACTGTAAACCTTGCCACAGGGATAAGGTCAAGGCACGAACCTTGGCGCCATGGGAAACATGGGATAAAAATACCCCCGCAGGTGCAGGGGTATGGGTTATCCAGTCGGGCAACAGGCACGGCCTTACTGTTTCGCACCTTTTTCCGATCCTCGCATGATGAGGCGGAAGAAGAGCGGGATGAAGAAGATGGCGATAAAGGTCGCCGCCAGCATGCCGCCGATGACCGGCCAGCCGAGAGCGTGACGGCTGGCCGCCCCGGCACCGCTGGAGGTGACCAGCGGCACACAGCCGAGGATGAAAGCGAGCGAGGTCATTACGATGGGACGAAAACGCAGGCGCGCCGCCTCCAGTGCCGACTCGATGAGGTTCATCCCCTCCTCGTGCTTCATCACCGCGAACTCCACAATCAGGATGGCGTTTTTGGCGGCAAGGCCCACCAAGGTCACCAGCCCGATCTGGAAGTAGACGTTGTTGGTCAGCCCCACCAGCCAGGTAGCGAGCAGGGCACCGAACAGGGCGAACGGTACCGCGGTGATCACCGCAAACGGCAGGCTCCAGCGTTCATACTGGGCGGCCAGAATGAGGAAGATCATCACGATACCGAAACCAAAGGCCATTCCTGCACTGCCTGCGGCCGCTTTCTCCTGATAGGCGGAGCCGGTCCACTCCAGCTTGGCGTCGTTGCCAAGAGCCTCATTGGCGACCTCTTCCAGCGCGGCGATGGCCTGACCCGAGCTGTAGCCGGAGGCGGGCTGGGCCATGATCTTGGCGGCCTGGAAGATGTTGAAGCGTTCGACCAGTTCGGGGCCGGTGGCATCACGCACCGTCACCAGACTGCTGAGCGGGATCATCTCCCCCTTGTCGGAGCGGACATAGACGTTGCGAATGTCGCTCTTCTTGGCGCGATAGTCTGCCTCGGATTGCAACTGCACCCGGTAGGTACGGCCGAACTGGTTGAAGTCGTTGACATAGACCTGGCCGAAGGTGGCCTGCATGGTGTCGAACACCGCGTTGATCGGCAGCCCCAGCGCCTTGGTCTTTTCGCGATCCAGATCGAGATAGACCTGCGGCACGTTGGCTCGGAATGTACTCGTCACGCTGGCAAACTCGGGGCGCTCCTTGGCCACGTCGAGGAAGCGCTGCACTTCAGCTGAGAAGGCATGGGCATTGCCCGAGCCGCGGTTCTGTAGATAGCCCTCAAGGCCGCCGGTGGTGGACATCCCCTGGATGGGCGGCGGGTTGAAGGAGGCCACGAAACCGTCCGCCAGCCCCATCATGCTCATCCCTTGCAGGATTTTGGCCAGTGAGAAGGAGTCGGCGCCCGCCTCTTTACGCTCGCTCCAGTCCTTCAGAGTAATGAAGGTGAGGCCGCTGTTGCTGACGATGGCGCTGGAGAGGATGTCAAACCCGGAGAAGGTGATCACATCCTTCACGTTGGCGTTGGCCATGGCGATCTGGTCGAACTGGTCGGCGACCACCTGGGTCCGGCTCATCGCGGCGGCATCCGGCAGCATGACGGCGGAGATGAGGTAGCCCTGATCTTCGTTCGGTACCAGTTCGCCCGGCACCTTGAGGAAGAGGCCGTAGATAGAGAGGATCAGCACGGCGATGATGGCAAAGGCGACCCCCACCCGACGGTTCAGGAAGGCTACGCCGCGCACATAGCCGCGGGTCAGCTGATCAAACTTGTCGTTGAACCAGACGAAGAAACGGGCCGGTTTGTGGTGTCCCTCTTTCAGCAACACGGCGCAGAGGGCCGGGGAGAGGGTCAGTGCCACCAGACCGGAGATGGCGACCGAGACCGCGACCGTGATGGCGAACTGCTTGTACATCACTCCTGTCATGCCACCCATAAAGGCGACCGGCAGGAACACGGCGCAGAGCACCAGCACGATGGCGACCACCGGGCCGGAAACCTCCTGCATGGCGAGGATGGCTGCCTCTTTGGGCGAGCACTTCTTCTTGCTCATGATCCGCTCTACGTTTTCGAGCACCACGATGGCGTCATCCACCACGATGCCAATGGCAAGCACCATGCCGAACAGGGTCAGCAGGTTGATGGAGAAACCGAGCACCAGCATGCCGGCGAAGGTACCGATAAGTGACACCGGCACCGCAATACAGGGGATCAGGGTAGCGCGGAAGTTCTGCAGGAACAGGTAGACCACCACGAACACCAGTACGATTGCCTCGAACAGGGTGTGTACCACCTCTTCAATAGAAATCTTCACGAATTCGGTGGTGTCGTAGGGGATCTGGTACTCCACATCTTGCGGGAAGCGCTCCTTGAGTCGCTCCATGGTGGCGTGTACCGCATCGGCAACCGCGACGGCGTTGGCGCCCGGTTGCAGATAGGTGGCGATACCGATGGCCGGTTTGCCGTTGGCGCGGGCGACCAGATCATAATCCTTGCCCCCCAGCTCGACCCGGGCGACATCGCGGACCCGGATCTTGGAACCATCGGGCATGGAGCGGACGATGATGTTCTGGAACTCCTTCACATCCTCAAGGCGCCCCTTGGTCTGCACCGTGTAGGTGAAGTCGATGGGGGCCGTGGTGGGCTGGGCACCGATCTTGCCCGCCGCAAACTGGGTGTTCTGCTCGCGAATGGCGCCGATCACATCGCTCGGGGTGAGCTCGAGCTGGGCCAGTCGATCCGGCCGCAGCCAGATACGCATCGCATAGTCGGTACCGCCAAACAAGGTGGTATCACCGATGCCGGGAATCCGCTTGAGCTCGTCGATGATGTTTAGCAGGGCGTAGTTCGACAGATAGGTGGTATCAAACGAGCCGTTCGGTGACTGGAGGGTAACCACCTGCAGGATGGAGGTCGATTTCTTCTTGACCGTCACCCCCTGCTTTTTCACCTCTTCCGGCAGCTGGGCCATGGCGGCCGAGACCCGGTTGTTGACGTTGATGGTGGCCTGATCCGGATCGGTGCCGATCTCGAAGTAGACGTTGAGGTTCATCTGGCCGTTGGAGGCCGACCCCGACTGAATGTAGATCATCCGCTCGACGCCGTTGATCTGCTGCTCCAGCGGCGCGGCCACGGTCTGGGATATCACCTCCGGGGTTGCGCCCGGATAGAAAGCGGTCACCGAGACCACCGGCGGGGTGATCTGGGGATATTGTTCGATGGGGAGGGCCCGCATCGCCGCCAATCCGCCCAGCACGATAATGATCGAAATCACGCTGGCGAAGATGGGGCGTTCTATGAAGAACTTGGAAAACATACGGGCTCCTTACTTGGCCGCAGACTGGCTGACCACCTTGCCGGTGATCGCCTTCATCTCGTCGGCAGAGACAGGTTTCACCTGGTTGCCGGGGCGAGCCTTCATCAAGCCTTCGACGATATAGCGCTCACCGGCTTGCAGGCCGCTCTCGATCAGCACGCCGGAGTCGACCGCTACGCCCAGAGTCACCGGACGGGGCACCACCTTGTTGTCGGCATCGACCACCATCACCATGCGGTCAGCCTGGGACTGGACGATGGCGCGGGGCGGTACCAAAATAGCGTTTTTGCGCAGGCCCAGATCGATGGTCATGCGGACAAACTGGCCGGGTAGCAGGGTGCCGTTCTTGTTGTCGAAGATGGCGCGGGCACGGATGGTGCCGGTCTGCGGATCGACCCGGTTGTCGGAGAAGTTGAGCTTGCCCGCCTCCGGGTAGAGGGAGCCATCGGCCAGACGGATATGGGTGCGCCAGGTTGTGGCATCTTTCGCCTCAATCACCCCTTTCTTTACCGAGTTTTCGAAGTTGAGGCGATCCTGCTCCGAGTAGGAGAAGTTGACGTAGAGCGGATCAAACTGGGTGATGGTAGTGAGCAGGCCGTTGTCGCCGCTGGTGGAGATAAGGCTCCCCTCGGACTGGGAGCTCTTGCTCGCCATACCATCGATGGGGGCAGTCACCTGGGTGTAGCTGAGGTTGAGTGCAGCCTCCTTTACCTTGGCCTGAGCGGCTTGATGGCTCGCGATGGCCGCTTCATAGTTGGCGATGGTGTCGTCATAGTCCTTGCGGCTGACCACCTGACGCTTGAAGAGGGGGATGATGCGATCACGATCGGCACGGGCCTTGTTGAGACGGGCCTGCTCCTGAGCCAAAGTCCCCTTGGCCTGCTCCAGTGCCACCTTGTAGGGCTCAGGGTCAATCAGAAACAGCTCCTGACCAGCGGTAACCGGCTGGCCTTCCACATAAGTACGCTTGAGCAGGATGCCACTGACCCGGGAACGCACATCGATCTCGCGAAAACCGGCGGTCTCTCCCACCATCTCGGTGGTGAGTGGCACATCGGTCAGCTTGACCTCGGCGACCACCACAGGGACGGCGGGCATGGTCTGGGCCGTCTGGGTCGTCTCGCCGCCACAGGCACTCAGACCGCTGAGCAGCGCCAGGGTCAGCAAGCTGCGTTTGTAAACCTCTCTTCCGGCATTGGGCACCTTCATCATCACACTCCTGTTGGAGCGATTTTGGCAGCTGCGTTCAGCATATTTCTCCATACACATACTTAACATCCTGATAAAAAGTAACTTTTTATGATTGGAATGGGAGATGATAGGGCGGCAACCTTGAACACAACCTTCTCAAAGTGACAATTAGGGTTGCCGATTGACGAAAAAAGTCTGACTTTTTCCGATGTGGGCGGGGACGTTCTCCCGGACTAGGGCTATCTGCAGCCGGATCACTGCAGCACACAATAATATGCAGCATTGATGTAGATGTTATCACAGCGTAAGCCATGGCTAATTTTGAACACAAATGAGGCCTTATTTATTAAGTGTCTCATTAAGAGTGAAATGTCGTCAATGATCACGGCTTATTGCCACACCACTGGATAGTATTACTGCGGGCTTGTCCTACACAGATACCTACAGCGGGAATAACAACAATGAAATTGACCAAGCAGCGAGCGACATGGGTAGCCATGCCGCTTGTCGGGATGCTCGTCTCTTGCGGTGGCGAGGGCGAGTCGGTACCCCCATTACAGACCAGGGAGGTTGAGCTTAGGATCATCGATGGCTATTTACATCGCGCCAGTGTCTGGCTCGATAGTAATGGTAACGGTGAGATTGATCCGGGTGAGCCTAACACTCAGAGTGACGAACTGGGGCGCGCCAGACTCACCATTCCAATCAAGACGGATGCGGTTGTGATGGCCAGAGCCATCGCTGGCCAGACCCGGGATCTCGATCACCCTGACCGCACAGTCGAGCGAGATTTTCTGATGATGGCTCCGGTGGATGCGAAGCTGGTGACCCCCTTGACGACCTATCTCACCTTGCAGCAACGGGAAGGGCAATCCCCAGAAGAGGCCTTATCCAGGCTGCGCCATGAGCTTGCACAACCCCAACTCGATCCGGCGCTCGATTATGTGGCCACTCCTGAACCTCTGATCGGCGCCTCGGCACGAGCCTTGGCACAGCTGTTGCCCACCACATCCCAGCAGATGGCCGATCAGGGGGGATCGCTCCTGAGCCAAGGGGCTAGCGAGATAGGTCAGGATCTGCGTAATCAGCAGCAAAGTGGCGAAGCCATTAAGACCGATCACTGGCATCTCTCCGTGCAGGAGGGGAGCGTGGTGTTGGGTGGAAAAGATCGGGATGGTGACGGGATCAAGGATGCCGACGACGCCTTCCCGAACGACAAGTCAGAGTCCCTGGACAGCGACCAGGATGGCAGCGGCAACAACGCCGAC
>NZ_JBODRQ010000065.1:0-19518 GCF_050633025.1 Aeromonas sp.
CCAGTCCGGTTTCAATACCCAGTCGGAGGCCTGTTTGTAGGCCTGGGCGGGCCAGTTGATAAACCACTTGCCATCGATGGGCTTGTTGCTGCTTACCCAGAAGATGTGCTGCTGCAGGGTAAACTCGACAGAAGCATAGACCCGCGCCAGTTGCTGCTGGGTCAGCTGCAGGCTGATGGCGTTGGTGAGCTGGCTGTCGAGCTGGCGGTTGAGCTGATCGAGCAGGTTGATGCGGGTATCGATCAACTTGTCCAGGTTGGCCTTATCCTCTTCGCTGATCTGCTCCTTGCTGCCAGCGATCAGATTGTCCAGATAGAGGTTCTTCTGGAACAGCTGGTCACGCTGCTGGCTCAGTTCAAACTGGGCAAGATGAAGGTCGGCGATCTGCTCTTCCAGGTTTTTGACGGCGATGGTGGGCGCCGCTTCCAGCTGCTGGTAGAGCTGATAGAGGATGCGTGACAGCAGCAGGTTGCCCTTGAGCATCTGCACCTGTTCATTGAGGTTGCGCTCGGTCTGGATGCCGCGCTCCAGCCAGCTCTTGGCTTGCAGATTCTTTTGCACCAGCGAGTTGAGGTTGGTGGTAGCGCTGATGAGCTGCTGGCTGAGCTGGTGGTTGAGCTCCTGCTCTTTTTGTACCAGCGGACTGTCTTCGGTCGCCACCAGCTCGCCGGTCTGCTCGGCGGTTTTTTCGGTGTCGCCAAGGCGCTTGGCGCTGCTCTGATCCTGCAACAGCTGCAGTTTCTGCTCTTCGCTGGCGAGACGGGCACTCTGGTAGTCGCGCTGCTTGATCGCCAGATCCTGCATGCTGGTACGGTTATCCAGCTCCTTTTGCAGGTGGGCCAGTTGCAGGTCGAGCAGGGCCAGTTCGGCCCCGAGCTTCATCTTCTCGGCGCTGGAGACCCCTTCACCGGCGTTGAGGCGGCTGCGGATCTCCTGACTGCGCTGATAGGCGCGGCTCATGCTGCTCTGGGCTCGCTCCGGCAGGGTTTGCAAGCTGGTGAGCTGGCTGCCGATGGCGCCGAGCGCCTCCTGAGCTTCTTGCATGTTGGCCAGCACTTCCGGCTGGCGGCTGTCGAGCTCGGCCAGAGTCATGGTGGCGTATTCGCTCTTGATCTGCTCGGCGCTCTTGCCCTTGGTCAGGGCATCGAGCTTGGCGCTGATCTCCCTGAGTTCGGTGGGCAGGTTGCGGATCCGCTGGGCCTGGGTCTTGGCCTTCGCCTCTTCCTTGTCGATGCTGTCGAGCAGGGCGAGGGTTTCGGTCAACAACTTCTGATCCGCTTGTTGGGTGACGGTCAGGGTTTCTGCTTTACCCAGACCATCCAGCGCTCGCTGAACTGCGTTGCGAGAGGGGACATCTTGCGCCATGGCTTGTGGGACGCAGAGGCTGGCGAGGAGACAGAGCAGCGGCAACAGGGTGGCCGAGGCTCTTCTAAAACGTATTGAAGGCATATAACTTCCGGGTTATTGCGCGGTGATTGGGACATTGCCCACCTGGATTAAATTCGCGTGGATTTTAACACCGGCACCCTATGCGATGGAGGGGGGAGTGATAAAAAATGCCATAAAAACATCATAAAGGTGTCTCGCTGTAACAAAAGTGTCATGAAGACTTGCTGTAATACGCGCGATCTCAGTCACCATGGCCAGCTAGCCAACCCGAGGCAATATGGAAAACATCCGCACTCACTCGTCCCCCTCCGTAGTGAGCCAACTCTTTAACTGGGCCACAATTATCGGCCTGATCTACCTCATTCTGGTCGCCGTTGCCGCCGTGTCTCACGGCTTCAAAGGTTTCTCCGGCGGTGCCGAGGGTGCAGCCGAGCTTTTTGCCTTTGCCAACAACCCCTTTATGGCGCTGCTGCTCGGGATCCTGACCACCGCACTGGTGCAATCCTCCAGCACGGTGACCTCGGTGATCGTCGGCCTGGTGGCGGGTGGCTTGCCCATGGCCATGGCGATCCCCATGATGCTGGGGGCCAACCTCGGCACCACCATTACCAACACCATTGTCTCGCTGGGGCACATCAGAAACCGTGACGAGTTTCGCCGCGCCTTCGCGGCGGCCACGGTGCATGACTTCTTCAATCTGATGGCGGTCGCTATCTTCATGCCACTGGAGCTGATGTTCGGAGTCCTGTCACGCAGTGCATCCGCCCTGGCTGATCTGCTGGTCGGTGGCAACAACCTCTCCATGCAGGGAGTGGACTTTATGAAGCCCCTCACGGCACCGGCGCTCTCGGTGCTCGATACCATCACCAGCTTCTTGCCCGGCAAAGGCCCCTACCTGGCCACCATTGCCATCGGCATTGCACTCATCCTCATCTGCGTCACCTGGCTGGGCAAGGTGCTCAAGTCAGTGCTGGTGGGACCAGCCAAAGAGATGTTGCACAAGGCCCTGGGTCGTGGCCCGCTGACCGGCATTGCCTCCGGCACCCTGGTGACCGTCATGGTGCAATCCTCCTCCACCACCACCAGCCTGCTCATTCCGCTGGCGGGCGGCGGCGTGTTCACCACCCGTCAGCTCTACCCCTTTACCCTGGGTGCCAATA
This sequence comes from Aeromonas sp., assembly GCF_050633025.1. GTDB lineage: Bacteria > Pseudomonadota > Gammaproteobacteria > Enterobacterales > Aeromonadaceae > Aeromonas. Next base: position 2,550 of record NZ_JBODRQ010000065.1, read on the forward strand.
TCGGTACCACTATTACCGCCCTGCTGGCTGCTACCGCCATCAGCGGAGCCGGTGCCCAGCTAGCGCTTACCGTGGCACTGGTACACGTGCTGTTCAACGTGTTCGGTGTCCTGACCATCTATGGCCTCCCCTTCCTGCGCGACCTGCCGGTCCGCGCCGCCGAGCAACTGGCCAGAGTGGGGAGCGAGAATAAACTGGTCGCTTTTGGTTATGTGTTGGGGCTCTTCTTCGTTCTGCCTGGCCTGATGATGGTTATCACCAAGTAGCCATCAAATGATCAGGGTTTTATCCAGAGATCCCCAAGCGTTGCCTGGGGATTTTTTTCAGCTGATTTTCTGCCTTGTTGCGCAGATGGGCAGTGCCATTTTTCAGCGCGTCCTTCGCCTTCTCTTTCTGCTGGCGGATCAGCATTTCGGTGTCACAACGCTCCTTGACCCCGAGGGCAAGAGAGAGCATCCATGCTCGCATCACGCTTATTACCCCACGATTCAACCGAAACGCAGCAGCATAGCGCACTGCGTCGGGAGCACTAGCCTTATTGTGCCGATAGCCCCCGGACGAGCGGATAATCGTCCATAGCAGTCATACCCAGTCGAAGAAGTTGCTGCCCCCTTCCTCAGTCACAAAACCATCATAAAAGTGTCACCTTGTCATATTTCTGTCATTAACCACTGATTAAATGCGCGGGTCATCAACAACCCAAGACGGCACGACCGTCTCAAGAGGCTTTATGCAACACCATCACTCCTTGTCACAGCCGCCCGCGACCCGCGCCCTGTTCAACTGGATGAGTGTCATCGTACTGGTCTACCTGATTCTGGTTGCCGTGGGCGCCATCTCCCACGGCTTCAAAGATTTCTCCGGCGGCGCCGAGGGTGCAGCCCAGATCTTCGCCTTTGCCAACAACCCCTTTGTCGCCCTGCTGCTGGGTATTCTCGCTACCGCGCTGGTGCAATCCTCCAGCACAGTCACCTCGGTGATCGTTGGTCTGGTGGCTGGTGGCCTGCCCATCGGCATGGCCATCCCCATGGTGATGGGGGCCAACCTCGGCACCACCATCACCAACACCATCGTCTCCATGGGCCATGTCCGCGACCGCAGCGAGTTTCGCCGCGCCTTCGCCGCCGCTACCGTGCACGACTTTTTCAACCTGCTGGCGGTGTTCATCTTCCTGCCGCTGGAGCTGATGTTCGGCCTGCTGCAACACAGCGCCGAGTGGCTGGCCAACCTGCTGGTAGGCTCCGCCAACATGTCGATGAAGGGCATGGATTTCATGAAGCCGCTGACCGCACCGGCCCAGCAGCTGATTGACAGCGCCGTTGCCTTCCTGCCGGGCAAGGGTGCCGCCATCGCCACTATCGTCATCGGTATCCTGCTGATCCTCGCCTGTGTCACTTCTCTCGGCAAAGTGCTGCAACGAGTGCTGGTCGGCCGTGCCAAAGAGGTGCTGCACAAGGCGCTGGGCCGTGGCCCGCTGAGCGGCATCACCTCCGGTGCGCTGGTGACCATCATGGTGCAGTCCTCCTCCACCACCACCAGCCTGATGATCCCGCTGGCCGGCGGCGGCGTGTTCAGCACCCGTCAGCTCTATCCCTTCACCCTGGGAGCCAATATCGGCACAACCATCACCGCTCTGCTGGCTGCCACCGCCATCAGCGGAGCCGGTGCCCAGCTGGCCCTGACCATCGCGCTGGTCCACGTGCTGTTCAACCTCTTTGCCGTGGTCATCATCTATGGCATCCCCTTCCTGCGCGACCTGCCGGTGCGCGCCGCCGAGGGGCTGGCCCGGGTAGGCAGCGAGAACAAGCTGCTGGCTCTGGGTTATGTGACGGGTCTCTTCTTCGCCCTGCCAGCCCTGATGATGGTGGCCGCCAAGTAAGCGCCGCCGCCATGACGAGGGGCGAGTCTCCGACTCGCCCCTTTCTGCGTCCAGCTCGCCGGGCTTTGTCTGCCCGTTCACATCCTCCCTCCCTGTGGCTCGCCATCAGGGGCAGTGCGCGATAAGATGGCGCCCTCATTGCACTTTTTACATTTCATGGAACAGGAAAAACCGATGAAATTCATACTGATCGCGCTGCTCATCGCCGGTGTGGCTTACTACTTCTACTCCAGCAGCAACAACAAGAAGCTGGCTGCCGACAACGTTCGGATTGGCGCCGAGTTCCTCGCCAGCAACAAGGAGAAACCGCTGGTGACCACCACCGCCTCCGGCTTGCAGTACGAAGTGCTGACCCCGGGCACCGGCACCGTTCACCCCACCGCCACCAGCAAGGTGAAGGTGCATTACGAGGGCAAGCTGCTGGACGGCACCGTCTTTGACAGCTCGGTCGCCCGTGGCGAGCCCATCGAGTTTGGTCTCAATCAGGTGATCGCCGGCTGGACCGAAGGGGTACAGCTGATGGTGGAAGGTGAGAAGACCCGTTTCTACATCCCCGCCAACCTCGCCTACGGCGACCGCGCCGCTGGCAAAATCCCGCCGGGATCCGTGCTGATTTTTGACGTAGAGCTGCTGGGAATCAAATAACCCTCTTGGGCTGACGACATCAACAATAAGGCCAGCATTATGCTGGCCTTATTGCTATGGAAACCTCACTCCCCCTTGGCGATCCCTTCCCGGCGCGGATCCGCTGCACCAAACCAGCCACCGCCATTGCGCTCAACCCCTTGCAGGCCGGAGGTTTGCTCATTCAGTACCACTTCATGTCCCCTCGCCTTCAATCCCTCGACCACCGACATGGGGGTGCGTCCCGCTTCCAGCTCGGTGGGGCCGTTGCGGCTGCCAAAGTTGGGCAGGTTGATGGCCTGTTGCAGGTTCAGGCCCCAATCCTGGGTGCCGAGCAGGGTCTTGCCCACGTAGTTGATGATGGCGGAGCCCCCCGGCGAGCCCAACGTCATGGTCAGCTCGCCGCTTGGCTTGTCAAACACCAGCACGGGTGACATGGAGGAGCGGGGCCGCTTGCCCGGCTCCACCCGGTTTGCCACCGGCAGACCGGCGGCATCCACCGAGGTGAAGGAGAAATCGGTGAGCTGGTTGTTGAGCAGGTAGCCGTTGACCATCTGACGCGACCCAAAACCATCCTCGATGGAGCTGGTCATGGAGATAGCCATCCCCGCCTTGTCGACAATCGAGACATGGCTGGTGGAGGGGAGTTCGGGGGTCGCATCCTTGCCACGTGCCAGCGCCAGTGGCGGCGTACCGGGCTTGGCAATCCCCATGGAGTGCTGACCGACAAGTTTGCCGCGTTCGGCCAGATAGCCCTTGTCCAGCAACCCCTGCACCGGCACGCTGACAAAATCGCTGTCCGCGACGTACTGGTTGCGATCGGCGAAGGCCAGACGCGCCGCTTCGCTGTAGAGGTGGATAGCCTCGCTGGAGGCTGCCAGTCCCCCCTCCTTCGTGGTGATCGGCTTGAGGGCTGCCATATCGCGGCTCTCCAGCATGCCGAAGATCTGGCCGAGCGCCAGGGTGCCGGACGAAGGAGTGGGAAAGCCGCAGATCTTGCTCTGGCGATAGTCAAAGCAGAGGCCATCCCGCAGTTTGGCCTGATAGCTGGCCAGATCGGTGGCCGCCAGTACCCCGGGGTTGGTGGGATGTTGGCGTACCTTGGCCACCATGGCATCCGCCAGCGGCCCCCGATAGAAGGCATCCGCCCCCTCTGTGGCCAGAGTGCGCAGCACCTTGGCCAGCGCCGGGTTGGTCAGCCGGGTACCCGCCGTTTTGGGGCTGCCATCCGCCTGATAGAAGTAGGCTCGCGCCTGCGGATCCCGTGCCAGATAGAGATCCTTAGCCAGCAATGTGGCCAGCCGTGGACTTATCACAAATCCTTGTTCTGCCAGCGTGATGGCGGGCTCGAACAGCGCAGCCCAGGGCAGCTTGCCATAACGCTGATGGGCCAGTGCCAGCGCGCGCAGGGTGCCGGGAACGCCGACCGAGCGGCCCCCGACCACCCCGTCATAAAACGCCAGCGGCTTGCCATCTTGCATAAACAGCTGGTCGGTGGCGGCAGCTGGCGCCGTCTCGCGGCCATCCACCGCACTCACCTTGCGGCCATCCCACACCAGCAGCAGCGTTCCGCCACCGATCCCGGAGGATTGCGGCTCCACCAGCGTCAATACCAGCTGCACCGCAATGGCGGCATCGACGGCACTGCCACCGGCCTTGATGATTTGGTAGCCCGCATCCACCGCCAGCGGGTTGGCGGCCGCCACCATGAAGTCATGGCCCTGCCAGCCCTGTTTGTCGGTCCAGCCACTGGCGGCTTCGGGTGCGATCAGGGTCTGGGCTGGCGGGGTGTAGTGAAAGCCGTTGTCACTGGCACAACCGGCCAGCAGGGCAAGGGCGATAGCCAGCCCCAGAGGTTTGCGCAACATGACACTCTCCTTGTCTGTTTTATGACCATGAAGAGGAACTATGTCACGATTGGCGCTGATAGCTCAAGTTATTGAACAAGATCAATATCTTACTCATCTATCAATAATGGCTATCCGTAACAGACATAAAAAACCGCCCGAAGGCGGTTTTACGATGGGATGGCAGAGGCCAAACAGGCGCCAGTCCGGTTAGATGGACTGCTCTTCGCCACCCAGGGCGGCAAACAGCGCCGGGATAAACTGGGCCAGCTCGGAGGTCACCAGCGCGAAGTCGGCATCCAGACGGGCGGCCGGATCTTCGCTGGTCACGTCGTCGTTCTGCTCGCGCAGCTCTTCGCTGAACTTCAGGCGCTTGATGGAGAGATCATCCCCCAGCACGAAGCTGACGGTCTCGCCCCAGTTGAGGGCCAGCTTGGTCACCAGCTTGTCGTTGGCCAGATGGTTCTTGATTTCATCCGTCATCAGATCCTGCTGCTTGCAGCGGATGATGCCGCCGTGCTCCATGGCACTGCGCAGCTCGGCTTCGTCTTCCAGAGTGAAGGAGGCGGGCAGATTGCCCTCGTTCAGCCACTCGGTCATGGTGATCTCGGGCGGGTTCTTGAGGGCCACCGGCACCACCGGCAGGGAGCCGATGGATTTGCGCAACAGTGCCAGCAGATCGTCCGCCTTCTTGGCAGAACCTGCGTCCACCACCATCAAATTGTCGGCCGGATTGATCCAGGCGAAGGTCTGGCTGGTACGACTGAAGGCACGGGGCAGCAGGGTGTGGAGGATCTCCTCTTTCAGCGCTTCCTTCTCTTTCTTCTTGAGGGCGCGTCCCTGTTCGAACTCGATCGCTTCTACCTTCTCGGCCAGCATCTCCTTGACCACGGTACCGGGCAGCATCTTCTCCTCTTTGCGGGCGCAGATGAGGATATGGCCGGAGGCGCTGTGGGTCAGGGTTGAGCCGAATTTGCCAAGGGGCTTGACCCACCCGAACCGGGAGATGTCCTGACTGCCGCAAGGGGTGAAGGCACAGGCTTCCAGCTGGGTTTCCAGCTGATCCACGGTCAGGTCAAAGGGGCGGGTAAAGCGATAAATCTGCAGGTTTTTAAACCACATGGCGTCCTCGGTCTCTAGATTGTCCGGCGGGCATTGTACTAGAGAGGCGCTTTGTGATCAGCCAATCATTCTCGCTAAATAAAGGGCGATCGACTTCACAGGGTCTCATTGATATCACCTGCTCGGTTGCCAGGTTCCCTTAGACTGCGAGTGTGCATTTTGTTAATAAGGATGAAAGTATGTTACGGCCAAGTCGCCCGAAAGACATGGAAGAGATCGTTGAAATCTGGCTGCTGGCCTCCCTGCAGGCCCACGATTTCGTCGATGCCTCCTGCTGGTGGCAGGCCCAGGAGGATCTGCGTACCCGCTATCTCGATCGCGCCGCCATCTGGGTGTTTGAGGAGCGTGGCGATCTGCTCGGTTTCATGGCGCTGGTGGACAACTATCTCGCCGCCCTGTTCGTGCGCCCCGACCGTCAGGGTCGCGGTGTCGGCCACGCCCTGCTGCAGGAGGCCAAGCGTCAGGGGGCGTCGCTCCACGCCCGGGTCTTTGTCGAGAATGATCAGGCGGTGCGTTTCTATCGCCGCCACGGTTTTGTCATCGAGGCCGAGGAGTCCGATCCCCTCACCGGCCACCCCCAGTACCGGATGTGCTGCGAACCAGCCTGAATCGATGCCAGCCCCCTGTTTTACTTGAAAAAAGCACGGGGCATCCTCATCTTGTCACCATCGGGTGCCCCAGGCACCGTCCCTGCAACCGGGCTGCTTTCCAATGAAAATCCTCCATACCGCCGACTGGCACCTTGGCCATCAACTCCATGGTCACGACCGCCGTTTTGAACACGATGCCTTTCTCGACTGGCTGAGCGACACCCTCAAGGCGCGCGAGATCGACGCCCTGCTGGTGGCGGGCGATCTGTTTGATACCGCCAATCCCCCCGCCAGCGCCTGGCAACAGCTCTACCGCTTTCTGGCCAGACTGCGCGCCGAAATGCCCCACCTCAACATGGTGCTGATCGGCGGCAACCACGACTCCCCCTCCAAGCTCGACGCCCCCCACGAATTGCTGCGCGCCTTTGATCTGCATCTGGTGGGCAGCATCAGCCGCGACAGTGAGGGCAAGCTCGAAACCGACCGTCTGCTGGTACCGCTGCAAGACCGGGAGGGCAAGATCGCCGCCTGGTGCGCCGCCGTGCCGTTCCTGCGCAGCAGCGATCTGCGGGTGGAACAGCTGGCAGAAGGACAAGACAGGCTGATCGAAGGGGTACGGCAGGTCTACGCCGAGGTGCTGGCCGAAGGGCGCGCTCGCTGCGGGGAGGATCTGCCACTGATCGCCATGGGCCACGCCTATCTGGCGGCGGGCCAGCTCTCGGAACTGTCAGAGCGGCGGGTGCTTGGCGGCAACCAGCACGCCCTGCCTGCCGATCTCTTTGCCGCAGCCAACTACACGGCGCTCGGCCACCTCCATCTAGCCCAGAGCCCTACCGAGGGGGTGCACTACAGTGGCTCGCCGCTGCCGCTCTCGCTCGCCGAAGCGAACTACAACCATCAGGTGCTGGAAGTGACCTTTGCAGAGGGGAAACTGGCTGGGCTGGAGCGGATCCCGGTGCCCCGCGCGGTGGAGATGATCCGCCTGCCCCAGAGCACCCTCGACGACGCGCTGAACGCCATCGCATCGCTCGAGCTGCCTGCTTGTCCACAAGAGGCACAACCTTTCCTCGAAGTGCGGCTGCTGCTGCCCAAGCCCGAGGCCCGCATCCGCGAGCGCATTCTCGCCGCCATCGCAGACAAACCGGTGCGTCTGGCCCGCATCAGCACCCAGTATCAGGGCTCGGGGGAAGGGCTGGCCGATGGTCGCGAGCGGCGCAGGCTGGATGAGCTCTCCCCCACTGAAGTTTTCCGCCTCTGCTATCAGCGCCAGTTTGAGGGGGAGCCCGAAGCCGAGCTGGTTGCCTCGTTTGAAGAGATCCTGGAGCAGGTGAAGGAGTCAAACCAATGAAAATCTTGTCTCTGTCAGGTGAGAATCTGGCCAGTCTGACCGGCCCCTTCACCATCGACTTTACCAGGGGGGCGCTCGGCGCCGCCGGCCTGTTTGCCATCACCGGCAATACCGGCGCGGGCAAGAGCACATTGCTCGACGCTATTTGTCTGGCCCTCTACGACGAGATGCCGCGCTTTATCGCCAATCGCAAGAACGTGGCCGAAGTGGGCCGCGTGGATGATGAGGAGAAACTCAAGGCCAACGACGTGCGCGGCATCCTCAGTCGCGGCCACGCCAGCGGCTTTGCCGAGGTGCAGTTTCGTGGCTGCGATGGCCGCATCTGGCTGGCTCGCTGGGCGGTGCGCCGGGCGCGAAACCGCTCGGAGGGGCGTTTTCAGGCGCAGGAACGCACCCTGACCGATGTGGAGTCGGGGCAGGTCTTCTCCGGCAGCAAGCGGGAGCTGCAGGATCGCATCGACGAGCTGGTGGGTCTCTCCTGGGAGCAGTTCCGCCGCGCGGTGATCCTGCCGCAGGGGGAATTTGCCGCCTTTCTCAAATCGGATGCCAACGAGCGCTCCGCCCTGCTCGAACGGATGACCGGCACCGAGCTCTACTCCGCCATCTCCATCCAGACCTATGAACGGGCACGGGAAGAGCAGCAGAAGCTGGCCACCATCGCTCAGCGCCTCGGCGACGTGGCGCTGATGGATGAAGCGACCCGCGAACAGTGGGTAAGCCAGCAGGTGAGCCTCTCCACCACCCTCAAGCACGAACAGCAACAGCAGCAGCTGATGCAGGACTTGCGCGACCTCAACAACCGCATTGCAGCCCAGTTGCAGGGCTGCGCCGAGGGACAGGCGGCGCTCGATGCCGCCCTGCAGGCCCACGGCGCCGCGGCCACCGAGCGCGAGGAGTTTGCCCGTGCCGAACAGGCCCAGGTGGCCCGCGCCGATCACGACGAGCTGGCCCGTCTCACTTTGGAAGTGCAGCAGCAGGAGAAGCTGATCGCCGAGCTTGGGCCGGAGCTGGCCAAGCTCGAGGAGCAGACCCAGCAGAGCGCGCTGACCGAGCAGCAGCTGCTGGCGGAGAAGATCGCCGCCGAGCGGGAATGGGGTGCCCTGCAACCCGAACTCAAGCGGGCGCAGGAGCTCGATACCCGCATCCAGGAAAAAGTGCAGCAGTTGCAGAAGATCCAGCAGGAGGGGGCACAGGAGCGAGAAGTGCAGCTCACCCTCGAGAAGGGCTGGCGCGAGCAGAGCCGACAGGTGGAACTGCTCAAGCAGCAGCACCAGCAGTGGGGACTCTGGCTCGAAGAGCACAAGGAGCTGGCCCCGGTTGCCCGCCAGTGGCAGCCCCTGCTCACCGCCATGCAGGATTGGGCCGAGGATGCCGACAAGCTGCAGCAACTGCTCACCCTGCGGGATCACAAGCTGCGCACCCTGCAACAGTTGCAACGCCAGCTGGAACAGGGCCAGCAGGAGCGCGACTACTGGCAGCGCGAGCAGGAGCGGCTGCAGCAGCAACAGAACGAGCTGCAGGAGCAGCAGTGGGAGAGCCGCCTCGCCAAGGCGCAGGAGCAGTGGCAGCAGCAGACCGAACAGCTGGGCCAGCTGCGCCAGTTGCTGGAGCTGGCCGACTATGGCCGCAACCACGGCGAGCAGCATACCCGCTTGCAACAGGAGATTGCCCAGCTGGAGCAGGCGCTGGGCAAGCTCGCCACCCTCGGCGAAGAGCTGGCTCCCGCCCGCGAGCGGCTCGCCCTGCAGCGGGACGAGGCGCGCCACGCGCTGGAGCAGTCCCGCGCCATCGCCAGCTTCGAGCAGTATCGCCATATCCTGAGTGATGGCGAACCTTGCCCGCTGTGCGGTTCCGGGGAGCACCCCTACAGCCAGAGCCAGCCACAGGTGGCCGGCATTCTCGGTCAACTGGCGGAACGGGCCCGCAGTCTGGAGCTGGAGTGGGAACGGCTCAATCATCAATACATCCAGTGCGATAGCGAGCGTCAGGAGCTGGCCCGCCAGCTGGCAGTGCGCCAGCAACATCTGCCGGAGCTGGAGGCACGCGCCGAGCAGCTGACCCAGCGCTGGCAACAGCTGGGGGGCGATACCCTGCTCGGCCATCCGCTGCCACTGCGCCAGAGTCCTATTGAGTGGAACGAGCTGATGAGCACACTGCTCGGCCGTGGCCAGGCGCTGGAGCAGGGGTTGGCCCAGAGCCAGCAGCAGCTGCGTCAGGCCCAGCTTGGTCAACAACAGCTGCAAGGGGTGCGTCAGCAACTGAGCCAACTGGCTGCCCAGCACCAGCAGTTTGACCTGCAGTGGCAAGAGGCCGACCGCCAGCGCATCGCGCTGGAAGGGGAAGTGAAGGGGATGGGCGAACAGGAGGCGACCCTGCGCCAGCGCCTCGAACAGGGCGCTCACCGCCTCGACGAGCAGATGGGCGGCCAACCGTGGCGTCAGTGGCTCGGCAGCCAGCAGTGGCACGAGTGGCAGCGGGCCTGCGAAGCCTGGCTGCACGGCCAGAGCGAGTGGGAGCGGCTGGCCAGCGAGATCGCCAGCCTCACCCCCGCCCTGAGTGCGCAGGAGGCACGCCTGCAGACCCAGCGGGAGCTGCTGCACAAACTCGAGCGGGACTACAAGGAGCACGAACAGCAGCGGCAGGGGCTGCTCACCAGCCGCAGCGGTTGTCTCGGTGGCGAGGAGATCCCGCTGGTCGAGAGCCGCTGGCAGCAACGACTGCAACAACTCGCCAGTGAACTGGAGCTGATGCAAAGCGGCGCCCGCGCTCTGCGGGAGCGGCAGACTGAACTCAAGACCCGCCTCACCCACGTGGAGCAGGAAAAGCAGACCAGCAGCCGCCGCAAGCGGGAGGTGCTGGGACGCTGGGCCGCCCACGCCAGTACCCTTGGCATCAATGAGTACGACCTGCGCCGCCTGCTCGCCATCACCCCCGATGAACTCAAGGCACGGCGCACAGCCCTGCAAGGGCTGGAAGATGCCCTTGGCGAGGCACGTACCCGTCTTGCCGAGCGGCAACGGGCGCTGGCGCTGGAGGAGAGCAAGCGGGATCGCTATCGGGAGCACCATCCCGAGCTGGCCGCCCTGCCGGATGCAGAGCTAAGCGAGCAGCTGGTGGCGCTCGATGCCCGTTGTCGTGCCCTTGAAGAGCAGCTGTTCGAGTGCAAGAGCACGCTGGCGCAGGCCGAAGCGGCCGCCCTCAAGGCGGGCAGTTTGCAACAGGAGCTGGCCGCCCAGCAGGCGGTGGCCGACCACTGGCAACAGCTGTGCGATCTGATCGGGCAGGCCAACGGCGCCAAGTTCCGCACCTTTGCTCAGAGCCTCACCCTCGAGCGTCTGCTGTTGGAGGCCAACGCCCAGCTCGCCGAGCTATCACCGCGCTACCGGCTGGAGCGGGTACCCGGCACAGATCTGGCGCTGCAGGTGGTGGATCTCGACATGGGGGACGAGGTGCGCTCGGTGGACTCCCTCTCCGGTGGCGAGAGTTTTCTGGTGTCGCTGGCGCTGGCGCTGGCCCTCTCCAGCCTCTCGTCACGGCAGACCCAGGTCGAGTCGCTGTTTATCGACGAAGGGTTTGGCACCCTGGATCCAGACAGTCTGGATCTCGCGCTTTCCAGCCTCGACTCTCTGCAGGCCGCCGGCCGCCAGATCGGGGTCATCTCCCACGTCCAGACCCTGGTGGAGCGGATCGGCGTGCAGGTCAGGGTCGACGCCCTCGGCGGCGGCGAGAGCCGGGTGCTGGTCCCGTAAACGAGAGACAAGTTCGTGATATGAAAAAGGCCCCATCGTCAGATGGGGCCTTAAATCAGGCGAGTTATCTGTCACTATCGGAGTGACTAAAACGGCGACCTGTTATCTGGAGAGTGCATCAAGCGGACTCAACAGTTCATTCTGCAAGCCCTTGTTACTGGTGTGGACCAATACATAGGCAATGACAGCTCTGTCACCACGCCAGAAACTCTTCTCATCCGCAGAAAGTGCCGGGTCGATTCGTTTTTCAGCGATCTTGGTACTCCATGCTGGTAACCATTCGACGATCTCTTTCCAAAAATCCTGCTTGATGGCGCGACCGATACCATCGAATGCCCGCCAGGCAAGCTGTAACTCACTGTCACTGTAAGCCTTGAAGGTCCCTGGCAGTTTGAACCCGGCACCACTGATCACGAGCTCTTTCAGCGCTGCATGGTAGGGTTTGCCCGCCAGCCAAGCATTTTTCAGGTGGGTCAGCATATCCGGATTAAGAGTATGGGCCGCCTTAACCATATCCAGTCTGACCTCAAACGGGAACAGGTCTCTGACTTGCGGTAAAATCAGGATATCGCCATAGACGTCTCGCATACCCAGACCAAACTTGAATGTATTGACCAGATTAAAGGACTCCTCAATACGCTTGGTGTCACCAATCGGCGTGTTGTTGAAGTAGTACTTGATGACATCGCTGGCCAGCACATTGCGTGGTGATACCTGATAACGGGCATCCTTATACTCTATCTGCCGTCCGGTCAATCCATCCGTTGTCGCTGCAGGCAAACGCACATAATCAATCAGGGTGCGCGCTGTATCGCTGAAGCGAACATCCTCGGTCTTGCCCCACTTCTCGATTTGAGTCAGTAACGCCTTATCAATACGTGTATTGGCATCTACTGGCAGCCCGAAGTAGCGGTTCAACAGCATAAGACTGGGATTGAGGCTTTCAAGAGTGCGCTTGGGCTCCCAGCGGTATGGTGAGAAGGGGTACACCTCTTTGCCATCCTTATCGACAAAAGAGACCCATTGCGGTAACGCCTCACCGAGCACCATCGCCCGGATCTGGGCAATCAACCGCTCTTTCACCAACGGCAGATCGACAAGCGCCATCGCTTCATTGCTCTCAGTCCAGCGATCCGTGCTTCTTTGTACCAGATACTTCATTGCCAGCAATTTGTCTGGCCAAGACCCCAATACATCCCGATCATTTTTGTACTTATGATTGGGATCATTCGGGCTTACCGAATCCAGCGGTACACCATCGCGGGTTTCGGATAGAACCTGGTAACCTCTGGGGTCCTGTGCCAGTGCCATCGTGAAATCCGTATCAAAACAGCTGTCGGGTAGAGATTTACCAGAGGGAAGCGATGACTTCACACCATTGTAAAGCGTGGTCAGTGGCACCTGTTCAAACGTACCACTTCCTGTTTTGACTTCACAGACTTTGTCCGGTCTGGCAACCACAGCCAACAGAAAATCTGCAGCATCAACAGCCGCCCTGCTGGCATCACAGAACCAGAAATCTTGTTCGGATGGCCCTTGCGGGTTGCAATAGGTGGGATTGGCGGCCAACAGCTTGAGACTGATACCGAATCGCTGGGTAAACATAGCATCGATATTCTTGTAATCCTCCAGCAGATCCCGAATTTCCGAGAAGCGCCTCAGTCGGCCATTGGTGTAATCAATCAGGTCGACATCACGGAATGACTGTTTGTCTTCGCGGGTATTGCTGCGCTCATAGCTGTCCAGATAGGACTGGCGTTTGAACTGCATCATCTCGACCAGACTGGTGCCTTCGTCAAATTGCTTGCAGTTACTGTTGAGCAACACATTACCATCGGTACAGAAGGCATAATTTTTTAATTTCAGCGTCTTACTCTTATCTTGCAACGCTGTAATGAAGGAACTGTCGAGATTGCTCCAGGAAGAGAGCGGGGTCCCATCTTTGAGATGATCTTTGAGCGCAGTCAACTGACCAAAGCGCACGCTGTAGTCATTCTGTAAATAGGCCTTGTCCAGCTCGCTCAAACTCAGCAATGCACTTGGTTGACGACCCGCGTCATCACGCTCACCATATGGCACCTCTACCTGACGAGCATAGGCAAAACGCAGTGCGGCTCTGTCATATGGACCAAAAATTGGGAGCTCGTCAAACTCGGACGCAGCATAATCCATGATGGAGCTATAGGCTGGAACATGTTGCAGTCCCAGAGACTTCGCCTCATCCACCGAATAGAAGTTCTGCTTGTCCGTCGAACCGGCGAAGTTGTGGCGCAGCCCCAGATTGTGTCCGAGCTCATGCACCAGGGTGGAGCGATACATATGTGCAGAGATCGCATCGCTGATCTGGCTGCGTTGCTCGCTGCTTAGCTCTTTCCATTTTTTCAGGCGAGTCTTCTGATCATCCTGATAGAGGCTGGCATCCTGATAGTCAATGCCAGATACCAATCCCTTGCTGGTCGATGATACCCAGATAGCCTCTTCACCAAATGCATTATTTTCAGACCAGCGCTTGATTCTGGCCTCATCAGCCTTAAGAAAATCAATCAGTGACGCATCGACGTCAGGTTGTACCCATGTGGTCGATTCCACTTGTTTTTGAATCTGGCGTGGTATGCTTGCCAGGGACTCTTGTACTTGCAGGAGGTCACTCTCCGCTAAAGTCTCGGGACGACCACCTTCTGCAGTTAACACCGCATTGTTCACCGCTTCAAACGTCACCCCGGCAGTCACTGCTTCGCCAACAGACTTCAAATCACCACGGTTGAAGTGACGAACCAGACGGTTCCAGGTGCGCGGCACTCCAGTTCGGATGACTCCTGAGTACTGGTTGACATGCGCTTTGACTATTTCCCCTGTCAGCGGGTTGGCAACAGATGGACCGTAACCGAGCAAACCATTGGCTAGTGGTCGGTCAATAAGGTTGATCATGTTGACCCGCAGATCACCCACCTGCTTGCCACTCACTTTGTCCGGATTGACCAGATTGATCGGCGGAACCCCGGTGCCAGCCAGAACTTTGTTGATATGCTCAATGGAGCTCAGAGTGACATCCAGAAACAATTTGTTTTCCGGTTTAAAGAAGGTATCGCTCAGGTAATAATCAATGGTGCTTTTATCTGGATTAAAGCGGTTGAGATACGCTCGCTGACTACCATCTGTCGCCGCACCTTGCTCATCCAGCTTTTCGAAGGTTGAATCAAAAAAACCAAATACGCTGTCATCAGACGAAGCATAACGAATCGGTTGATAATCCTTGGATGCAATCTTGTCGAGTTTGACAAGGGAATAGTAAAAGCTGGTTTTAAAAGAGAGGTCGCTGAGGCTCGTATTGAGATGGTTACTCCTCGCACTACGGTTTACCGTAAAGGTACGTTCCAGCTCAACGTTGATAACTCCCTTATTGGCATCCATCTCCCACTTGACAACGCGAGGAGTTGCAGTCTCCCGCACGTCGTCATTTTTGTACCAGATATCAATGGAGTTTACTTCGTGACCTTTCAAATCCTTGAAATTGGGATGAAAATAGCGCTTCTGATCCCAAAGTACATTGGCATCGCTATTAACCTCTTCCTTGCGAGTACATTCCCCATAAGCATCTTCCGCGCAGCGATAATCCAGATAATTGCCAGGAATCGTCAAGACAGGGGCAACATCATTCCAACGTGATGGTTGTCCCGGAGCCGTAGTGTCTCTATCAACCTCGACAACCCGCAAGCCCTCCTCAACAAATTGCAGTTTGACAATTTTCTCATCTCCCTGAAAGAAGGGATCCATGTTCACTGCATATCTAGGGGCATCTGCTGTCGAGGGAACATAAAGCCAAAGCTCATCAGTATTAAACTGTTGCCATGTCTGTTGCTCTACTGCCTTGGGAACCTCTTTATAAGGTTCATCGCCAGCACCACATCCAAATAGAAAAAAGCTGACTGTGGCAGCTATGACTGTTTGCTTCATCATATTAAAGGCGTCCTTCCTTTTAATTATATTTTATTAATTAAAAACTGTAATCAACCAACAGAGACCAAGTGGCATTCTGCTTGTCATATAGCGATACGGAACCTGTTGCTCCTCGCTCAAGGTCATAGACAATGCCGGTGTTGGAATACATCAATCCTACGGACCATGACTCATTAAGTTTGTAGAACACACTCTCCGAATGGATATAGTCATCCTTTTTACGGTTGCCTGAGTAGGTCCAGTGACTGTTCAGCACCAAACTGGCATTGAAAGACCACTTGTCCCAGGGGGCATAATCAAGGCTCAGTAAATTTTCCAGAGTCCACTCCTTCAGGGCCAGGCCGCCCCGAGTTTGGTACTCATGGAAATTTTTCATCAACCTGGGCTGCCAGGTAAACTCGAGTGAGCTCAGGAGGTTGCCAAGATCTATGGTTAGAGGTGTCGCGACCCTCAGGGAGGTATGAAGGTCATCTTTTTTACTCTGCTCAGACATCGGCAAGCGTATGCTGCCATCCATGCCCACTGTAGCCCAACTGTTCAACTCGAACAGTTTAGAATTGCCATATTTAAGCCAGCCATCACGCCAATATTGCCCTTTCGGGTTATCCAGCGAATGAAAGCCAGCCAAGTTCAAGCTCAGCTTACTATCATTGCTAAATGTGTAATCAATAATACCAGTTAAACCAGCAGTCCTTGCCTCATGGTAAGACCCCCTTTTATAGAAGTTGCTCGTATAGTCTGCTTCCAACAGACCTCCCCATGATGACTCTTTCTGTGCAGAGTTGTCATCGGCAATCGCAAGCGGAGATAACAGTATGGCGGCCGTGCCAAAAAGTAACATCCGATATGTCATATCTATTTTTCCATGAATTACTAACAGTGACTTGCCTCATAAAAGGCAAGATGAATCTTTTACCTGTAATTCACGAAAACAGCAAACTCACAATCCATTGAAATTTTAAACCGTAAAAATCTCTTTTTTTAGCAATAACCGCTGAATGAGCTCAAAAGATTCCGAATAATAAATCGAAAACAGAAGTTTGTGGTTGGGTATTGAGCTTGTGTTGTCTTTTTTGTAATTAGTGTTTTTCTGTAAAAATCACGTTACTTGATAACCAATGCTGACTGATAGTGAGGCATTTCTTGCCTCACCAATCTTAATTTAATTCAACCGAAGCGGTAGGCGCCCATATAGAGGCTGCCGCCATCCCAGCTCTCGTGCAGCCGGGTGGGCGCCACACCATCGGCTGCCCCCAACGCCACAAAGAGCGGGCGCAGATGATCATCGTGGGGATGAGACTCCACCGCTCCGGGGGCCTGCTGGCGATAGTCGAGCAGCGCCAGACGATCCTCGTCGGCCATCTTCTGCTCCAGCCAGTCGACAAACTGGCTGGCCCACTCAGGCACCGGCGAGCCTTCCAGTGCCAGCGCCCGCAGGTTGTGGGTGATGGCGCCGGAGGCGAGGATGCCAATCCCCTGACTACGCAGTGCCCCCAACACCTCTCCCAGTTGCCACAACTGGGCCGGGGTGAAGCTCGCGGGAATGGAGATCTGCACCAGCGGGATCTCGCTGTTTGGGTCGATCAGGGAGAGCGGCGACCAGACCCCGTGATCCAGCTCGCGCCGCACCGGGGTGGCGGTCAGTCCGGCCAGCGCCAGCTGGTCGCTCACCCCTTGTTGCAGCCACTCGGGGCTGCTGGCAGGCCAGCGCATCCGGTAGAGGGGTTCGGGAAAGCCGTAAAAGTCGTACATCAGCGCCGGTTTGGGCTCGACGTTGATCTGCAGCTCGCGGCTGAACCAGTGGGCGGAGATGACCACCAGCCCCTTGAGCTCACCCAGACGCAGGGTTCGCA
>NZ_JBODRQ010000066.1:0-19373 GCF_050633025.1 Aeromonas sp.
GACAGGGGTTGCCAATATTTGCCCAGGGTGGTCAGCAGCGGGCTTTGGCGTGTGGTTCCCTTTGTGATTGTGTGGGCTTTGGTGGCTTGATCGCCCTTAAGCTGGAAACCGGCAGCCAGCACAGCGGCGGTGACGGGATCGGGGGAGAGGCCGGGGGCCAGATCCACCACCAGCTTCTCGGTGGCAAACAACACGCGAGCCTGCTGCACGCCGCTCACCCGGCTAACGGCGGTCTCGATCTTGCGGGCGCAACTGGGGCAATCCATCCCCAACACCTGCCAGCTGTGGCGACTGTTACCTTGCTCCGGCGCAACCAGCGGGTCGGCAGGGGGGATATCGTGCTCATGTTCATGTTCATGCTTATGATCGTGAGCTGGCGATAAGGGGGCGCCGCAGCACGCGTGATCGTGACAGCGTCCTCGGGGAGGCTCTTCATCCCCCGGGGATTCATTGCTGTCACGGGATGCGTGCTCATGAGGCCTCGGGGTTGAACAGCAACTGACTGGCGTGGTGTTGTCGCAGCAGTGGCTATGGTGGTGATGTTCACTCTGGCCGGAGGCCGCCTTGCTGACGGCCTTGATGGGGGCGGCGTGCTGATGATTGCAGCAGGATTTGCTCATGATGAGTCCCTCTTGATGGATCCCGCCCCTGCGAGATCCCTGATTACTGAAAAGGAGTCTAAACCTTGGTGTTAAGTCCAAGGTCAATGCCTTTATATCCCTTCTCTTCGCGGGTGTTTGTCTGGTCCCGCCGCCCCTATACTGATCACCCGGATTTTTACTACACCAATAAAGGACATAACACATGAGCAACTCAGTCACTCTGCAAGGCAACCCGGTCTCCGTCGCCGGTCACTTCCCGGTCGCCGGTGAGCAAGCCAAGCCCTTCTCTCTGGTGGCCAAGGATCTTTCCGACCTGACCCTGGCAAGCTTTGCCGGTCAGCGCAAAATCCTGAACATCTTCCCGAGCGTCGATACTCCGACCTGCGCCACCTCGGTGCGCAAGTTCAACGAGCAGGCCAGCGCCCTCAACAACACCGTTGTGCTCTGCATCTCCGCCGATCTGCCGTTCGCCCAGTCCCGCTTCTGCGGCGCCGAAGGCCTGGACAAGGTAGTGACCCTCTCTACCCTGCGCGGTGCGGCCTTCATGGCAGATTACGGCGTGGCCTTCTCTTCCGGCCCGCTGGTCGGTCTGACCGCTCGCGCTATCGTGGTGCTGGATGGTGACAACAAGGTGCTGCACAGCGAGTTGGTCGCCGAAGTGGCCGACGAGCCGAACTACGCCGCGGCGCTGGCCGTGCTGTAAGGCGGCAAGCCATGAAAAATCCCGCTTCGGCGGGATTTTTCATGGGAAGCGGTATGCGTCTTCCCTATCAGTGATTGAGAGAGGAGATATGAGATGAACCGCACGATTGATAGGCGAGGGCTGCCAGCCTTATGACGCCTCTTGGGTCACGGATATTTATCCATCCAGCTGCGCCCAAAATATCGGTTGATGTGAGGGGCAGTGGAGACCGGAATAGAAGATGATGAAAGGGTCAACTCGAGGAGTGGGAGAGAAGTTCAAAAAAACCTCCCCGACCGAAGCCGGGGAGGTTTTTATAAGAGAGCGCTCGATGCCCCCTAGTTAGCGCAGTGAACCTGCTTACTTGACAAAATCGACACCCAGCTGGATATCGGCTTTCAGGGTAGCCAGCATGCCTTCCATCGCTTCCTGCTCGAAGGCGCTCAGCTTGCCGTAATCCAGCACGGTTTCAACGCCGTTCTTGCCCAGCAGGATCGGCTGTGCGAAGAAGGTAGCGTGTTCGCCGTTGCCTTCAACGTAGGCACACTCGACGACGTTGGCTTCGCCCTGCAGGCCCTTGATAAGCGACAGACCGAAACGGCAGGCAGCCTGCCCCATGGAGAGAGTGGCGGAACCGCCACCGGCCTTGGCTTCCACCACTTCGGTACCGGCGTTCTGGATACGCTTGGTCATGGCAGCCACTTCTTCGGTAGTGAAGGAGGCGCCTTCAATCTGGGAGAGCAGTGGCAGAATGGTGACGCCACTGTGACCACCGATCACGTTGACGCGAACCTTGTCCACGTTCAGCCCCTTGGCGGCAGCCACGAAGGTCTCGGCGCGGATCACATCCAGCGTGGTGACACCAAACAGACGACGCTTGTCATAGACACCGGCTTTCTTCAGCACTTCGGCGGCGATGGCCACAGTGGTGTTGACCGGGTTGGTGATGATGCCGATCAGGGCTTTCGGACAGGTCGCCGCACACTTCTCTACCAGATTCTTGACGATACCAGCATTGATGTTGAACAGGTCGGAGCGATCCATACCCGGCTTGCGTGCCACACCGGCGGAGATCAGCACCACATCGGCACCAACCAGAGCAGGAGTCGGATCTTCACCGCAGAAACCCTTGATGGCGACGTTGGTAGGAATATGACTGAGATCTACAGCTACGCCCGGAGTAACAGGGGCGATGTCATACAGGCTCAGCTCGGAGCCGGCCGGCAGACGGTTTTTCAACAGCAGAGCGAGGGCTTGACCGATGCCACCAGCGGCACCCAGAACGGCAACTTTCATGATCAACTCCATGTTTAAGCGTAGGTTTAAGGTTGTTTGTTGTTGTGCGCCCAACCTTAATGGATCCCTCAATAAAACACAATCTGATAACAGTTGCAGTCACGGGTTCTGTGAGCCAAGAGACAGGCAGCGAACAAAAATGGGAGAAAATCCAGAAATTTGGAGGGTAAGCACAGTTTTTCTGCACCAACCCTCCCATAAAGAGGTAGTTATACCGACTCAAGCCTGGAATGCCAACGCCCGTTTTTCACACCAGCGAAAACCAATTGTTAACAATCCGTTCATGGTCAGATAGAGGGCCCCCGCAACACCGAAGACGGCCAGGGTGTCATAGGTCTGGGCGTTCAACCCCTGCGCCAGCCCCATGATGTCCATGATGGTGATGGTACTGGCGAGGGAGCTCCCCTTGAGCACCAGGATCACCTCGTTGGAGTAGGCAGGCACCAGATGACGGGCGGCGTGGCGCACCTTCATCCAGAGGGTTTGTCCGGAGGAGAAACCCAGCGCACGACACGCCTCTACTTCACCGGCCGGGATGGCATCGAGCGCCCCCTTGAACAACCGGGTGGAGTAGGCCGCCGTGTTGAGACCCAGCGCCAGCACGGCGCAGAACCAGGGCTGCTTGAGCAGCGGCCAGAGCGGGCTGGCTTTCAGCCACTCGAACTGGCCCGGCCCGTAGTAAATCAGGAAGATCTGAATGAGCAGCGGCGTACCGGTAAAGAGCAGCACCCACAGCTGCACCAGCTGGGTCGCCACCGGCAGGCGCAGCTCCAGCACCCAGGTCATCAGGGCCGCCAGCACAATCCCCAGCAGCAGGCTGAACAGGGTCAGCTCCAGCGTGGTGACAAGACCGCCCAGCAACGTAACAAGATACTCTTGCATCAGTTAGCCTCCGTAGCGGCGGGTGTAGCGGGCGGCCAGCCCGAGGCCGTATTCACTCACCAGACTGATGGCCAGATAGATGAGGGCCGCAGCGGCATACCAGGTGAACGGCTCATAGGTACTGGCCGAGGCCATCTGGGCCTGACGCATCATCTCGTTCACCCCGATAAGCGACACCAGCGCGGTATCTTTCAGCAATACCAGCCACTGGTTGCCGAGGCCCGGCAGGGCGTGGCGCCACGCCTGCGGCAACACGATGCGAAAAAAGATGTGGCCCTTGCTCAACCCCAACGCCAGCGCCGCCAACCGTTGACCTGAAGGCACCGCATTGAGCGCCGCCCGCAGGGTCTGGGTCGCATAGCTGGCGAACAGCAGGGAGAGCGCCAGCACGCCACAGGCAAACGGGCTGAACTCCACATATTCGCCAGTGATGAGGAACAACACCTGGGTCGAGCCGAAGTAGATGAACAGCACCACCAGCAACTCGGGCAGGCCACGGATCAGCGTGGTCAGGGTGGCCACCGGCCACACCAATGCACGCTGCTTGCTGAGCTCGGCGGCACTGAACGCCAGTGCCAATACCATGCCCCCGACCAGTGATGCCAAGGCCAGCCCGAGGGTCATCCAGGCTGCATCCAACAACAGGCTCAACATGGCTTACTGCGCGAAGTATTTGTCGAAGATTTTCTGATAGGTGCCGTTGGCCTTGATCTCGGCCAGCCCCTTGTTCAGCTGGGTCAGCAGCTCCTGATTGCCTTTGGCGACCGCGATGCCAAAGCCGGTACCGAAGTACTTGGCATCGGTCACCGGCGCACCCACCACCACATACTCCTTGTGCTGCTTCAGCCAGTCGGCGGCGACGGCGGTATCGGCAAAGACACCGTCGGTACGGCCATTCATCATGTCGAGGAAGGCGCTCTGGTAGCTGGCATAAGGCACGGTCAGCAGGCCCTTGCTCACCCAGTTATCCACCAGATAGGACTGGTGAGAGGTACCGTTCTGCACACCGACTGTCTTGTCGACCATCTCTTCCGGCCCCTTGAAGGCCCCTTTCTTGGCGACGAATACTGCCGAGTTCTCGTAGTAGATGTCGGAGAAATCGACCTGAGCGGAGCGCTCCGGCGTCACGTCCATGGCGGCGATGGCGGCATCGTAGCGACGGAATTTCAGGCTGGGGATCAGGCTGTCAAAGGCCTGGTTGTGGAAGCTGCACTCCAGCTTGGCCTGCTCGCAAATGGCACGGGCCAGATCGATGTCAAAACCCTGAAACTCGTTCTTGTCATCCAAATATTCGAACGGCGCGTAGGTGGCCTCGGTGGCGAACTTGATCTCCTTGGCCATGACGGAGGTACTCAACAGACCCATGGCAGCAACCAACAACAGACTCTTTTTCATGACAGCTTCCTTATCGATTCAATATCAATGCATCAAGAATTCGGCAAACCGGCTGGTTTGCGGGGATTGGAAAATGGCAGCGGTGCCGGATTCGATGATCCGCCCCTTCTCCAGATAAATCACCTGACTGGCCACCTTGCGGGCAAAGTCGACCTCGTGGGTCACCACCACCTGGGTAATGCCGGTCTGGCTCAGGTTACGAATGATCTCGGCCACCTCTTTGGTGATCTCGGGATCGAGGGCCGCAGTCGGCTCGTCAAACAGCAGCACTTCCGGGTCCATCATCAGGGTACGGGCAATGGCCACCCGCTGCTGCTGACCACCAGAGAGACGGGCAGGCCAGGCATCGCGCTTGTCGGCCAGTTGCAGCTGGGCCAGCAGGTAGGCCCCCTTCTCGATGGCGGCCTCCTTGCTCATGCCGAGCACCTTGACCGGCGCTTCAATCAGATTCTCCATCACTGTGAGATGTGGCCAGAGATTGTACTGCTGGAACACCATGCCCACCTTGCGACGCAGCAGTTGGGACTGGCGGTTGAATTCGGCAGCGGAGAGGGAGTTCGGGAAAGAAAATTCACTTTCGCCAATCCGCAGAACACCCGCATCCGGGGTATCCAGCAGGTTCATCATCCGTAGCAGGGAACTCTTGCCAGCACCGCTCGGGCCCAGCAACACCAAGGTTTCACCGGGGGATGTCCGAAAGCTGACCTGTTGCAGAACCGGCACCTTGTGCCAGGACTTCTCGATACCTATTAATTCAATACCCATACAGCCCAATTGAATAAGTTTTCAAAATTTCATCCCGATTCTATCCCTAATAAAGGTTGATGCAAGCCATTTTTGAATCAATATGCAGAACAAGCGCCGCTTCCTTGCAAAAAACGGCATATGAATGCAAAATGGCCCCGCTGTTCGTATCTGCCGCCTGTATCGCACAGGCCGCCACACTTCCTCATTCGTGAGACCAAGATGAAACACAACGACAAGCAAGAAAAACTGGCCAAGGCCTTTAAAGCCTTGCTGAAAGAAGAGCGCTTTGGCTCCCAGGCAGAAATCGTCACCGCCCTGCAAGAGCTGGGCTTCGAGAACATCAACCAGTCCAAGGTATCGCGCATGCTGAGCCGCTTCGGCGCCGTTCGCACTCGCAATGCCAAGATGGATATGGTCTACTGCCTGCCGGTGGAACTGGGCGTGCCCACCACCTCCAGCCCGCTCAAGAATCTGGTACTGGACGTCGATCACAACGGCGCACTGGTGGTGATCCACACCAGCCCGGGCGCAGCCCAGCTGATCGCCCGCCTGCTCGACTCCCTCGGCAAGGCAGAGGGGATCCTCGGCACCATCGCCGGTGATGACACCATCTTCATCACCCCGACCAGCGACACCGATATCGAAGAGCTCTACCTCTCCGCCCTCGAGCTGTTCGAACAGACGCCATAATGGCCGCTACCGCATCATAGCGGTCACGCCAGAACGAAAAATCCCGGCCAAGGCCGGGATTTTTGTTTTCTGCAGCTTCGTCAGGCGGGCTTATTTGCCCTGCGCCATCAGAAAACCTTCCGATGGGGCGAAGAAGGCCGCGCCGGTCACTGCCTTGGTGAAGCGCAGCAGGTGGTCGAAGTGGCTGCCCTCCCCCTTGTACATGCTGGCCAGCATGGCGTTGAAGTGCTGCGGTGTGCGGCAGCAAGAGATGAAGTAGAGCCCCTGCTCGGTCATGGTGCCCCAGGGCATGCTCTGGCGCAGGATCTCCATGGACTCCCCTTTCGGGGTCTTGAGGTTGACCCGCTTGATGTGGGCGGTCAGCGGCTTGGCGGCAGATTCATACTCGATGTTGTCGGGCTTGGTACGACCGATAATGTCTTCCTGCTCTTTCTGCGCCAGCTTCTCCCAGTCGCTCATGGCGTGGACCCAGCGCTGGACGTGAATGTAGGAGCCACCGGCAAACTCGCCATCGGCCAGCAGCGCCACTTCGGCACGGTGTTCATCCTGCGGGTTCTCGGTGCCATCGACGAAACCGGTCAGGTCGCGGCAATCCAGATTGCGGAAACCGCGCACCTCTTCGGCCAGCTCAACCACTCCGGCCAGCAGCGCCATCACACGGTGACCGGCGTGGTGCAGCACATCCACCCGATCGGCGCGCAGCTGAATAAAGAGATCAAACGGGGTGTTGGGGGCTTCCTGACCGTTGGCGGATTGCGCCATAAAGCTGCGGAACTGGGGCGGACGGGCGGCGGGGTAGAGACCATCCCAGGCGTCGGCGCCAACAGCAACCAGACCGCTGAAACCGGCATCGGGGAAATCGGCAGCCACCGCCTGCCACAGGGCGGGCAATTTGGCCAGACGGCCGACCAGTTCGGCGGCATCACCGGTACGATTGAACATCAGATAGAGGGCGTGCAGATTCGGCTCTGCGCAGATCCCGGCTTGGGCTTTCATATATCTCTCCCCTGAGTAGGCGTTAGCGTTACGGGCTATTTGCGTTGCGCGATTATAAACCAGAGCAGCTCCAGTTCTTTGATTTCACGACGATATCACGCGTTCAGGGTAAAGGGTCAAACAACACCAGCCCATGGGGGGCAACCTTGATCCTTGCCCGCATGCCTTCAAGGGGCTCGCCAATGCTCGCCTCCAGCTGCAGATCGCCACACTCGAACAGCACCCGGCAGTGGTGACCGAGGAACTGCTGCTCCACCACCTTGAGCTCCCCATCTGCGGCGCTCTCCAGCAGCAGTTGCTGAGGTCTGAGCATCAGCTGCAACTGCTCACCCACCGCCCGGCCATGAGGCTCACTGCCACAAATGACCCCGAGCGCCGTCTGTACGCAGTGGCTGTCCACCACCTCGGCAGCCAGATAGTTGACCCCGCCGAGAAACTCCGCCACGAAGCGGTTTTGCGGGCGGCGATAGAGCTGCTCAGGCTGGCCCACCTGCTCGATGTGACCGGCGCGAAACAGCGCCAGCCGATCGGCGAAGGCGAACGCCTCCTCCTTGCTGTGGCTGACGAAGATGGCGCCTATCCCCTGCTGCTTGAGCAGGGCGCGGATCTCGAGGATCAACTTCATCCGCACCTGGGTATCGATGTTGGAGAAGGGCTCATCCAGCAGCATCAGCCGCGGCTTGCACACCAGCGCCCGGGCAATAGCCACCCGCTGCTGCTGACCACCGGAGAGCTGGTGCGGATAGCGATCCCCCAGCCCCTGCAGATTGACCAGCGCCAGCGCCTCGTCCACCTGCTGCTGGCGAGCACTGCGATCGAGTTTGGTCAGACCAAAGCCGACATTGTCGGCCACCGTCAGGTGGGGGAAGAGGGCGTAATCCTGAAAGATCATCCCGATATTGCGCGCCTCGGGCGGCACGCTGGCACCCGGCCCGTCGAGCAGGGTATCGCCGAGGCGAATCGTGCCTTCTGCCAACGGCAGCAGCCCTGCGATGGCCTTGAGCAGCGTGGTTTTGCCGCAGCCACTGGCCCCCAGCAAGCAGACGATTTCGTTGTCTGCCACCGTCAGGGAGAGCTGCTCCAGCACATTGCGGCCGTTGTAACGGCAGCTGACATTTTCAACCTGCAAACAGGACAAGGCTGACTTCCTCTCGTTTCTGGCGGCGCGCTGCCTTTCGGTTCAGCACACCACATGCAATTTCATTGGCCGACGTGGCGACTCAGTGGCCCGGACTGTCCAGAGTGCGGTTGACCCAGACCAGCGGCAACAACCCCACCAGCACGATGACGATAGCCCCCAGCGCGCCGCGTTCCAGCATCTCGTCCGAGACGAACTGGTAGACGTGGGTCGCCAGGGTATCGAAGTTGAACGGCCGCAGCAGCAGGGCGGCGGGCAGCTCCTTCATGGATTCGATGAATACCAGCATGGCACCGGCAAACAGACCCCGGCGCACCAGCGGCAGATGAACCCGCCGCAGCATGCCGCCATCCCCCTGCCCCAGGGAGCGGGCCGCCATGTCGAGACTGGGGGAGATCTTGCCCATGCTGCTCTCCACCGAGCCGATGGCGATGGCCACGAAGCGCACCAGATAACCGAACACGATGGCGGTAATGGTGCCGGTCAGCAGCAAGCCCGGGCCTTGACGCCCGAGCCACTCGGCCAGATCGTTGATGGCAAAGTCGAGGGCGGTGAGTGGCACCAGCACCCCGATGGCCAGCACGGTACCCGGCATGGCATAACCCATGGCGGCGATGCGCAGGGGTAGCAGACTCTTTATCCCGCCATCGAGACGACGGAAGAAGCCGAGCAGCAGGGCGATCCCCATCGCCAGCAGAGCGGTCAGCGCCGAGATAGCCAAGCTGTTGCCGGCGAAGCGGACAAACTCCGGCGTCCAAGAGAGTTCGAAGTAGCGCACCCCGTAATCGAGCAGGATGACGAACGGCAGGCCGAAACCGGCCAGTACCAGCCCCCAGCACCAGAGACCGGCCAGCCAACGACTCATCCCCTTGAGCGGATAGCGCAGCGGCTGCTCATGGCCCATCGACTTCTGGAACACCTGCTGCCTGCTGCGCGAACGGCGCTCCAGCGCGATCAGCAGCACCACCGCCAGCAGCATCAGGCAGGAGAGTTTGGCCGCGGTGGCCAGACTGCCGTAACCGAGCCAGGTGTCGTAGACCGCCGTGGTCAGGGTGTTGATGGCAAAGAAGTGGACGGTGGCGAAATCGGCCAGCGTCTCCATGGCCACCAGCGATACCGCCACCATGATGGCGGGGCGCGCCAGCGGCAGACTGAGGCGGCGAAAGCTCTGCCACGGGGTACAGCCGAGCAGGCGGCTGGAGTGGATCAGGCTGACCGACTGCTCGAGAAAAGAGGCGCGGGTCAGCAGATAGACGTAGGGGAACAGCACCAGTGCCAGCACCCAGGCGGCGCCGCCAAGGGAGCGAATGGCCAGAAACCAGTAATCGGCCGGACTGTTCCAGCCAAAGAGGGCGCGCAACCCGGCCTGCAGCGGGCCCGAATAGTCGAGCAGGTCGGTATAGACGTAGGCGACGATATAGGAGGGCATGGCCATCGGCAGCATCAAGGCCCACTGCAGAGCACGGCGCCCCGGCACCTGGCACATGGCCACCAGCCAGGCGGTAGGCACCCCGAACAGCAGGCTGAGCAGTACCACACCGACCACCAGCCCCAGGGTATTGCCCAGATAGTCGAACAGCACGGTATCGGCGAGGTGGCGAAAGAGATCTCCCTCAGCCGAGAAGGCAGAGAAAAGCAGGGCAATAACCGGTAAACCCAGCAGCAGGGCGATGGCCCAGCTGCCGGTAATCCATCCAAAATTTTTCATGAGACCACAGATGTTGATGGGGCCGTTGGCCCCATCTGATTACAAGTCGAACTTCACTTCATCCAGCAACTGCAAGGCGTCCTTGCGGTGCTTGGCGTAATCGCTGACCGGTAGTGCGTCAGACTTGAAACTGCCCCAGGACTTGACCATGGCGGAAGGCTCGACTCCGACCTTGACCGGATATTCGGCGTTCACGTCCGCATACATGTGCTGGGCGGTGTCGCCAGCCAGAAACTCCATCAGCTTCTGAGCCTCGGCCTTGTTTTTGGCATACTTGGTCATGGCCACGCCGCTCACGTTGACGTGGGCACCGCGGTCAGCCTGGTTCGGGAAGTTGATATAGACCGCATCCGCCCAGGACTTCTGAGCAGGATCTTTCAACATGGCGCCCAGATAGTAGCTGTTGCCGAGCGACACCTCACAGATACCATCCTTGATCGCCTTGACCTGATCCCGGTCGTTGCCCTGCGGCTTGCGCGCCAGGTTGGCCTTGACCCCTTCCAGCCAGGTTTTGGTCTCGGCCATGCCGTGATGGGCAATCATGGAGGAGACCAGCGCCACATTGTACTCATGCTTGCCGCTGCGGGTGCAGATTTTCCCTTTGAATTCCGGTTTGGCCAGATCTTCGTAGCTGATGGTGCCCTGCTTGCCGAGGCGATCCTTGCTGGAGTAGATGGCGCGAACCCGGGTGGTCAGGGCGAACCAGCGATTCTCCGGATCACGATAGATGGCGGGGATGTTCTCCTGCAGGATCTTGCTGTCCACCGGCTGCACCAGCCCCTTGTCCACCAGATCGGTCAGACGGCTGATATCGACGGTCAGCATCAGGTCGGCCGGAGAGAGCTTGCCTTCCCGTTCCAGACGCTCGTTCAACCCCTCTTTGGCGAACACCACGTTCACCTTGATGCCAGATTCCTTCTCGAACTGCTGGATGATGGGCTTGATCAGCTCATCCTGCCGGTTGGAGTAGACATTCACTTCCCCGGCCGCCAATGCCGACTGAGCCGCCAACGCAGAGAAAGCCAGTCCCAACATCTTAATTTTCATCATCCATTCCTTGAGTTACTATGCAGAGTGATAACCATTTCCATTTGCATTCTGCATATATCTCATCTGCTGATCAAGAAGAGTCATCACCACCCCATCACATACTCAACCAACAAAAATCCAAACGGGGCCAGCTCCAGCAATAAGGGATTCAAAAGAGACACAACCGTCTCGGTGGAATCTCCCACAACCTCCTTATCTATTCGCTGGCGATCTCGATGGTCACATGCACCAGCTCTTCATGGATCGCCAGCCGCTCGCGGATCTGCTGCGCCGGTAGCGGATTGACCATCAGCAGAGAGAGCACGCAGGCATACTGCTGCTGCCCTACCCGCCAGACGTGAAGATCGCGGATCTCGGTCTGTGGCAGTTCGGCAATCACCTCGCGGATTTCCGCCACCAGCGGGGCATCCATCTCGGCATCCAGCAGCACCCGACCGGAGTCGCGCAGCAGACCCCAGGCCCACACAGCCACCAGCCCGGCACCCACTATGCCCATCAGCGGATCCAGCCAGTCAGTGCCCCACAGCATGCCCCCTACCAGCGCCAGAATCGCCAGCACGGAAGTGGCCGCATCCGCCAGCACGTGGATATAGGCGGCGCGCAGATTGAGATCCTGATGGCCGTGGTGATCGTCATGGTCATGATGATGATCGTGGTCGTGATGCTCATGATGGTGGTCATGTCCATGGCCGTGGTGATGGTGGCCGTGATCATCCTTGAGCAGCCAGGCACAGGCGAGGTTTACCAGCAGCCCCACCAGCGCGATAGCGATCGCCTGTTGATAGTGGATCGGGCTGGGATCGAGCAGCCGGAACACCGACTCGAACAGCATCAACCCGGCCACTCCCACCAGCAACAGGGCGCTGGTGAAGCCACCCAGCACCTCGATCTTCCAGGTGCCGAAGCTGAATCTGTGGTCGCGGGCAAAGTGGCGGGCGGCGCGGTAGGCCAGCACCGAGAGACCGAGCGCCAGCGCGTGAGAGCTCATGTGCCAGCCATCGGCCAGCAGCGCCATGGAGTTGTAGAACCAGCCGCCGCCAATCTCCGCCACCATCATGATGACGGTCAACAATACGGCCCAGCGGGTCTTCTGTTCGGCCAGCGGATTGCCCTCGTGGATGACGGGTTGATGACAGTGGGATTGAGCGAGGGATGACATGGATTTCTCCTGAGAACGACAATGCAATATACTATACCCCAGTATAGTTTTATTGATCGAGAGGATCCTGCATGTCACACACCATCCACGACAAGAAGAAGCTGCTGGCACGGGTGCGCCGCATCAAGGGACAGGCCGGTGCACTGGAGAGTGCGCTGGAGCAGGAGAGCGACTGCAGCGCCATCCTGCAGCAGATCGCCGCCATCCGCGGCGCCGTCAACGGCCTGATGCTGGAGGTGCTGGAGGGGCACATGCGCGAACACCTGGGCGCCGAAGAGGCGACCCACGCCGAGCGGCTGGAGGATCTGGATCAAGTAGTGCGGGTATTGCGATCCTATCTGAAGTAAGGCCTGAGAATGGGGCTGCGGGCAGCCCCGCATCATCCCGTTTACGGCTGGGCGGCGCAGGCCCACCAGCCCCCGCCCTTTCAGACTTGAGCCCTCGCCGGCTTTACGCCATGATGTCCAGCCCGGCTGACCGCCGGTTTTACTGGACAGTCAATTTCAAGGATCCCCCATGTTTGAACACGTCGATGCCTATGCTGGCGACCCCATCCTGACGCTAGTCGAGACCTTCCACAAAGACACCCGCGAGCAGAAGGTGAACCTGGGGATCGGCCTCTATTACGACGAGCAGGGCCGCATTCCGCTGCTGCCGTCGGTGCAGCAGGCCGAAGCGCAGCGCGCTGCCGCCCCGGCGCCGCGTCCCTACCAGCCGATGGAGGGTGCCGCCAACTACCGCACTGCAGTGCAGCACCTGCTGTTTGGTGCCGACCATGAAGCGGTCAAGGCGGGACGTATCGCCACCATCCAGACCATCGGCGGCTCAGGCGCGCTGAAGATCGGCGCCGATCTGCTCAAGCGCTACTTCCCGACCTCCGAGGTGTGGGTCAGCAATCCGACCTGGGACAACCACAAGGCGATGTTCGAGGGAGCCGGCATCAAGGTGCATGACTACCCCTACTACGATGCGGCCACCGGCGGCGTGCAGTTCGATGCGATGATCGACTGCCTGAGCAGCCTGCCGGCGAAGAGCATCGTGCTGCTGCACCCCTGCTGCCACAACCCTACCGGGGTGGATCTCTCCCGTGCCCAGTGGGATAGGGTGATCGCGCTGGTGGTCGAGAAGAACCTGATCCCCTTTATGGACATCGCCTATCAGGGCTTCGGTGATGGACTGGAAGAGGATGCCTACGCCATTCGCGCCATGGTGGCTGCCGGCGTCAGCTTCTTCGTCAGCAACTCGTTTTCCAAGAACCTCTCCTTCTACGGCGAGCGCTGCGGCGGCCTGTCGGTCATCTGCCAGGATGCCGAAGAGGCGAGCCGGGTGCTGGGTCAGATGAAGGCCACCGTGCGTCGCAACTACTCTAGCCCGCCCACCCACGGCGGCCAGATCACCGCGGCTGTGATGAGCCAACCCGAGCTGCACACCATGTGGGTCGATGAAGTGACCGAGATGCGCACCCGCATCAAGGCCATGCGCCAGAAGCTGTTCGAGGTGCTGAGCGCCAAGGTGCCGGGCCGCGATTTCAGCTACTTCATCAACCAGCGCGGCATGTTCAGCTACACCGGCTTCACCCCGGAGCAGGTTGACAGACTGCGCGAAGAGTTCGCCGTCTACCTGGTGCGCTCCGGCCGCATGTGCGTGGCGGGCCTCAACAGCCGCAACGTCGACTATGTGGCTGACGCCATGGCCGCGGTGCTCAAGGGCTAATCCGCATCAGCCCCGCTTTGGTGGGGCTTTTTTGTCTGTTGCGTTCGCAGTCACCTCTTGAGGAGTCTGCTCACCCTCCCCCTGCTGTGAGAGAATGCCAGCAGGTCACGCTGAATCTCCCTGATTCCAAGCCTGTTTATCTTCATCAATTTCAGGAGCCACTATGGATCTGATCGCTCTCTCTCGGCTGGGAGGTCGCCATCTGGTCACCCTGCACCTGTTGCTCGACAACCAGAGCGTCACCCGCACCGCCGAGCGGCTCTGCACCACACCTTCCACCGTCAGCAAAACCCTCAACCAGCTGCGGGATCTGCTGGGGGATCAACTGCTCTACCGTCAGGGTAACCAGTTGCTGCTCACCCCCATGGCCGAGCGACTGGCTCCCACCCTGCATCGACTACTGGGGGAGCTGAACGGCCTCACTCGCCAGAATGCCTTCAACCCCCAACAGTGGCAGGGCAGCTTGCGGCTGGGATTGCGCGAGAGCGTGATGACCTGGCCGGTGGGCCCCATTCTGGGTCAGCTGATGAAAGAAGTGCCGGGCATGGTGCCGGAGATCTGGAACAAGGATGAGCAGGGACTGGAGGCGCTGGCAGCGGGCAAACTCGACTTCGTGATCCTGCCCCATGATCAGAGCCAGCCGTTACCGCGCCAGCCCGGGCTGGTGTGGGAGACTCTGCGGGAAGAAAAACTGGTCTGCCTGCTGCGCAAAGACCACCCCGCGCTAACCACGCCTTGGGATCTCGATGCCTACCTGAGCTGGCGCCATATCGCCATCCGGGATCAGGAGCTGGCCAACCCCTTCTTCGAGCAGAGCCTGGCCCAGCAGCAGGTGCGTCGCCAGATTGGCGCCACCCTGCCCGATTTTGCCAGCGCAGCAGCCCTGCTGCCTCAAACCGACCTGATCCTCACCGCCATCGGTGGCTGGGCGGCCTGCATGGCCAGTCAGCCGGATCTGTTGATGCGTCCGGCACCGTTCGATTACGGCAAGGTGAGTCACAGTCTGGTCTGGTATGGCCCGGCCGGTGATGGTTCGGCCCGTCACTGGTTCCGCCAGCGGATCCTGCAACTGGGCCGGGAGTTGACGCCGCCCTGAACCGGGCGGCCCTGCCATCAGGGGCGTTTGGTATAGATGGGACTGGGGAAGGAGGCGACGTTATTGCCCAGTTCCGTGATGCGGGCTGCCCCCTGCTTTTTCACCTGATCGATGCGCAGCACCTGATGCATGGGAATAAGGGTGTGGCGCACATCGGCAAATTCGCTCTTGAGCTTCTCGTGACTGGGATCGACGATAAGCGCCGTGTGGTTGTCCCACACGAAGTCGGCGATCTCGATAAAGCCGAACAGCTGACCCTGATTCACCTCGCGCACATACACTTCGTAGCGCTCGCTATGGCAAATAAACTGAACCCGATATAACGCCTTGCTTTCACTCATGATTATCTGTCATTGAGGGGGAAGAAAATGGCCATTATTCTAGCCGCCGTTCTCGCCCCCTCCAATAGACAGAAATCACAGTTGCGGCCTTTTCATGCCACTCCTCACGCCATGACGGTCACAGGATGACGCAGCCACTCAGCGCATCAGGGCGGGCAGTGAGATCGGCCCCAATCCCGCTACGCGCAAACGGCTGGCCAGCTGTTCCAGCTCGGTTTGACTAGCCTCTTGCCATTGCGCCGCCTCCCCCCGCACCCCGTGGTGGCGAAAGCCGTTGAGGCGAATGGGCACAGGCCCAAGCTGCTGC
Source organism: Aeromonas sp. (assembly GCF_050633025.1). Taxonomy (GTDB): domain Bacteria; phylum Pseudomonadota; class Gammaproteobacteria; order Enterobacterales; family Aeromonadaceae; genus Aeromonas. The sequence goes on from NZ_JBODRQ010000066.1 coordinate 15,803, forward strand.
AAAAACGTGGCGAGATCTGCGTCCAGCTCACCATTCGCATCCAGAAAATCGCTCTTGCCCGGCACATGGAGCAGCCGCAGTTCGGTCAGCTTGCCGTGGCGTGCCAGCAGCACCAGCGACCCTAGCACCCGTTCGCGGCCATAGCCGGTCAGGGTGTGATGCACCGAGTCGCGCCACCCCTTGAGATCGAGCATGACGCCGTCGAGCACCGGCAATAGCCGCTGCCAGCCGGTTTCGGCCAGCGAGCCGTTGCTGTCGAGCAGGCAAGTAAGATGGGCCAGATCCGACGCGGCCTTGATGGCGGTAAACAGCGCAACCACGAAGGGGAGCTGGGTGGTCGCCTCGCCGCCGGAGACGGTGATCCCGCTGAGCAGCGGGCCGTAGCGGCGCAGCAGAGTCAGTACCTCAGCCACCGACATGGTGGCGGTCTTGGGATTGGCGCTGCGCGGGCAGGCCTCCAGACAGGCGTCACAGTCGGTGCAGAGCGCCTCCTGCCAATGAACCTTGCCCTCGCTCATGGTGAGGGCGCCACTCGGGCAGACCGCGAAGCAATCGCCGCAATCGTCGCACAGACCTATGGTGTGCGGGTTGTGGCAGCCGGGACAGCGGAAGTTGCAGCCCTGCAGAAACAGCACCAGCCGGTTGCCCGGCCCGTCGACACAGGAGAACGGCAGCACCCTGCTTACCAGGGCGCTGCGTGTTGGCAAAACATCAGCCATCGGTGCGAACTCAATATTCGCAGATGGTCGATTCGTGGGCGACCACTCGCGGAGCTCGCTGACGAATGGCGGTCACTTCACTCGCCTCGGCACCGAGACAGGTTGTCTGCAAGCGCGAGCCCTCCTCTGCGAAGCGGGCCACGTCGCTCTTGCGGATCATGTAGCCGGTCACCCGCACCAGATCGCTGTCGGCCACGTTGGCGGTGAACTCGCGCATACCGATGGCGAGCGCCCCCTTGCAGAGCTGCAACAGCGCCTGCGGGTTCTGGCGGATGGTGGGATCCAGCGTGAGGATCTCGCTGATCCCCGAATGGTAATAAGTGTGGTGCGGCGCCAGCGCCAGCACATGGCTGGCCGGATCCGGCTCCTGCCCGTAGGGAATGCGCACCCCCGGGGTAACAGCCACATCGATGCTGAGGCCACCTTGCGAATGCAACAAAGCGCGGCCACACCAGGCATGGGTCTGCGGGGTCGTGGTCACATAGGCGGAGAGCTGGGCCGAGATGCGATAGCCAAGCTGGTTCGCCTCCTCGCCGTGACCATAACGATCCGGCAGATTCTCTTTATCCATCAGGATATTGACCGCTTCCGCCATGCCGTAGATGCCGAACATGGGGACGAAACGATCCTCATCCAGCAGCCCCTCTTTCACCAGGAAGCTGTCGAAGAAACCGGACTCATCATGGAGGAAAGCAGCCCGCGCTTCGATCAGCTGGGAGGCCAGACGGCAGTAATGGGGCAACAGGCAACCGAGGAAGTCATCGATCCCCTGACACTGCTCGGCGACCCGCTTGAGGGAGATGCGCACCAGGGTATTGGCGCCACCGGCCTGCGGCAGGGCGTTGTAGCAGCTGACGATGCCAAAACCACGGTTGTCGAAGGTATCGCGATGGATCGGGTAGTTGGCGATGTGCGGCTTGCTGCACTCGGCGATGTTCTTCACCGCTTGCAGCAGCAGGCTGTCCGGGGTCTGCTCCGGATCGTGGAAGAAGGTGAGGTTCGGCGCCACCTGCTTGAGCTCGTTGTCGATGCGCAGGATCAGACGGCAGATGCGGTTGTCATCGGGGCCTATGTTGACGTGCATGAAGGCGTCCGGCAGCACCCGATCCAGATAGACCCAGAACCCCTTCAGCTTGCGATAGAGGGTCTCGTCATCCAGTTCGCCGACAAAGGGGAGCAACAGCTGGTCGAGCCGACCCAGCCAGACCGGCATGCCGGTGACGGAGGGGACGTGGTGATAGAGGATGCGCAACGCGTTGAGCGCCTCGTCGAAATCCTGTGGCGCTGCCAGCTCCAGCCAGGCAGAGCCCTGACTCAGGAATTTTTCATAGTCCGGCAACACATAGCGCGGCTTGTAGGGGGCATGCCCTTCGAACATGTCGCATATGAATCCCTTCGCTATCGCCTCGGCGACTGCGGCAGGCAGGTCGGGGTAGGGCAACGCATTCTCGGCGGCCAGCGCCAGCGCGTGGCTCTTCTGGGCGGCGGAGAGATGGGGATCGCGCACGATACGCTGACAGGTTTCGATCAAAGACATGGGACACTCCTTCACGGATAGAGCCCATATCCTCACCATTTGCAGGCCTTTTTTGAAGTGACATTCACAACAATGCGAATGTCTCAAAAAGACATCCGTTAAAGGGGATCACAACCAGAATAGAACGGGGGGCCTTGTCTGCCGACAAGGCCCCCCGTTGTACGGATCAGGGCTCGATGACGATGGGCGTACCCGGGTCAATGGCATTCCAGAGCTCATCCATCTCGTGGTTAAGTACCGCAATACAACCGTTGGTCCAGTTGGAGGGCTGTACCCGACGGTTACCCATCCGGTTAAGCTGACCATGGATCATGATCATGCCACCCGGGTTCACCCCCAACTCATTGGCGCGCTTGATATCGTCCAGATTCGGGTAGTTGATATGTATCGCTTTATAAAAGCCGGAGTTGCTCTTCTTGTAATCCAGGGTGTAGCGCCCTTCCGGCGTACGCTGATCCCCTTCCTGCTGCTTGTGCCCCTTGGGCGCCGGGCCCAGAGCAATCCAGTAGCGCTTCAGTTCTTTGCCATCCTTCATCAGGGTCAGGCTATAGGTCGACTTCTTGACCACCACCAAATCGGCTTTTTCGGTCAAGGCAAAACTCAATGCGGGCCAAAGCCCCAACAAACACAGTAATACGGCTCTCATTCCATCCCTCGACAAGCCTCTGGTGCGGGCTTTTCTTGTTACCAGATCATCTGAACGATGCCCGCCGAGCGGCGAGCGAGCGCCATGATATTGGATCGCCATCAATACTCAATATGCCCGGCAAAACATATCTTGCCGCAGCCAGGCCATCTTCCTTGGACGCCGTCATTTAGCATTGGTAATTAACAGTAAAAACAAAAGGATACCAAAAATTATCGCGCTGGCACCCAAGGCAATGATCGGAGAAGATAACACTCCCCGACAGGATCATGCCATGCGCTCTTCGTGCCGCCTCGCCACCCTGCTGTTCTCGCCAATCCTGCTCTGGCTGCCTGCCAGTGTTGCCGCCGATGCACTCTGGCTGCGCGAGCCCGCCCTATCCCCCGATGGAAAGCAGCTTGCTTTCACCTGGCAGGGGCGCATTTTTGTCGCCAGTGCCGAGGGTGGCCCCGCCACGGCGCTCACCGGCAGCGACTACCTGAGCCAGCGGCCAATCTGGTCGCCGGATGGCAAACAGCTCGCCTTTGCCGCCAATCTCTAAGGCAACGAAGATGTGTTCGTGGTGCCTGCCAGCGGCGGCGAGATGGTGCGCCTAACCCGCGATTCACGCACCGATCTGCCGCAAGCCTTCAGCGCCGATGGCAAACGGCTGCTGCTGAGCAGCCAGCG
>NZ_JBODRQ010000067.1:0-19353 GCF_050633025.1 Aeromonas sp.
CCCAGCGGCTGCTCGTAGAAGTCATAGACCTTGGCGAGACTGCGATGCTGCTGCACCGTTCCCTTGCCGAAGGAGTTTTCCCCCAGGATCAAGGCGCGACCATAATCCTGCATGGCAGCAGCGAAGATCTCGGAGGCCGAGGCACTGTATCTGTCGATCAGCACCGACATGGGACCGCCGTAATAGACGTTGCCATCGTCGTCACCGTTGACCGTGATACGACCCATATGATCACGAATTTGCACCACTGGGCCGCTGGCAAAGAAGAGTCCGCTCAGGGCAGACGCCTCGGTCAAGGCGCCGCCGCCGTTACCGCGCAGATCAATGATCAGACCTTCGATCTTCTTCTTGTTCAGGCTGGAAAGCTCCTTGATCACGTCATCATGCAGATTGACGTAGAAACTCGGGATCTCGATGACACCAATCTTCTTGCCTTCGGCGGTGATCACCTTCGACTTGGCGGCACGATCTTCAAGGCGCACCTTGTCGCGGGTCAGCTCGATCTGCTCGGTCTTGGCGGTTGCGCCCTTGCCGCGCTGGATCTCCAGCTTGACCTTGCTCCCCTTGGGCCCCTTGATGAGTTCGACCACGTCATCAAGACGCCAGCCAATCACATCAACAATCTTGCCATCTTCCTGCCCTACCCCGGTGATCTTGTCATCGGGCTTCAAGTGGTTGGATTTGGCAGCCGGGCCACCGGGCACCAGAGAACGGATGACGGTAAAGTCATCTTCCGCCTGCAACACGGCACCTATCCCCTCCAGCGAGAGGTTCATCTCGGCATTGAAACGATCGGCACTGCGCGGTGAGAGGTAGCTGGTGTGCGGTTCAATGGCACGAGCAAAAGAGTTCATGAAGAGCTGAAAGACATCCTCGCTCTCGGTCTGGGACATCCGCTTGATCGCATTGTTGTAACGTTTGCCAAGCAGTTCCTTGATCTCGGGCCACTCCTTGCCACTGAGTTTGAGGCTCAAAGCATCGAACTTGACTCGCTGACGCCATAGCTCGTTGAGCTCTGCTTCATCTTTGGGCCAAGCCGCCCCTTCCCGATCAAACACATAGTTGTCGGTCTGAGTAAAATCGAAAGGAGTATCAAGCAGTTTGAGGACGTATTCGTACCGCTCATAACGCCGCTGCTGACTCAGGTTGAACATCTCGTAGGCGGGAGCTAAACGTCCCCTTTCGAGGTCGGAGTCAAAACCGTTACGATATTTTTCAAAACGGCTGATATCAGAGGCCAAAAACAGGTTGCGGCTGTAGTCCAGATTCTCCAGATATTTATCGAAAATTACCGAGGAGAAGGCATCGTCCAGCTTGAACTGTTTATAGTGCGAGCGGGTAAACAGATTGGTAATTCGCTTGCTGGCCGTAGCATGTTGGCTCTCTTGAGCCAACACAGGCAAATCACTCTCCTTGAGCACCGGCTCGATGGCCTGCGCAAACCCGATAAACGCCAGGCTACAGGCAACGAGGGAAAAACGAATTACGCCATGCTTCAACATTTGTCTCCTTAGAGAACCAAGTGCTCTGATTTGACCCGCAGGGTCATACCGGTCTGCAGCTGGACCTGTACATCATCCTTGGTCACTTCCTTGATGGTGGCTGCAACCGGGGATTTACCCATGACGACACGCACACCCTGACCCACTTTCAGGGTAGCGGCATCCACCTTGACCAGCGGAGCATCGACAACATGCGCTTTTTCCTGAGCCTTTGGCTTGGCGGCGACATCCGCCTTTTCGGACTTGCGAGGAGCAGGACGGCGGGGCTTCTTGGCCTTCTCATCCTTCTCTTTGGTATTGGTACGACGGCTGGCGAATACACGCTCTTTGCTCTCTTTCAGCGCTTGCTTGGCGTGTTCGATGTGCTCTTCGGTCAGCAGCTCGCCCGGATTGCCATCCAGATCAACGCGAGCCTGGCCAGCTTTGAGACCGTGCAGGTAGCGCCAGCTGGAGGTGTATTGACGCAGTGCGGAACGCAGCATGGTCTTGGATACTCTGGCATCGTCAGCAAGACGCTCGGCCAAATCCTGGAAGATGCCAATCTTGAGCGGCTTGGCCTCTCCTTCAGCAACGAAGCAGGCCGGGAATTTCTCGACCAGGTAGGCAACGATCTCTTTACTGTTCTTCAGCTTCTCAGTGTTTTCCATGTATAACCTTGGCTTTCATATAAACGCACGGGCACGTCCCGAGCACAACAAAGGCCCCATTATAGAGAGCTTGGGGCCTTTTGCGAACCATCTAGCAATGACTTAGAGCATGCTTTCCAAAATTTGCACCGTTTCTTCGAGTCCAATCCGGTCTTGCTGGTCGAAACGGTTAAAAATCGGACTGTCGATATCGAGCACCCCGATGATCTCGCCACCACGACGCACCGGGATCACGATTTCCGAGTTGCTAGCACCATCGCAAGCGATGTGACCGTCGAACTGGTGGACATCGTCAATGAGCTGGGTTCTCCCCTCTGCCACTGCCGTACCACACACCCCGCGGCCGACCGGGATCCGCACGCAGGCCGGTTTGCCCTGAAATGGCCCCAATACCAGGGTCTCACCCTGCAACAGATAAAAACCGACCCAGTTGATCTCCGTCAATTCCTGATTGAGCAGTGCGGAGAGGTTGGCCAGATTGGCAATCAGATCGGTTTCTCCCTCCAGCAGCGCCTTGACCTGCTGGTTGAGGGTGCAATAAAACGGTTGTTTTTCAATCATGATTAAATGAGCTTCACTCCCTGATGGTTTGGGGAAGGTAACGCCTGTCCGGGAAATTTCAAATATTTTTTCCACTCCCCACCCCTTGCGCCGTTATTCCCGGGCAACGGAAAGCGCCAATTGCTGGCGTTGACCATTACTCCACTCGATATTTAACAGCCAGACCATGACGGGTGACGTACAGCTCCCCACCTGGGTCACCCCCTGCCACTGTCCGTCTATTTGTTCAAAGCTCACTGGAATGGTGCCCATAAACATATCTTTGCCTTCGAGTATCGCTTTCACCGGTTTGATGGACGGATCGCCGCCGGTAATAGCGATGGCAAAATCATGTTCGGCGCGCAGCGGTAATTCCTTGATGGCCACGGTGAGCGGCTTGTCACCAATCAGCGCACTGCAAGGGGTGTGGGAAAGATCACAAATCTGATCTTTTGTCTGGCCTGCGGGCACGCTGCTATCGGCCGAAAACCAGGTGCGATAGGCAATCAGCGCCAGCAACAACGCCAGCACCAGAGCGAGGTGCAAAACTTTACGTGCGGTAAGTCTCTCTTTCATCAAAAACAGCCCGATTAAGATGCAATTAAAATGGTTTTTTGTGATCTCGAACAAGGTAAAAAACCGCCATAACGAGACCGGACGGAGCCAAATATATCACTGTTTATACTGTTATTTTACCTGTCAGTTCAGTATCATTCCCATGAAGTTTTCATTTAGCCATCTTTTGCTTTTCCTTTCGTTAACAGATGTTAACAACTGGTCGGCGGTGGCTGATGAAGCCAGTCCGGTTCTCCGGATACAAAACCAAACAACAGCAGCATCGGAAGCGGAATATAACGATGAGCCATACAACTAACCATCCTGAGTACAACTACACCGTTGTTCGCCAGTTTACCGTCATGACGATTGTCTGGGGAATTGTCGGCATGTCGGTTGGCGTACTGATCGCAGCCCAGTTGATCTGGCCTGCCCTCAACTTCGAGACCCCGTGGCTGACTTACAGTCGTCTGCGGCCCCTCCATACCAACGCAGTGATCTTCGCCTTCGGCGTCAGTGCACTGATGGCCACCTCGTTCTACGTGGTGCAGCGCACCTGTCAAACCAGACTGTTTGGCGGCCCGCTGGCAACCTTCGTCTTCTGGGGCTGGCAAGCGATCATCCTCTCTGCCGCCATCTCTCTGCCGCTGGGTTACACCTCCGCCAAAGAGTATGCCGAGCTGGAGTGGCCGATTGATATCGCCATCACAGTAGTATGGGTCGCCTATGCCATCGTCTTCTTTGGCACCCTGATGAAGCGCACCACTTCCCACATCTATGTGGCGAACTGGTTCTTCGGCGCCTTCATTATCACTGTCGCGGTGCTGCACATTGTCAACAACATGGAAGTGCCGCTCTCCGGCATGAAGTCCTACTCCATGTACTCCGGCGCAATGGACGCCATGGTGCAGTGGTGGTATGGCCACAACGCGGTAGGCTTCCTGCTGACCGCCGGCTTCCTGGGGATGATGTACTACTTCGTGCCCAAGCAAGCCGGTCGTCCGGTTTACTCCTATCGCCTCTCCATCGTGCACTTCTGGGCGCTGATCTCCCTCTATATCTGGGCCGGTCCGCACCACCTGCACTACACCGCACTGCCTGACTGGGCTCAGTCCCTCGGCATGGTGATGTCCCTGATCCTGTTTGTCCCCTCCTGGGGCGGCATGATCAACGGCATCATGACCCTCTCCGGTGCCTGGCACAAACTGCGTTATGACCCCATCCTGCGCTTCCTGATCGTCTCCCTCTCTTTCTACGGCATGTCGACCTTCGAAGGCCCGATGATGGCGATCAAAACTGTCAACGCCCTCTCCCACTACACCGACTGGACCGTCGGTCACGTGCACTCCGGTGCGCTGGGTTGGGTTGCCATGGTCTCCATCGGTGCTGTCTATCACCTGATCCCGAACCTGTTCGGCCAGGGCCGGATGTACAGCGTCAAGCTGATCAACGTGCACTTTTGGCTGGCGACCGTGGGTACCGTGCTCTACATCGTTGCCATGTGGATTTCCGGCGTGATGCAGGGCCTGATGTGGCGTGCAGTCAACGAAGACGGCACCCTGACCTACAGCTTCGTTGAAGCGCTGCAGGCATCCTATCCCTTCTATTTCGTGCGCTTCCTGGGAGGCTGCTTCTTCGTCACCGGTATGTTGCTGATGGCTTACAACGCCTATCGCACCATCACTGCGCCCAAAGGTTCTCTGGAACCTGTCGCCCAGCCAGCATGATTGAAGAGGTCAACCCATGAGCAACAATAACCGTCACGAAATATTTGAAAAAAGCGTTCCCATGCTGGTGGTCGGCATCATCTTCGCCATCAGTCTGGGGGGCTTGGTTGAAATCACTCCGCTGTTCTTCCAAAAGCAAACCACCGAGCCGGTGGAGGGCCTCAAGCCTTACACAGCTCTGCAGATGGAAGGACGCGACATCTTCATTCGCGAAGGCTGCACCAACTGCCACAGTCAGATGATCCGTCCGTTCCGTGCCGAAACCGAGCGTTACGGTCACTACTCGGTCGCCGGTGAGAGCGTCTGGGAGCACCCCTTCCTGTGGGGCTCCAAGCGTACTGGTCCGGATCTGGCCCGTGTCGGTGGCCGCTACTCCGATGAGTGGCACAAGGTTCACCTGATCAACCCGCGCGATGTGGTACCCGAGTCCAACATGCCCGCCTACCCCTGGCTTGATACCAATGTGCTGACCGGCGAGATGACTGGCAAAAAGCTGGCGTTGTTCCGCGATCACTTCGGTGTGCCCTATACCGACGCCGATATTCAGGGTGCGGGCGAAGCCGTCAAGGGCAAAACCGAGCTGGATGCGCTGGTGGCCTATCTGCAATCACTGGGTCATGCCCTGAAATAAGGAGGCGAAAATGGACTACGGCACATTTCGCGGTCTGTATACCTTGCTGTTGATGGCCATCATGATTGGCATCATAGTCTGGGCCTATAGCAAACGCCGCAAGACCTCTTTCGACGAGGCTGCCAATCTGGTTTTTGCCGATGATGAGCAACCCGGTGCTGATAAAAAGAACGCAGGAGCGAAACAATAATGAGCACTCTGTTTAGCATTTTTGTGACTGTCATCAGTCTGGGAACCATCCTCGGCTGCTTCTTGCTGCTGATGTGGTGCCGCAAGGACAAGATGGGTGTTGAAGAAGGCAAATCGATGGGTCACTCCTTCGATGGCATCGAGGAGATCAACAACCCGCTGCCGAAGTGGTGGACTTACATGTTCCTCTTCTTCATCGTCACCGGTCTGGTCTATCTGGTCGCCTTCCCGGGGCTTGGCAACTTCAAAGGCCTGTTGGGCTGGCAAAGTTCCAACCAGGACGTGCGCTCGCTGGCCGAGTCCAAGGCTGCAACCGAATCGGCCAAGGCGGAAGGTCGCGCGGTGGAGTATGACCGCGAGGTCGCCAAGGCTGACGAGATCTACGGCGCCAAGTTCCGTGAACTCACCTATGAAGCGGACGGTAAAACCTATCGTGCCATCACCGAGATCGCCAAGGATCCGGAAGCCCTGAAAGTGGGTCAGCGTCTGTTCCTGCAGAACTGTTCCCAGTGCCACGGCTCCGATGCCCGCGGTGGCAGTGGTTTCCCGAACCTGACCGACAGTGAATGGCAATGGGGCGGTCAGCCGGAGAACATCAAGACCACCATCATGGGCGGTCGCCAGGGGATCATGGCTGCCTGGGGTGAAATCCTCGGCAAAGATGGCGTTCAGGAAGTGGCTTCCTATGTGCTGAGCCTCTCCGGTCGTAAGGTCGACCTGGTGGAAGCGAAGAAAGGTGAAGCACGCTTCGCCATCTGCGCTGCCTGCCACGGGGCCGATGCCAAGGGCGGTGTTGCCGTCGGCGCGCCAGATCTGACCAACAACACCTGGCTCTACGGTGGCTCCCGCGAAGTGGTGGTGCAAACCATCACCCACGGTCGTCACGGCGTGATGCCAGCCTGGAAAGATATTCTGGGTGAGGACAAGGTTCACCTGCTGGCCTCCTACGTTTACAGCCTGTCTCATCAACAGTCTGCCAAATAAGGTTCGCCCGTCATTTTGTAACATGTGATAAACACGTGATTACACAGTAAAAAGCCTCGACTCCTCGAGGCTTTTTGTTATCTTGTGTTGCGTAAAAACCATCTCCCACGTTAATCATTCGTTTCATGGCAGTAGCAATCATGACCCAATCTCTATCCAAACCGTGGTATCGCCAATTCTGGCCCTGGTTTATCATCGCCCTCCCCACTGCCGCCGTTGTCGGCAGTATCGCCACCGCCATCATCGCCAGCAAGGATGGGGTCAATCTGGTGGCCGAGGACTATTACAAACAAGGGAAAGAGATCAATCAGGACTTGAGCAAGTTTGACCGCTCCGAAGCCCTCAATATCCGCTTTGGGCTGGAGGTTAACGGCAACGAGCTGACCCTCAAACCCATCAGCGGTGACATTCCCGCCGGGCAAGCACTCTATCTCTCATTGTTCCATCCGACCTTGGCCGGTCAGGACAGCGAACACATGATCACCGCCGATGCGAGCGGCACCTATCGCCTCCATTTCGACAAGCTGCTGGTCGGCAAGTGGCACATTCGGGTCGATGCCTTTGACCACGAGTGGCGATTGCAAGAGACCGTCCAGCTGCCCACCCTGGCCCCTGTCGAACTCGACCCGAAAGGACGCTAAGCCATGACCGGCTGTTCTCACTGTGGCGAGCCGGTTCTCGCCACCGCCCCTGCAGCTTGCATTCTGCATTCAGGGGGACATAAAGCATGACCACCTGTTTTCACTGTGGCGAGCCGGTACCCGCTAATAGTGGCTATGCCCTCGAGATAAAGGGGATTGTTCGCCCCATGTGCTGCCCCGGTTGTCAGGCTGTGGCAGAAACCATCATGGAGTGCGGCCTCGCCAGTTACTACGATCACCGCACCGCCCCCGGTACCAAGGGGGATCTGGTACCCGAGGAGCTGGCAGCCCTCACCCACTACGATCTGGCAGAAGTACAACAAGATTTTGTCACCGACAACGGCACCCTTCGCGAAATCCAGCTGACAGTAGAAGGGCTAACCTGCGCCGCCTGTGCCTGGCTTATCGAGCGCCACCTTATGACCCTTGGCGGCCTGCGCTACATCAATGTCAACACCACCACCCACCGGGCCCGCATCAAGTGGGATCCGGACCAGCTCTCCCTGAGTGACATCCTCAAGGGATTTGCCCAGATCGGCTATCGTGCCTATCCGTTCCAGACCCATCAACAGGAGGCGCTCTACGCCAAAGAGGTGCGCAGCTATATGTTCCGGCTGGCACTAGCGGGGCTTGGCTCAATGCAGGTGATGATGTGCGCCGTGGCCCTTTATATGGATCTCTTCATCAGCGTTGAAGATGAGTTCATGGTCTACTTCAAGTGGATAAGCCTGCTGCTCTCCACCCCCATCATGATCTACTCGGCCCAGCCCTTTTACGTGGGTGCCTGGCGCAGCCTGAAACAGGGTCACCTGTCGATGGATGTGTCGGTGTCGCTGGCGCTGATTGGCGCCTTTATCGCCTCCATGTGGGCCACCGTGTTCAATACCGGTGAGGTCTATTACGACTCCATCACCATGTTCGTCTTCTTCCTGCTGCTGGGGCGCTTTCTCGAGTTGCGGGCCCGGCGCAAGGCGTCGGAATCGAGCTCCAACCTGGCCAGACTGGTGCCCATCATGGCGACCCGCCTCGATGATGAAGGGGAACATGAGGTAGCGGCCAAGACCTTGCAGGTCGGCGATCGGGTACGGGTGCTGGCCGGCGCCACCTTGCCAGCGGACGGCATCATTGTCGAAGGGCAAGCCAGCCTCAACGAATCCATGCTGACCGGTGAGCAGCTGCCCCTGCTCAAACAGCGCGGTGATCAGGTCTATGCCGGCACCATCAACACGGATGCGCCGCTGCAGATCCGGGTCAGCCACCGTATTGAAGAGTCGCGGATCGCCCAGATCATGCGGCTGCAGGATCATGCCCTCGATGACAAACCGGCCATCGCCCAGATGGCGGATCAGCTGTCGCGCCACTTTATTCTGGTGCTGCTGATCATTGCCGCCGCGGTCTGGACCTTCTGGCACTTCCATCAACCGGATCAGGCGTTCTGGGTCACCCTCGCCGTGCTGGTTGCAACCTGCCCCTGTGCCCTGTCGCTGGCGACTCCGACGGCGCTAACCTCGGCCACCGCCAATCTGACCCGCAACGGCATTCTGCTGCGCCGTGGTCATGTGCTGGACGTGCTGACCAAGGCCAACCGTATCGTGATGGACAAGACCGGTACCCTGACCACAGGTGAGATCAGTCTGACCGGCATAACTACCTTGGCAGAGGTGGACGAGGCGCACTGCCTCGCCATCGCCCGGGCCATGGAAGCGCAATCCGAGCACCCCATTGCCCGCGCCTTCCGGCTGCCCACCGACAGCATCGCCGTGTTGCCATCCGCCCGCGAGATCACCCCTGTCATCGGTCACGGCATCACGGCGCTGGTGGATGGCGTACGCTACCGCATCGGCAGTGCCCGCTGGCTTGGGCTGGATCCGGCGCAAGAGCAAGGCCGCGGTCTGGCTATCTATCTGGCCGACGAGCAGCAGGTATTGGCCCGCTTCAATCTGGAAGATACCCTGCGCCCCGATGCCAGGCCGCTGATCACGGCATTCAAGGCGGCAGGTCTGCAAACTACCGTGTTGACTGGCGACAGCTCTTTGCAGGCAGACGAGATTGCCCACGAGCTGGGAGTGGATGAGCTGGTCAAGGGGGTCTCGCCCGATGGCAAGCTGGCCTACCTCAAGGCCCGGGAAGCCCAGGGAGATATCAGCATCATGGTGGGCGATGGCATCAACGACGCGCCGGTACTGGCAGGGGCGCACGCCTCGTTCGCCATGGCCGGTGGCACCGATCTGGCGAAAAACAGCGCCGATGCCATCCTGCTGGCCGATGACCTGAGCCGACTGCTTGAGGCCAGAGTGCTGGCAATGCGTACCCGCAAGATCATCATCGAGAACTTCGCCTGGTCCATCGGTTACAACCTGCTGGTGCTGCCGCTGGCAGCCTGCGGCTGGCTGCCCCCCTATCTGGCGGCGGCGGGCATGTCGCTCAGCTCCCTCATCGTGGTAACCAACTCCATGCGCCTCAACCGATAAGACCGGTGGCGGAAAATAGCTGAAAATGTGGCCTGCCTCCGATGCAGGCCACATTTCTCACTGATAGCGGCTGGCCCCCTGTCCAAACAGGGTTACCATAGGGGATGCTTGCCAAGGATGAACGCCAAGGTACCTCTCATGAATATAATTTTTGTCCTGATCCCCATCGCTATCCTGTTTGTGATCATCGCCGGGGCCGTCTTCTTCTGGGCCATTCGCTCCGAGCAGTTTGAAGATCTCGACCGCCAGGGTTCCAACATCCTGTTTGACGAAGAGCAACCCACCCGCAAACCCGTAAAGCCTGCTGACCATGACTCACAACCTTGATCTGGCCGGCGCCCTGCTGGTCGGACTGGCAGGCTCTGCCCACTGTATCGGCATGTGCGGTGGCGTCTCCGCCGCGCTCTCCATGGCGATCCCAGCCAACAAGCAACACTTCTGGGGGCGGCTTGCCTATCTGCTCAACTACAACCTCGGCCGGATCCTGAGTTATGTGATTGCAGGTGCACTGGTGGGCGGCCTGCTGGCGACCACCGGCGAGCTGGGCGCTGGCAAACACGCCATCGCCGGATTGCGTCTCGTGGCAGCGCTATTGATGATTGCGCTTGGCCTTTATCTGGCGGGCTGGTGGCAAGGGATCTTGCTGCTGGAGCGGCTCGGCGCCAGACTTTGGCCCCATATCAAACCGCTGGCGGGCAAGTTTCTCCCCTTCACCTCACCTGTGCAGGCACTGCCCTTTGGCATGGTGTGGGGTTGGCTACCTTGCGGGCTGGTCTACTCCATGCTGACCTGGAGCGCGGCGGCCGGTTCGGCCAGCGGCGGGGCGCTGATCATGCTCTTTTTTGGTCTCGGCACCCTGCCCACCTTGTTCGCGCTCGGGGGACTTGCCGATCGCCTGAGATACTGGCTCACCCTTCGCAGTTTGCGCCTTGGCGGTGCCCTGCTGCTCATTTTGTTCGGGGTACATACCTTCTGGATTGGCATTGCTTCCTTTTGAAGCCCTATCCAAAACGGATGAGTTGATGGTAAACTTGTTTGATATAAATCAATTCTTCGTATGAGCCTATGATCCCGGAAAAGAAACCTGGCAGACGTATCCAGAGCGGTGGCTGTGCAATTCATTGCCAGGATTGCAGCATCAGTCAGCTCTGCATCCCATTTACCTTGAACGACAATGAGCTTGACCAGCTTGACAGCATCATCGAGCGCAAAAAACCTATCCAGAAGGGTGACGAGCTGTTCAAGGCTGGCGATGAGTTCAAATCGCTCTATGCCATCCGTTCCGGGACCATCAAGTCTTACACCATCACCGAGCAAGGGGATGAGCAGATCACCGCGTTCCACCTCGCGGGTGATCTGGTCGGTTTCGATGCCATCCACAAGCAGGCCCACCCCTCCTTCGCCCAGGCGCTGGAAACCGCCATGGTGTGCGAGATCCCGTTTGAAGTACTCGACGATCTCTCCGGCAAGATGCCCAAGCTGCGCCAGCAGATCATGCGTCTGATGAGCAATGAAATCATGGGCGATCAGGAGATGATCCTGCTGCTCTCCAAGAAAAATGCCGAAGAGCGCCTCGCCGCCTTCCTGCACAATCTGTCGGTACGCTTCTCCGAGCGCGGCTTCTCCGCCAAGGAGTTCCGTCTCTCCATGACCCGTGGCGATATTGGCAACTATCTGGGGCTGACCGTCGAGACCATCAGTCGTCTGCTCGGCCGTTTCCAGAAGTCCGGTCTCATCAGCGTCAAAGGCAAATACATTACCGTGCTGGATCAGGGTGCCTTGGGCATAATGGCCGGTGCAACCCGACCAGCCTGTGGCTGAGCACACGTCTTAAACCCCGCTTTCCCTGCCGGATCCTTTCCTCTGGAATGTGATCCGGTACGTTCCCTATACCCTCCTCCTGCGCTAAGCTGTAATGGCTAAGATTCTGCTGTCATTGGACTTTTCCAAGGAGGAGAAGATGGTCAAATATCAGAATATTCTGGTGGTTATCAATCCAGAAGAGGAGCGTCAAATCGCCCTCGAACGGGCAGTCAAAGTCGCCGAGCTGGACGAAAACGCCCATCTGACTCTGCTGCTCACCATCTATGACTTCTCGTATGAAATGACCGCCATGCTCTCGGTGGACGAGCGGCAAGAGATGCGCGACGGCGTCATTTCACAGCGACGTGAGTGGCTGGACGAAATCCTGACCCCCTATCGGGCACAGGGGATCGAATGTGAAGTGAAGGTGGTCTGGCACAATCGTCCCTTCGAGTGTGTCATTCAGGAAGTGCTGGAGCAGCGCCACGATCTGGTGGTCAAAGCCACTCACCATCACAGCTTCCTGCAAACCTTCATCTTTACCCCCACCGACTGGCACCTGCTGCGCAAATGCCCCTGTCCGGTGCTGCTGGTCAAGGAGGGTCACTGGCAACGGGGCGGCAACATCATCGCTGCCATCAACTGTTCAAGCGACGATCCGGATCAGAAAATGCTCAACGAACGGATCACCCAGGAGGGGAGCGACATCGCCGAGCTGCTGGGCTCCAACCTCTATCTGGTCAACACCTACCCAGGCACCCCGGTCAACGTGGCCATCGAGCTGCCGGAGTTTGATCCCAACGCCTACAACGAGGCGATCCGCAAACACCACGAAAGCCTGCTGCTCAGCCATGCCGACAAGTTCGGGATTGGTCATCTCTGGACCCGGGTAGCAGAGGGGCTACCGGAAGAGGTGTTGCCGGATATGGCCGAAGAGCTCAAGGCGACCTTGATGATCATGGGATGCGTCGGGCGTACCGGGCTTTCTGCCGCTTTGCTCGGCAATACCGCCGAACATGTGATTGACCGCCTATCCTGCGACATCCTGATCCTCAAACCGGCGGACTACAGCTGCCCGGTCGACAGTCGTCGCAATCAATCATAAGGTGCCTGGTGCTTGGCACCTTGCCCTCCCCCGGGACATGGCTATAATAACGCGCTTATTTGTGTCCCGGGTTTTACGAGCATGCTAGAAGAGCTGAACGCCAAAGAAAAATACAGTTTTAACAAACTGCAGAAGCGCCTGCGGCGCAACGTGGGTCAGGCCATTGCCGACTTCAACATGATTGAAGAGGGCGACAAGGTCATGGTCTGCCTCTCCGGCGGTAAGGACAGCTTCGGTATGCTCGACATACTGATGAGCCTCAAAGCCAGCGCCCCCATCCATTTTGATCTGGTTGCCGTCAACCTGGATCAGAAGCAGCCCGGTTTCCCCGAACATGTGCTGCCCGAGTATCTGGACTCCCTCGGCATCGAGTACAAGATTGTCGAAGAGGATACCTACTCCATCGTCAAGGAGAAGGTACCGGAAGGCAAAACCACCTGCTCCCTCTGCTCACGGCTGCGCCGCGGTATTCTCTACCGCACCGCACAAGAGCTGGGTTGCACCAAGATTGCCCTTGGCCACCACCGCGACGACATCCTCGAGACCCTGTTCCTCAACATGTTCTACGGTGGCAAGCTCAAGTCCATGCCGCCCAAGCTGGTGAGCGATGATGGCAAGAACGTGGTGATCCGCCCGCTGGCCTACTGCAAAGAGAAGGATCTGATCCGCTACGCCGACGTCAAAGCCTTCCCCATCATTCCGTGCAACCTGTGCGGCTCGCAGGAGAACCTTCAACGTCAGGCCATCAAGCAGATGATGCAGGATTGGGATCGCCGCTTCCCCGGTCGTATCGAAACCATGTTCACCGCCATTCAGGACGTGATCCCGAGCCACCTGCTCGACCACAAGCTGTTTGACTTCAAGAGCATCAACCGCGACTCCGGCATCATCGATGGCGGTGACAAGGCGTTTGATCCGCCCGAGATGCCAAAGGCGCCGCTGCTGGATATCGACGAGATGGACATGCTGGATGTGATTGAAGTGCGCTAAGCCGCGCTCACAGGGCAAACGCCACGCAATAAAAAAGGAGCGATCATCGCTCCTTTTTGCTTTCTTTATCTGCCTGTTACCAACGTGACAACACCATCGGCCTCAGCCTTTGTGCAGCCAGGGGGTCAGTCGCAGCACGTCACCATGCAGGCGCAGTTGCCCAGTGGCGAATGCGGCCAGTTGCTCATTGCTCAGCAGCAGGTGGCCTTCCTGCCAGGGCAGCGCCTCCTGACGGGCACCATCAATCAGATAAGCAGTGCCGCTCTGCTGCACCAGGGTAATGCGCACCCCTTCCATCTTCGGCAGGAAGTGCTTGCCGACCATGCCCGCCATCTTGTCGAGCAGCGACTGCATCTGCTGCTGACGGGCCGCCAGCTCGGCCAGCGGCAGTTCGGGCCCGTTCGGCGCATCGGCCATCACCTGTACCGTCATATCGCAAGTGGCGTGATCTTCTTTCAGGCCGACGGTCACGATCCCCTTGTCGAGGTTGAGATCCTCATCAAACGGCAGGCGCAGTTCGCTATCGACCGTTACCTCGCCCGCGACCTCCTTGCTGTCGGTTGCAACCCGGGCAAAGGTGAGGCCACAGCGCTGACCATTTTGCGGATCGGTCAGATAAAACCCCAGTCTGGCGTGACCAAACTCCCCTTTGGCAAAGGTCTTCATCTGGCTGTAGAAGGTGCTGTATTGCAGATCCAGCACCGGCTCAGCCAGCGCCAGCCCTGGCAGCAAGAGAGTGGCTAGCAGGCTCTGGCGCAAGGCCTTGGTCACTCCATATCGACGGGTCATTCAACATCCTTTTGCATCATGCATTGAAATGGTTGGGGCCTTCTGTCACCTCGTTAACCTCTACCGCCACCCCGCAGAGATCCCGATAGAGGATCCCCTTGCAGTTGAAATAGAGCGGTGCCACCCAGATAAGCCCCAACCCCATGGGGATCAGAGCCAGGAAGAAGAGCGCGGTCATCACGCCGTGGAACAGCACAATGCTGGGCCAACCGCGCGCAAAGAGCTTGAGAGAGACCAGAATGGCCTGGGGCGGCGTCAGGCCGCGCTCCAGCACCAGCGGCACAGTAAAGAGCAGCCCCATGCCGATCAGGGCCGAGGGGATGAAAGAGAGCACTGCGGGCAAGCCCAGCAGATCGAACAGCGGGCCAAACAGGCTGGTGAGCAGACTGCCAAGCAGGCTCAGCATGCCGAGGCGTACAAAGTGGCGGAAGAAGTCGAACACCTGGTTGGCGCGGGCGCTCACCCCGACCGACTGCTGCAACCCCAGCATATCGAGGGAGCTGGTCATGGGAGCCATCACCACCGTCATCAGCAGGCTCAGCACCATGGCCACATTCATCTGGCTATCATCCCCCAGATAGGGCAACAGCAGCACATTGCTGAGCAGGATCCAGATCGCCGTCACCCCGACAATCGCCAGCAGCAGGCCAAATCCGGTACGGCGGGTCTGTTGCCATCCCTCCTGGATGACCCCTTTCAGATCAAGGCGGTAGCCCTGGTTCAGAGACTGCTCAAGGGAGCCGCCAATACGCATTTTATTACTCAATTGACTATCCAATATCGAAAACGACCAAATCAGGTGGCACATTATAGCGATTTGGTCTGCTATTCGTAGCCGTTTTTCCTGCGCACTTGCGGCTAATTCGGGCCAAAAAACCTTTAATTTCATGTGTCGGCTGCATAGAATGCGGCCCTCTTTCAACACGATGGCCACTGGCTGGGGTGAGACTGGCGGATGATGAACAATCCACAGGTAATTGTCGCGCTGAACAAGATCAGCAAAAAATACGATGGCAAGGTGATCCTGAGTGACCTTGACCTTGAAATCTACGATGGTGAATTTCTTACCCTGCTGGGCCCTTCCGGCTGTGGCAAGACCACCCTGCTGCGCCTGCTGGCCGGGCTCGAATCGGTCGATGGTGGCACCATCCATCTGGCCGGTGACGAGATCACCCATATCCCCGCCGAACACAGGCACATCAACACCGTGTTCCAGAGCTATGCGCTCTTCCCCCATATGACGGTGTTTGAAAACGTCGCCTTTGGCCTCGAGATGCAGAAGGTACCTGCCAGCGAGATCCGCCAGCGGGTCGAGGAGACCCTCGCCATGGTGCAGCTCACCGAGCTGGCCAATCGCCGCCCGGATCAGCTCTCCGGCGGCCAGCAACAACGGGTCGCCATCGCCCGCGCGGTAGTCAACAAGCCCCGCCTGCTGCTGCTCGACGAATCCCTCTCTGCGCTCGACTACAAGCTGCGCAAACAGATGCAGAGCGAGCTCAAGGCGCTGCAACGTCGCCTTGGCATCACCTTTGTCTTCGTCACCCATGATCAGGAAGAGGCGCTCACCATGTCTGATCGCATCCTGGTGATGGAGGGGGGCCAAATCATCCAGCGTGGCACCCCGCGCGATATCTACGAATCGCCAGCCAATCTGTTCGTGGCCCGCTTTATCGGCGAGATCAACGTGATGGATGGCAAGCTGATCAGCCAGCGCGAGCCCGGTATCTGGCAGGCCGAGGTAGAGGGGCGCGAATGCCTGCTCCATACCGCCTTGCCGTTCCAGCCAGACGACAAGGTGCTGGTGCTGCTGCGCCCGGAAGATCTGCGCATTCTCGATCAGGATGACGATCAGAGCGGCGCGCTGCGGGGCAATATCCGCGAGCGCAACTACAAGGGGGCGACGCTGGATTCGGTGATCGAACTCGAAAGCGGCAAACAGCTGCTTATCTCCGAGTTCTTCGACGAGGATGACCCCGACTTTGACTACCGTCTCGGTCAGGAGGTGGCGATCCACTGGGTCGACAGCTGGGAGGTGGTGCTGCCCTATGAGCCTCACTAATCTGCGGGTAGCGCACAGCTTTGCCCACAACGGCTTTCGCAACGGGGCCATCGCGCTGATCCTGGGCTGGCTGACGCTGTTTGTCTTCCTGCCCAACCTGATGATCATCGGCGTCAGCTTCCTGACCCGTGACGAGTCCGAGCTTATCGCGCCGCTCTTTACCCTGAGCAACTATGGCCGCCTGCTGGACCCGCTCTACTTTCAGGTGCTGCTCCACTCCCTCTGGCTAGCGCTGCTCGCCACCGCTATCTGCCTGCTGGTGGGCTACCCCTTTGCCTGGCTGCTGGCTCATCTGCCAACACGCATCCGCCCGTTGCTGCTGTTTCTGGTGGTGGTGCCGTTCTGGACCAACTCCCTGATCCGCACCTATGCGCTGAAAGTGCTGCTCGGCACCCGGGGATTGATCAACGGCTGGCTGCTGGATCTGGGGCTTATCGAGCGGCCACTGCAGATGATGTATACCGAGGTGGCCGTCATCATCGGGCTGGTCTATGTGCTGCTCCCCTTTATGGTGCTGCCGCTCTACTCCAGCATCGAGAAGCTGGATGGCCGTTTGCTGGAGGCGGCGCGGGATCTCGGCGCCAACGGCTGGCAGCGGCTGATGCGGATCATCTTGCCCCTCACCCTGCCCGGCATCATCGCCGGTTGTCTGCTGGTGTTCCTGCCCGCCATGGGGATGTTCTATGTCTCCGATCTGCTGGGGGGCGCCAAGCACCTGCTGATCGGCAACCTGATCAAGACCCAGTTCCTCAACAGCCGTGACTGGCCCTTTGGCGCGGCCATCAGCGTGATGCTGACGGTGCTGATGGCGCTGTTGGTCTACTGCTACTGGCGGGCGGGCAAGCTATTGAGCAAGAAGGGGGAGCTGGCATGATGCGCGCACTGAAAGCTCTGTTCCTGCTGCTGGTGTTTGGCTATCTCTATGTGCCCATCGGGGTGCTGATCGCCAACTCCTTCAACCTGTCGAAATATGGTATCGACTGGCGCGGCTTTACCCTGGGCTGGTATGAGAAGCTGTTTGCCAGCGCCAGCCTGATGCAGGCGGCCCAGCACTCCCTGACCATCGCAGCCCTCACCGCCACCGCTGCCACCCTGATCGGCACCCTCACCGCCGTGGCACTGTTCCGCTATCGCTTTCGCGGCAAGCAGTACGTGAGCGGCATGCTGTTCTTGGTGATGATGTCCCCCGATATCGTGATGGCCATCTCCCTGCTGACTCTGTTTGTGGCCACCGGCATTGCGCTGGGCTTCTGGTCGCTGCTGATCGCCCACATCACCTTCTGCCTGCCGTTTGTGGTGATCACTGTCTACTCGCGGCTGTGCGGTTTTGATGTGCGGATGCTGGAAGCGGCACGGGATCTGGGGGCAGGCGAGTGGATCATCCTGCGCCGCATCATACTGCCGCTGGCCCTGCCGGCGGTGATGGCGGGCTGGCTGCTCTCCTTTACCCTGTCGCTGGACGACGTGGTGGTGAGCTCCTTTGTCACCGGCCCGGCCTACGAGATCCTGCCGCTCAAGATCTACTCCATGGTCAAGGTGGGCGTCTCCCCCGAGGTCAACGCCCTGGCCACCCTGATGCTGGTCGCCTCCCTCGGGATGGTACTGCTGGCACAACTGTTACTGCGCAAACGGCAGGGTTGACCCTGCCTGTTTCGTCCCCGCCACCTTTGGCGAACTCTGTCACGGTGGGCCGCAAGGCCCCATAACCCCAAGGAGTTGTTGATGACAATCCCACATAAGGCCGGCGCCCTGCTGGCTGCCGCCCTCACCCTCACCACCCCGCTACTGAGCCAGAGCGCTCACGCGGCCAACGACAAGGTGGTCTACTTCTACAACTGGTCGGAATATGTGCCGGACGGTCTGCTGGAGCAGTTCCAGCAAGAGACCGGCATCAAGGTGATCTACTCCACCTACGAATCCAACGAGACCCTCTACGCCAAGCTGAAAACCCATGGCGACGGCTATGACGTGGTGGTGCCCAGCACCTACTTCATCTCGAAAATGGCCAAAGAGGGGATGTTGCAGCCGCTGGATCGCGCCCAGCTGTCCAACTTCAAGCACCTTGACCCTACCCTGCTCAACCACGAGTACGACCCGGACAACCGCTACTCCATCCCCTATATCTGGGGCGCAACCGGGATCGGCACCAACACCGACATCATCGAGCAGCCGGTGACCAGCTGGAAGCAGCTCTGGGCACCTGAGTGGAAAGAGAGCCTGCTGCTGATGGACGATGCCCGCGAGGTGTTCCATATCGCGCTGGTGCAACTCGGCTACAGCCCCAACACCCAGGACAAGGCGCAAATTGCCGAAGCCTTCGAATACCTGAAAAAACTGATGCCCAACGTCAAGGCGTTCAACTCCGACAACCCGGCCGACCCCTTTATCGCCGGTGAGGTCAATATCGGCATGCTGTGGAACGGCTCGGCCTACGGCGCCCAGCGCGAATACCCCTCCATCCAGATGACCTACCCCGAAGAAGGCGCCGTGCTCTGGATGGACAACCTCGCCATCCCGGCCAAGGCCAAGCATGTGAAAGAGGCCCACGCTCTGATCAACTTCCTGATGCGCCCCGATGTGGCCGCCAAGGTGGCCGAGGCAATTGGCTACCCCACCCCGGTCAAGGATGCCATTCCCCTGCTCACCCCGGCGTTTCGCAATAACCCCATGGTCTTCCCGAGCGACGAGATCAAGCGCAAGGGCGAATTCCAGTCCGATGT
>NZ_JBODRQ010000068.1:0-19258 GCF_050633025.1 Aeromonas sp.
CATGAACCGCTGGGGCCAATTGATGGCCGAACCACTCGGCCCCCAGGGCATCAATTTGATGATCAAGCGGCGAACCGGCCAAACCATCGACGATCTCTACGTCAGTGGCCACAGCCTGCGCCGTGGATTTATCACCTCTGCTGTGACTGCCGGAAAGCCGATGAACAAGATCATTGAAGTCACTCGCCACAAAGATATGCGAACCCTGCAGGAGTACTTCGATGACGCCCATAAGTTCTCCGATCATGCGCTCGATGGTTTGCTTTAATATGACTGCGTCATTTCATTTTTTATGTTAAATGATATCTTGTTGATCTGATGATATATTTGTCACGCAAGCAAACAGCCCAAGAGGGAAGGGCCATCTTCCTATGGATAATTGCATGTGATGAGAGATAACGAATCCGAAAATGGAACACCCCAAGGACATATGAGCCAAGAAATGACAGGGCGTGAAGTGCAAGAGGCGGGGCCCCAAAACAATGCCGAGCGGCAGCGCCAGCATGTAAAACGCAAGCAGGAGACCCATACCCGACTGCAATGCTGGATCAGCAATCGCCACGCCGAGCGATTGGCCGCTCTGGGTCTTCATTTAGAAGACAGTCAGGCATCACTCATCGAGCAGGCGATCGATCTGCTCTACCAACATGAGCTGGGTCGAGAACCTCCGTTTGAAAACAGAGTCGCCACACAGGTCGAAGAGACCGTTGAATAGACACAAGAGTGAAGTAACAGCGATACGTGAAGAGATAAAAAAAGCCAGGTACGAATTCCTTGTACCTGGCATAGGGGAATTGGCTCCTTGCAGAGCCGTGCGCTAACTGGTGTTCGGATTGCCTTAAGCTTAGACAAGGCTCAAGGCTTTTCAAGATCCGAAGAAAAGTTCAACCAGAGTGTGGGTATTTCAGACTCGTTCAAGTGCCTATGCACCGAACGGCACACTACGCATTGAACAGATTGTTGTCACGCACCAGCTCGCGGGGGAGGGCATTCTTAACCCGACTACCCACCCATTTCCCCATGCCCAGGGTATGCCCCTGATAGCGGACGATCACCTCGCCAACACCCGCATCCTGTTCTGGCCAGACGTCCCGCCCCATCATGAATTCCCGCGCATTGGCGCTATCCAACTCAACTATGCCCTTGCTCGCTTTATCGCCATAGGCCAGTGCCCACTCATGAGTGAGGCGATAGCCTTTCTTGAAGGTCTCGGCCAACTTGATGCCAATGCGATCGAAACGCAGCTTGCCCTGCACCTGATCAAACATCTGGGGGAAGAGCCAGATCTCGTCATTGCGGCCAAACAGTTGACCCTGCGGTGCCACCCCGAAGTTGGCTTCAATCTCGCGCAGCATGGGCTCTGACTCTTTCGCCGCCAGCGGCAGGAAGGGGAATTTACCCAGCTTGCCCGGCTTGAACATGGTGTTGGGCACGGAGTGATGCTTGCGCAA
This sequence comes from Aeromonas sp., assembly GCF_050633025.1. Taxonomy (GTDB): domain Bacteria; phylum Pseudomonadota; class Gammaproteobacteria; order Enterobacterales; family Aeromonadaceae; genus Aeromonas. Next base: position 1,452 of record NZ_JBODRQ010000068.1, read on the forward strand.
TCTGGCGACGAAAAAGCCTTCACTGTCGAAGATCTGGGGCCAAACGTGCAGGTATCCTTCGGATGTGCAGGCCAGCTCTGCATGGGGGAACAGGTCAGCCAGCGAGTCAAAACTCAACGCATCACCAAACTTGTCCAGCAGGGATTGGCAGACCGCCTGATTCTCCTGCTGGCTCAAGGTGCAGGTGGAGTAGACCAGCACACCGCCCGGTTTCAAGGCATGGAAGGCGCTCTCCAGCAACCCTTGCTGCACCGCCGCAATCTCGTCGATGCTCTCGATGCTCCAGTTGCGCAGGGCATCTTCATCTTTTCGCACCGTCCCTTCACCGGAGCAGGGGGCATCGAGCAGGATAGCGTCGAAGGTCTCCGGCAACCACTGGCCAAATACCTTGGCATCAAAATGGGTCATGCCCACATTGGTCACACCGCAGCGCTGGATATTGGCGCTCAGCACTTTCAACCGGCTGCTGGAAAACTCGTTGGCAACCAGCATCCCCTGATTGTTCATCAGGGCGGCGATCTGGGTAGTCTTGGAGCCGGGGGCCGCCGCCGCATCCAGCAACATGCCGTCCGCTTTGATCTTGTCGCTGGCAAAGAGCGCCGTCACCGGCAGCATGGAGCTCGCTTCCTGAATGTAGAAGAGCCCGCTCAAATGCTCGGCGGTGTTGCCCAGAGGAACGGTTTCATCGCTGCGGGTCAGCCAGAAGCCGGTATCACACCAGGGGACAGGGTCAAGCTGCCAGCCCAGTGGCTGCATCAGGGCGACAAAGTCGGAGACGGCGATCTTCAAGGTATTGACCCGAATGCTGCGGCGCAGCGGACGTCGACAACTGGCCACAAACTCATCCATCGAGAGATGGGTCGGCATGATGGCCGCAATGTGGCGTAAAAAATAATCGGGAAGGTAGGTGTTGTCGTGCACTGTGCCGTCTCGTTGACCGAAAAAGAGGGGCGATATCCTACCACAAGGCTAGGAATATTCTGAATCTGAACACCTTCAACAGGCTCCGGAATATAAAAAAGCCCGGCGCGAGGCCGGGCTTGGAGGATATACGCAAAGGCGAGGGATCAGGGCTGGATGCGCGGGCTCCACTCCAGCCACTCTTTCTCGGCTTTGCCGTAGAGCGGATAGCTGTGGCCTGCCTTGACGGTCGGTCCCATCTCTTTCTCCGGGGTATTGAAGGCGATGCCGCCAGCCAGCAGGCTCTGCACGGTTTCAACCTCAATGGTGCCGCCGGTCAGGCCGATATCCGCCTTGACCCCGGAAACATTCCAGAAGCGCGAGTTGGCCCGCACCAGATGGGAATACTCCTTCTCCACGCTGACGTCGATCACCACCTCGCTGCCATCCCGAGCCAGCGCTACCTTGGTGACACTGCCGACCACCATCTTGCGAAACAGCAGCGGGCTACCAACGCTCAGGCCATTGACAGAGGGGCTCTTGAGGGTCAGAGCCAGACCCACAGGGCCAACCTGACTCAAGGGGAAGCGATCTTTGCCAGCGCCTTTACCCGGTTGCGCCTCTACGAACGCCCCCTTGATCAGGGTATCGAGGTGTGCAACACCACCCAGCCCCAGCTTGGCCTGCACCAGGGTAAAGCGCGTGCCGGATTGCAGGAAACGTTCGGCGTAGTGGCCATCGAGTTCGGCCTTGAAGATCACCTGGCCCAATGACGGCTCCAGCTCAATCTCTTCAATTTTGCCGATATCGACCCCGCGATAGCGGATCGGGCTGCCAATCCCGAGCCCCGGGTTGCTATCTGCGACCAGAGAGAGGGTGCGTACTTTTGCACGGGCCTGCTCTTTACTGTCAAACAGTTGGTGGCTGCTACGGCCATTGGCCAGCCGGTCGAACTCGATGGCACCGCGCAACAGGGTCGCCAAATTACCAACCTTGACCTTGACACCATCAATCCCGACCCGGGTATCGATGGCCGCTTTCTTCCAGAATTGCGGTTGTTGGACGAGGAGGGGGGCATACACACCATCGATTTCTAGCTCGATCTCGACCCCCTCTTTGGCGGCGCGCAACTGTTTGACCTTGCCCGCTTCCAGCCCCAGATAGAGCACAGGTGAACCAATGCCGATACCATCTGCCTGATCTGCCTTGAGCAACCAGCGCTGCGGCTTGGCATCACGGGTACCGAGCAGTGCCAGCTCCTGACTGGGGTAGAGACGGTTAATCCGCTCGCCACTGCTGGCTTGTACCAGCTTGATCCCGCCTCCCAACCAGGCACTGGCCGGACTGGTTTCTACTTTGATGCCGCTCAGATCGGCATCGATCTGCAGCGGGGCAGCGCGATAGAAGCGGGCACGGTTGAGCAGATGGCCGTAGTTAGGCGCCATCACCAGCTCGACACTGGCATTGCCGCGCGCGTCCAGAGTGAGCTGGCTGATACGGCCCACCTGCAATCCCTTGTACCAGACCGGCGCATCCTGATTGAGCCCAGCCAGATCGTCGGCCTGCAGCGTCACTTTGGTGCCACTCTGGGGAGCACGATCGGTCAGGGTCATCTTCTGTACCGGGTTGCCCGCCACATAGTCGAGGCGAATGGCCGGGCCGGAGAGCAGCCGATCTGCATGCTGCACACCGGTCGCGGAGAGAGAGACGCTCTCCCATACCAGCTGACTCTTGTCGGTGATGCGATAGGCCTGCTCCGGATTGATAAGCGCTGTGACCACCCGCCCCTTGTCGGTGAGACGAATGGGATCGATACGACCAATCTCGATCCCCTCATAGAGGATGGGCATCCCCTCTTTGACAGGGAGATCGCCAGCCACAATGTCGATGCGCTCACCGCGTGCCGCTTCCGCCAACCCTTTGTAGAGGACGAAAGTCTGTCCCTTGTCAGGCTCAGGCGAAGCTTTGGGCGAGTCAAAGGCGATGCCACCGCTCAGAATGGAGGTGAGGCTGCCAGCCTCCACGTTCACACCGGCCAGACTGAAAGAGCCCTTGATACCGCTGATGTTCCAGAAGCGGGTATCAGCTTTGACCAGATGTTCGAAACGCGGCTCAATCACCAGATCCAGAATGACGTTCTGGTTGTCCTGGCCCAAACGGGTATTAATGATACTGCCCACCTCGATACCACGAAAATAGAGCTTGGCGCCAATCCCCACCGAGCCCAGCGAATCGGCGGTCAGGTGCAGCATGCGCCCCTGAGCCTGATAGCCGGGAGGAGGGCCCTCCAGTGCATCGAAGGTCTCCTCCAGCGGGTTGCTTTCACGCCCCGGTTGCAGGTTGATGTAGTTGCCGGAGACCAGGGTATCGAGGCCGGAGATCTCGGTGAGCGACGCCTTGGGGCTCACCAGCCAGAAGTCGGATCCCTTACGGATCAGCGGTCTGGCACGGCTGTCAATCTTGGCCATCACCGCAATCTTGCGGCCATCTTCAGCCAGCTCCAGCTCCTGCACCACACCGATAGCCACCCCCTGATAACGAACCTGGGTTTTACCCGGCAAGATGCCGTTGCCCTGGGCGAAGTTGATCTGGATAAGCTGGCCACGGCTCAATACCTGCTGATAGAGAAAGCCACCCGCCAGCAGCAGGGCTATCAGGGGTAACAGCCAGACCGGCGATAACCAGCGGCGCTTTTCGATGACGGGTTCAGCCCCGATCATAGTGACTCCTTATTGGCTGGATTAAACAGCACATCAGACAAAAACAGAGAAATCATCAACGGGCCGCCTTGTCCCATAGTAAACGGGTATCGAGCATGCGGGCCGACATCATGGTCAGCACCACCACACCGGCAAAGGCGGTGGCCCCCGGGCCTGCACGGACACTCAACAGCACGCCCCGATCGACCAGCGCCACCATCAGCGAAATCACGAACAAGTCCAGCATCGACCAGCGGCCGATAAAGTCGATCACCCGATACATCACCAGTTGGCGCTTGCGCCGCACCGGCTTGGCCCGCTGCAACTGCCAGCAGATCCAGCCCAAGCCCAATATCTTGCCCACGGGTACCAGTATGCTGGCGGTGAGGACTATGGTGGCAATCCCGCTCATTTTGCTGCGATAGAGCATCATGATACCGCTGAAGATGGTATCTGACTGCAGTAACCCCTTGTTGTAGAAATGGGTAATGGGCAACAGATTGGCAGGCAGCAACATGAAGGTGGCGAGCGCAAGCAAGCCCCACGACCAGGCGAGGGAGCGGGGAATGCGCACCTGCAATTTGCTGCTGCAACGGGGGCAGACTGCCCCGGCTTGATAGCGCACCAGCAGACCGCAGGTATGGCAGCGGCAGAGTCCCATCTCACGGGCGCTGGTCATGTTCCGGCTCCTTTAACGGGATCCGCGCCCAGTAGGGGGCGGGGTCAAACAGGATCAGCAAGGTCATGTTGAGCAGCATCAGAATACCGAGACTGAGCAAGCCGCCACCGAGGCGCACATCGGCGATGTCGATCAGTTTGAACAGGGCAACCAGCAGGCTGACGATATAGACCTCCAGCATGGCCCAGTGGCGAAACACCTCGACCAGCTTCAAGGTGACGGGAAGAATGTGCCAACGTTTGGCCAGACCCGAAGCCAGCACAAAGATCCCCGCCAATAATCCCACCGGCGCCAACACGGCGCACCAGAGCACCAGGCTGGCCACCCACCATTCGCCCTCGCCAAACAGCACCAGAATACCGCGCAGCAGGTCGGCGTCGGTGTTGACCCCAGCCAGCCGCAGATAGATCAGCGGTTCAAAAAAGGCAGAGGGCAGCAGCAGAAATCCGGTGATGGTCAGGGCCATCAACTGGGAGGGACGAAAGGCATAACGGCCATAGAGATGCTGGTGACAACGCGGGCAGTGGGCATGGCGACGCAGCGGCAGTGCTTTGCGCTGGATCAGCAAGTCGCACGCCGGACAGACAATCACGGAACCGGGCTCCATCATACAATTCAACCTGTTGAAGGAATTGGTGAAATTTACCCTAAAACCGGTTTCCTGTCTTGCCTGCGGCCGGAATGTTACGAAAGTATAATTGACGTTAACGTAAACGTGATATTAGATAGCCAGACTAGACAGGTGAAAGGAGTCATGATGTCCAGTTTGTCCCCCTCGGCAGGCCTGCGCTTTCGCACCGCCCTTGCCACTGAACATCCCCTGCAGATCGTCGGCACCATCAGTGCCTATATGGCGTTGATGGCTGAGCGCAGCGGTTTTCAAGCCCTCTATCTCTCCGGCGCCGGAGTGGCCAATGCCTCCTACGGCTTGCCGGATCTCGGCATGACCTCCCTCAACGACGTGCTGATCGATGCCGAGCGGATCACCGCCGCAACCCGTGTGCCGCTGTTGGTCGATATCGATACCGGCTGGGGCGGGGCATTCAATATCGCCCGCACCATTCGCGCGTTCGAGCGGGCCGGTGTCGCCGCCGTCCATATGGAAGATCAGATCGCCCAGAAGCGCTGCGGTCATCGTCCCAACAAGGCGGTGGTGTCGCTGGAGGAGATGTGCGATCGGATAAAAGCGGCAGTGGATGCTCGCGAGAATGGCGAGTTCGTCATCATGGCCCGCACCGATGCACTGGCGGTGGAGGGGATGGAGTCTGCTCTTGAACGCACCGCTGCCTATGTGGCCGCCGGTGCCGACATGATCTTCGCCGAGGCGGTGACCGAGCTTGCCCAGTACGACCAGTTCAAGCTGGCGGCCAAAGTGCCGATCCTCGCCAACATGACCGAGTTCGGCAAAACCGCGCTGTTTGACAAAGAGCAACTGGCCGCCCACGGGGTCGACATGGTGCTCTACCCGTTAAGTGCCAACCGCGCCGCCAATCAGGCCGCCCTCAACGTCTATCAACATATTCGCCAGGATGGCCATCAACGGGCCGTCGTGGAGACCATGCAGACCCGGGAGTCACTCTACGACTTCCTCGGATATCACCACTACGAGCAGACACTGGATCGTCTGTTTTCAGCCAAGGAATAGGAGGCAGCTTATGGGACAGCAAAAACCGTTGGGTGGCGCCGGTCTGCGCGGCCAAAGCGCAGGGGAGACCAGTATCTGCACAGTAGGCAAGAGTGGCACCGGTCTTACCTATCGCGGCTATGACATCAAGGAGCTGGCCGACAGCGCCCAGTTCGAAGAGGTCGCCTATCTGCTGCTCAAGGGGGAGTTGCCCGGTGAGCAGCAGCTTGACGCCTACAAGCGCGAACTGCGCCACTTGCGCACCTTGCCCCAGCCGCTGCTGGAGGTACTTGAGCGCATTCCCGCCGATGCTCACCCTATGGATGTGCTGCGCACCGGCTGCTCCATGCTCGGCGATCTGGAGCCGGAAGATGGTTTCGAGCATGAGCATGAAGTGGCGGATCGGCTGCTGGCCGCCTTTCCGGGCATTCTGATCTACTGGTACAAGTTCAGTCATGAGGGCGTTCGCATCGCCCTTGACAGCGACGAGGAGTGTATCAGCGGCCACTTTCTGGCCCTGCTGCATCAGAAAGCGCCGAGCGAGCTGGAGCGGCGGGTGATGCATGTTTCTCTCATCCTCTACGCCGAGCATGAGTTCAACGCCTCCACCTTTGCGGCGCGAGTCTGCGCCTCAACTCTTTCCGACATGTTCTCCTGTATCACAGCGGCCATCGGCACCTTGCGCGGCCCGCTCCACGGCGGTGCCAACGAGGCGGCCATGGCGATGATCGAACACTGGCAGGATGAAGCGCAGGCAAGGCGCGAACTACTGGCCAAGCTGGCGGCCAAGGAGAAGATCATGGGCTTTGGCCACGCCATCTACCGCACCTCGGATCCGCGAAACGTCATCATCAAGGAGTGGTCGGCCAAGCTCGCCGAGGCGGTGGGTGATGATCGCCTCTATCGCGTCTCCTGCGAGGCGGAGAAGGTAATGTGGGAGGAGAAAGAGCTTTTTCCCAACGCAGACTTCTTCCACGCCAGCGCATATCACTACATGGGGATCCCGACCAAGCTGTTCACCCCCATCTTCGTCTGCTCGCGGGTCACCGGCTGGTGCGCTCACGTGATGGAGCAGCGCGAGCACAACCGGATCATCCGCCCGAGCGCCGATTATGTTGGCCCGGCCCCCCGTCATTTTGTCTCTCTACAACAACGATAAGGAAATCACGATGTCCGCCAACGTCGACGTCAACCACAGACCCGAGCCCGACCAGGTGCTGGTCGATATTGCCGACTATGTCTGCAACCACCCCATCTCCAGCCAGGCAGCGCTCGACACAGCCCGCTACTGCCTGATGGATACGCTCGGCTGTGGCCTCTTGGCTCTGCGCTTCCCCGAGTGCACCAAACACCTTGGCCCCATCGTCCCCGGTACACTGGTACCCCATGGTGCCCGGGTGCCCGGTACCCAGCTCTGCCTCGACCCGGTCAAGGCAGCTTGGGACATCGGTGCCATCATCCGCTGGCTCGATTACAACGACACCTGGCTGGCCGCCGAGTGGGGTCACCCATCCGACAATCTGGGCGGTATTCTGGCCACTGCCGACTGGCTCTCCCGTACTCGCGTGGCCGAGGGCAAGGTGCCGCTCACCATGGCCGATGTGCTGGTGGCCATGGTCAAAGCCCACGAAATTCAGGGGGTGCTGGCGCTGGAGAACTCCTTCAATCGGGTCGGTCTCGATCACGTGGTACTGGTCAAGGTCGCCAGTACCGCCGTGGTGACTCATATGCTGGGCGGAACCCGCGATCAGGTGATCGATGCGGTCTCCCAGGCCTGGGTCGATGGCCAGAGCCTGCGTACCTACCGTCATGCACCCAATGCGGGGTCGCGCAAGAGCTGGGCGGCGGGGGATGCCACCTCGCGCGCGGTGCGCCTCGCCCTTATCACCATGAGCGGCGAGATGGGCTATCCCGGTGTGCTGAGCGCGCCCAAGTGGGGTTTCTACGACGTGCTGTTCAAGGGCAATCAGTTCGCCCTGCATCAGGGGTACGGCAGCTATGTGATGGAGAACGTGCTGTTCAAGATCTCCTATCCCGCCGAGTTCCATGCCCAGACCGCGGTAGAGTGCGCCATGAAGCTGCATGGGCAGGTGAGGGGGCGGCTCGACGAGATAGACCGTATCGAACTCACCACCCATGAGTCGGCCATTCGCATCATCAGCAAGGTGGGCGCCCTCAATAACCCGGCCGATCGGGATCACTGCCTGCAGTACATGGTGGCGGTGCCGCTGATCTTCGGTCGCCTCATTGCCGAGGATTACGAGGACGATGTTGCCGCCGATCCCCGCATTGATGATCTGCGCAGCAAGATGGTGGTGCAGGAGGACAAGCGTTACAGCCGCGAATATCTGGAAGCAGACAAGCGCTCCATCGCCAACGCCATCCAGATCTTCTTCAAGGACGGTACTCACACCGCCAGGGTGGAGGTGGAGTATCCGGTCGGCCATCGTCGCCGGCGGGAGGAGGGGATCCCGCTGCTGGTGGAGAAATTCCAGCACAATCTGGCTACCCGCTTCCCGACCAAACGGGTCAGCGACATTCTGGCCCTCTGTCAGGATGGGCCGCGGCTTGCCGCCACCCCGGTGCACGCCTTTATGGATCTGCTGGTGATCTGACCGATATCTACAGGTAAGCAGTTATAAACAAAAAGCGGGCCCATCGGCCCGCTTTGTTATTCCGGCGGCCTATCCCTCGCATAAGCCTTACCTCAGCGCACTGCTGTCGCCGTTAAAGAGCGCCGTCATGATCGCCATCTCGCGACTGGCGATGGTTTCGAGAAACTCATTGGCACGCCCCATCTGGTGACACACCTGATAACCGCGCTCGACAAAGGAGAAGAGCTCGCCAAGTCCCGCCAGATGGGCGGGCCCTGACACCAGCTTGAGGGTCGTCCCCAGTAGCGGTTTTCTCGCTAACCTGTCCAGCGTCATGCCAAGTTCGTTCACCAGCGCAATCTGATGTTCGCGGCGCGCCTGTTCACCCACGGCACGATAGGCGATGGTGTAGTGTTCTGCAGTAATAGGATTGAGGCCGCCAATACGACGCAGCGCCACCACCATCAGGTAATCGAGCTCTTCGGAGAGAGCGTCAAGCTCAATCGCCTGCGCCAGCACCTTGAGGCCGGACTCTGGCAACAATCGCTCGGCGGTCGGCATCACCCGCATCACGTCTGCATCGCGGCGGGCGCAATCCCCGGGACCATAGAGATCGGTCAGGAAAAACTCGGCGGCAGGGCCGTAGCGGTCACTCTCCAGCAGATCGCGGTGGGTACGCCCCAACCGATCTGCTTGCCATTGACGCAGCCGATCCCGATCCTGCTGATCTTCCGGGTGAGCCCGCATCTGCTCGCGCAATGCTGCTACCCCGTTGAGTTGGCGATATAACCGCCCCAGGGTGCTATCGTCGTCATGGCCATGTTCTTGATGGGTCATCTACTGCTCTCTGGCCTGGTCCCATTGAGTGGGACTGATGATATGAAGATACAAGTGAATAAAAAACAAGCAGATTTTGTTGAGGGTTCAGTGACAAGTGTAACGCGCACGGAGGAGGGAATAAATGCCATGACCCGCTGACACTCTGTATCCCTGTTGACTCTGTTAAGTGAGTCCCATTTATGCGAGACCCCCTTTCACTTGTCGTGAACATGTGTTTAATATCAATAACTATCTTATGACACTGAGTAACTACCATGTTCTTCTACGACTCGCTCGCTGGCTGCGGCTCACTCTCCACCATTCAGATCAGCCGTCAGCATCCGCTGGGGCTGACCGCTGCCCGGCTCGCGGCCGAAGCCATCGCCGAGGATATGAGCGAGAGCTATCAACTCGATTGCGAATGGGCAGATGAAGAGGAGACCGAGTTGCGCTTTCGCGGCTCAGGGGTACATGGCACCCTCACCCTGGACGATGAAACTCTGAAGTTGGAAGTGCATCTTGGTTTGATGTTGTTGCCGGTACGCAGCGCACTGGAGCAGGAGATCCTCGATTATGTCGATAATCGTTTACCTTGCCCCAAACGTGTTTGAAACGTTTCGTCGCCCTTGCCTTAAATAATCCAGCGGTGAACGATTCCGCTTAAATAAGCGGACAGGTCATATGCTTGTCAACTTGATTAAGCGGCATGATCTCGATTCTATTTTGTATGTTATCTGTCATCTTTATTTCCATTTTTCGAGTCGGCACTTGTAATTGTTATCTTGATTACATCAAACCTTCATCCAGATATGAGGGCAGAAACAACTTGCCGCCTCGATAAATTCATTTTGCAGGGAAACAGCATGCCAACAAATGAATTTATCTCCTGCGTTGATACCGCTTGGTTACGCATGGACAGACCCAACAACCTGATGCAGATCATCGGGGTCCTGATGTTTGACGGGAAGCTTGATGAAGCGCGTCTGCGGGCAGGATTGCGCCACACCATTTCGGTACAACCCCGCTTCCACCAGCGGGCCATTCTGGAAGGGAGCTCCTACTACTGGCGTCATGATCCCGATTTCGATCTCGATCAACACCTCAAGCGAGTGATCCTGCCGGGTGAAGCAGGCAAGCTGGACCTGGAGAAGCTGGTGGCCGATCTCGCCTCGACGCCGCTCAACCACCAGCGCCCCCTATGGGATATGCACCTGACCGACACCTCCTTGGGTGGGCAAGCGCTGGTGGTGCGCATTCACCACGCCATGGGCGACGGCTTCTCTCTGGTGCGGGCCATGCTGACAATGATGGATAACACCCCGGAAGGGGCGCTGCGACCGCCATCACCGGAACCACTGGATGACAGCGATGACGAGGATGAAGAGGATTGCCATCAGGGCAGCCGTCTGGTGCGGGCCGGTCTCAAGTTGACCGGTAGCCTCTGGTCCAAATATGTCGAAGTGGTCACCCATCCCACCAAGGCGGTCGATTACCTCAAGACCGGGCGGGATGTAGCGAGCGAGCTGTGCAATATCGCCACCCTCGGTGATGACTCACCCTGCCGCCTGCGGGGCAAGACGACCAGCACTAAACGAGTGGCCTGGTCTGAGCAAATTGATCTGCCGGATATCAAGGCCGTGGGCAAGGTACTGGGCTGCTCGGTCAACGATCTGCTGATCGCCGCCACCGCAGGGGCGTTTCGCCACTACCTGCAGGAGAAGGGGGATGATGCCAACAAGGTCGAGATCCGCGCCCTGGTGCCGGTCAATATGCGTGCACCGGATGATGAGGGGGCCCTTGGCAACCGCTTCGGGCTGGTGGCCCTGGACTTGCCACTGGATGTCGAACACCCGTTGCAACGGCTCTATACCGTGCGTGACCGGATGCAGGCGCTGCGGACCTCGCTGCAACCCGTGGTGGTGCTCAACCTGTTACATGCCCTTGGCATGGCCCCCAATGCGGTGCAGCAGCAGGCTGTCGAGCTGCTCACGGCCAAGGCCAGCGCGGTGATCACCAATGTACCCGGCCCGCAGCAGACCCTCTATCTGGCTGGAGCAAAATTGCGTCAGCCGCTGTTCTGGGTGCCGCAATCGGGGGATATCGGCGTCGGCGTATCCATCCTCTCTTACGATCACAAAGTGCAACTGGGCCTTATCACCGACAAGAAGCTGGTACCGGATCCGGATCGGGTGGTCGAGCGGTTTGCAGTGGAGTTCGAGCAACTGCTGTTGCTGGTACTGATGGAGCCGGAGCTGTTGTTTGACCCCAAAGGACTGGATGCGCTGCTCGGTTGAGCCTGCACTTGATAGACCGGTTACGGCGTAGCCAACCGGTCAGCATCCATCATAAAAGAGGCCAACCCGCGGGTTGGCCTCTTGTTTTTCTTAGTGGCAGGAGTGGCGGTTAATCCTCCAGCTCTTCACGCGCCGCCTCCACATCGAGGCGCTCCATGGCATCCATGGGCTCGCACTCGGTCGCTTCAGCATAGAGGGCTTCGGCAGCTTTCAGGCGGCTCTTGCCCTGCAGCATCACCTGAGCGTTGGCGTACTCCATGCGGACGATAGCCGAGTCGGGGATCAGCGCCATCGCCTCCTTGAAATGACGCTCGGACTCCTCCTTCTTGGCGCCATAGGTGAGGCCGCCGATCATGGCCCCCAACTTGTCGACGATCTCCGCGTGCCAGGCGCCAAAGGCGATATGGGCTTCCGCGTGGTCGGGTTCGAGCTCCAGCGCCTTCTCCAGGCTTGCCTTGACCTTGTCGCCAATCCCTTGCGAGAGAGCCTTGGAGATGGAGATCACCTGACTGTAGCGCCCGAGTGCCAGGGCGTGGAAATACCAGGCGTTAGCGTTCCTGGGCTGGCGCTTTTGCAGCTTCTCGGCATGGCTGGCAGCCCGCTCGAAGGCGGCACGCTTGGCATACTTGTCATCCAGCAGGTAGCTGGCGTGGATAACCAGCGCCTTGTTTGCCACATTGAGGCCCGCCTCACCGGCCGCTTCGCCAAGGGCGACGGCCCGGGCAAAATCCCCGGCATGATAGGCCCGCCAGGCATCCTGTACCTGTTCATCCTCGGGCCAGGGTTCGGCATCCCCCTGATGGAGACGCTCCCAGTTGTCCGCCAGCTTCTGGCCAGCATAGTCATAGGCCGCATCCGCGTAGGGGAAGGGGACAAATTCGAGTTGTGAAGTGGTCATGCTTGTTCTCCCTGTAGCATGTGAATCAAACCTTGTCGGTGTAGTGGTGGGCGAGGGCGCCCAGATGAGCGCGGGCATCGGCCCGCAAATAGGGTGCGACCAGCTGCATCACCTGAAAAACGCCCAGTGCAATATCGGCATCCACCTTGGGATGCAGTGCCCGCTGGTAAGAGATCCAAAATGTACCCACCAGCGCCACGTTGGCAGCCAGTGAACGCAGCTGTTGAGGGCTTCCCTCCATCAGCCCGACCGTTTGCAGATGGTTGCAAATGGCGATGGCGGTCTGCTCCTTGCGGCGCAGCAGAACAGAGAAGCGCTGCTCGACCCGATGGTAGCCATTCATCAGGGCGGAAATATCGTAGTAGAAGAAACGGTATTTCCAGATGGCTTCAAACATCAGGTGGAGGAAGAGCCAGATATCCTCGGGCTCATCGGACGGGGCGCTGACCGCATTCAATAAGCGCTCCATCTCCTGCTCGAACTCGTCGAACAGGGCATTGACGATCTCCTCCTTGTGGTGAAAGTGGTAGTAGAGATTGCCTTGGCTGATTTCCATCTCGGCTGCAATGGCCGAAGTGGTGACGCTGGGCTCCCCCTGTTGATTGAAACAGGCGAGGGCAGTGGTCAGGATCCGCTCCCGGGTACGGCGTTTGGGTTTGCGATCCATGCTACTCCTTTGGTGATGAACGGCGCATGCCGTGGCGATAGCGTTTGGCAAGCCAGTGCTGCAACTGCTCCAGCGACTTGTCGAGGGCGGCAACCGAGCCAATGCCGGGGGTTAGCAGGGTGCGATCCTCATCGGCCAGCGCGGCCAGATTCAGCTCGAGGCAATGCTTGGCCAGCACCGGCGCTAGCTCGTCACGACGCTGCCAGAGATCGCGGCGGGTATGCTGGTAAGCGTGCTCGCAGAGGCGACGGCGATCCCGATAACTGAACACATTGGTAAAAAACATCTCGCCATCAGCAGAAGAGGGCTCAAACAGCAGTGCGTCGGCGTTGGGGTATTGGTGGCGATAGCGATCCATCCCCACATGCATCCGCGAGTGAATGATGGCACGAAAAGTCTGGGCCAGCACCACCGGCAAACCGCTATCCACCAGACTGGTGGGCTCTCCGGCCGCCATACCGGCATCGAAGGGCACCAGCGGATTGATGCAGAAGACCAGATCTGCCCCCTCCTGCAGCGCCACCGAGGCGTGCAGGGTTTTGATCAGGGCGCCATCGACATAGTAACGGCCATTGATCAAGGAGGGGGGAAAGAGGCCGGGCAGGGCTGCTGACGCCTGTACCGCCGTCGAGATGGGCACGTCATCGAGCCCCGGGCTGCCGAAGGCGACCGGATGGCCGGTGTCGAGTTCGGTAGCTACCACAAACAGTCGGCTGCGCAACTGGCGGAAATCGTTGCTGCGACCGGGACGGGAGAAGAACTGGGTCAGGATGCGATCTACTCCGCGGTTGTCGAACAGCCCGGTCGGGATCGCCCTGGAGAGGCTTTGCAGCGATTCAAACAGGCTGCGTTTCCAGGGGGCAGCCAGATAGCGCATCAGGCACTCCAGCGCCAGAGGCGGGATGGAGCCTAGTCGTACCGCATATTCACGAAAGGCGGGACGCAGCAGGGTGGCGGGATCAAACATCTCGCCGGAGTCATCGCTGAGCAGTATGCGCACCAGCTTTTCTGCCGAGATACCGTTGGCCAGCGCCGATGCCACCACGGCCCCAGAACTGACGCCGACATAGATATCGGCTTGATCAAGGCGCAGACCGCAGATACTGTCTGAGAGGGCGGCACAGGCACCGATCTCGTAGATGCCACCGAGCGGCCCGCCACCGGCAAGAGCGATTGCTACCGTACTCATAGAGCCTCCTCCCTATCCATAGAAAACCGGCCCAGCGCTGGGCATGGGCCGGTGATGCTCACTCTCTGTCATCGACCAGGATTAAGGCAGGACGCTCTCGGCTTTTGCCTTCACCTCTTTCACCGCATCTTCTGCTGCGGTGAGGAGATCGGCAGCCTGCTCAACCACCTCCTCTTTAACCTGTGCGATGGGCGCTTTCTTGACCGGCGCTTTCTTGACCGGCGCTTTTTTCGGGGCAGCCGGTTTGGCTTCAGCGGCCGGAGTCTCTTCATCCTGGGCATCCAGCAACTGCTGTACCACTTCGGTCAACTCGGCCATGCGCTTGGAGAGCTTGTCGATATCCTTGCGAGTCGGGATACCCAGACTGGCCACAGCACGGGCAACGCGATCTTCAAACACCTGCTCCAGACGGCCCCAGGTATTGGCAGTCTTGTCGGTCACAGCAGCAATCTTCTCATCGGCGCTCTGACGGGTTTTCGCCTGCAGCGCTTCACCTTCCTGCACCAGGGCTTCAAAAATCTTGCCGCCCTCTTCCTGCGCCTTGGCATAGGCCCCCAGACCGGCCAACCAGATCTGCTGGGTGGACTCCTTGATGGTGGAGGTGAGTTGGTTGTCGGTCACTGAACCAGCCAGCGCTTTGAGTTTTTTAGCCATGATCTTCTCCTTGAATAACGTCAGATAAATGTAATGGCGACAACGAAACGGCAATCGGGTTGTGGCATTACTGATTTTCATCTCCAGTCTAGGGGCAGAAAATAGAGGGTTCTACCTAATAACGAAATAGTAAATTAGCTGAAATCCGGGATGGCTCACGAAGCGACAATCAAATGAAGGTTTTCCATATGAATCGTGATATATCTAACAGGCTAGTAATACCCTAATCAATAGTAGGACTCTCTTTATGAACTATTTCATTACCGGCGGTAGTGGTTTTATCGGGCGTCGATTGATCAAAAAGCTATTCCAACAGCATCCCGACTGTACCGTCTATTTTCTGATGCGATCCTCTCATCAGGAGAAATTGCCAGAACTGTTCTCGTTCTGGAATGTGGGTGAATCGCGCGCAGTCCCGGTTTTTGGCGACATGACGCAACCGCTGCTGGGGGTATCGGTCGAGATGCAGGAGCAGTTGATCGGCAAGATCGACCACTTCTTCCATCTGGCTGCCATCTATGATCTCAACGCCAAGGCGGGGATCCAGCAGCAGGTCAACACCGAAGGAACCCGTCAGTCCGTGCAGCTGGCCGAACGACTCGCGGCCCGCCAGTTCCACCACTGCAGCTCTATTGCTGCCGCCGGTCTCTTTGATGGACTGTTTCGCGAGGATATGTTCGATGAAGCCGAACACCTCGACATGCCTTATTTCCAGACCAAGCACGAAGCAGAAGGGATCGTGCGAAACGAGTGCACTATTCCGTGGCGAGTCTACCGCCCGGGCATCGTCGTCGGGGATTCCAACACCGGCGAGATGGACAAGATCGATGGCCCTTACTACTTCTTCAAGACCATCCAGAAGCTGCGCCGTCTGCTGCCGCCCTGGATGCCCGCCATCGGGGTTGAGGGCGGGCGCATCAATATCGTACCGGTCAACTTTGTGGTCGATGCCATGGTGCATATCGCCCATCAGGAGGGAGAGGAGAACAAGACCTTCCACCTGATCGACCCCAATCCGATGCGGGTTGGCGATATGCTGAGCACCTTCTCCCGCGCCGCCCATGCGCCGGAGCCTGCGATCCGCATCAACACCTCTCTCTTTAACTTCATTCCCCGCCACCTGACCGCCATGCTGATGACCATGGCGCCGGTGCGCCGCATCCGCGATGCCGCCATCGCCGATCTGGGTCTGCCCAAGGATGTGTTCCGCCTTATCAGTTATCCCACCCGTTTCGACAGTCGCGAAACCCAGCGGGTTCTGAAAGGGACAGGCATCGAAGTGCCGCCGCTGCACAGCTACGCCTGGCGGTTGTGGGATTACTGGGAGCGTCACCTCGACCCGGAGCTCTTCATCGATCGCTCCCTGCGTGGCCGGGTAGAGGGCAAGGTGGTGCTGGTGACCGGGGCCACCTCCGGCATTGGCCGTGCAACCGCACGCAAGCTGGCGGGGGCGGGAGCCAACGTCGTTACCATCGCTCGCGACGAGCAGAAGATTGCCGAGACTAAAGCTGAGTTTGCCGAGCTGGGGCTGTCCATCGAGATCTATCAGGGGGATCTCTCCAATCTGGCGCAGGCCGAGGAGCTCACTGCACGCATCGTGGCCGATCACGGCGGTGTCGACATTCTGATCAACAATGCCGGCCGCTCAATCCGCCGCTCCATCGAGGACTCCTTCGATCGCTTCCACGATCTGGAGCGCACCATGCAGCTCAACTACTTCGGTGCGCTCAAGGTGATCATGGGGGTACTGCCCACCATGATCGAGAAGAAAAAAGGGCACATCATCAACATCTCCTCCATCGGAGTGTTGACCAATGCGCCGCGCTTCTCCGCCTATGTTGCCTCCAAGTCGGCCCTCGATGCCTGGGTACGTACCGCCGCCTCCGAGTTTGCCGATAAAGGGGTGAGCTTCTCTATCATCAATATGCCGCTGGTGAAAACGCCGATGGTCGCGCCGACCAAGGTCTATGAGCAGGTGCCGATGATGACGCCGGAAGAAGCGGCCGATCTGGTGTGCGATACCATCATCAACAAACATGTGCGACTGGCGACTCGCCTCGGGGTATTCGGTCAGGTGGTGCATGCCCTGGCACCTCGCGTTGCGCAGGTGATCATGAACACCAGCTTCCGCACCTTTGCCGATCCCAAGGATGGCGACAAGTCCAAGGCGACCGCCGATCAGGTTGCCGTCTCGACCCTGATCAAGGGTATCCACTTCTAACCGGGTGATACGATAAAGAGATCAACCGGGGCCTGAGCAATCAGGCCCCTGTTTTATTTGGAATAGCAGTTGAACGGATCAGACTCGGGACAGCAGCTCAAGCAGCAGCTCAGTCGTGCGACGGGAGTAGAGCAGAGAGAGATGGCCAATGGCAGGCAACTCGATATCTTCCATTCCCGCCAATCGTTGCCGCTCCTGCGGCATCACCACATTGTCGTGACTGGTGCGCACCGAGATGCCGGGCACGCAAAGCGGCACAGAAGCAAAACGCTGCAACCAGCCGGAGCCGGGTTCCATCTCGCGGGCATTGGCCCCAAGCCCAAGGGCGGCAAGCTGACTGCCCTGATGGGGAGTCGCCAGCGTGATCAGGCGCGCGACCTTGTCACCTCCATGGATAGCCAGATAGTCGCGGCAGACCAGCCCGCCCATGCTGTGACCAACCAGCAACAGCTCGTCAGCCCCGGTCTGCGCCAGTACATTGTCAATCCGGGTGGCCAGCAGTGGCACCATCTCATCGATATGACCAAACGGCGGCATCAGGGTAATGGTGGCAACCACATGGCCTGCGG
>NZ_JBODRQ010000069.1:0-19187 GCF_050633025.1 Aeromonas sp.
GTGTTCCGCCGTGCTGGTAGGGGCGCATTATAGGGAGCCGCGCCGGGATGACAAGAGGAAAACTGCAAAAAATAGCACTTTTTACAGTTTTCCGGTTCAACCGTTGTTTTATTAAACAAAAGCCCCGCGTCGGCGGGGCTGTTTCGGGCAATAAACCCTGTATTCACATCACTCTGCTATCTTTTTGACCAGAATTCGCGTGCGAAGCTGCGCACCTTTTCCCAATCGGTAAATTCAAGGTCCTTGCTGGTATCAGTGCTGCCACCGGTGATCTTCATAATCAGCTGGATGATGCGAGTCTGCCACCAGTTGTATCGGGAGTACTGCAGCGCACCGGCAAACACACCCAGGGTTTTCGGCTTCCAGGGAGAGAGGCGCAGGAACTTCTTCATATAGGCATTGGTCTGCGGTGTCTGCTTCTCGGGCTTGCGAGCGGTCAGGTTGACGCAGAAGAAGGCGGCATTGGCCACTTCCAGCTGCTCATGGTGGGCATGAATAAAACTGAGCAGGCTGGGGTGGAAGTTGCCATAGCGGATAGAGGCGCCGATCAACACCTTCTTGTACTTGCTGAGATTGCACTTGGGCAGGGTGTGCAGGTCGTGCATCACCACTTCGCATCCCGGCATCTGCTCCAGCATGACATCTATAATTTTGCGGGTTTGGCCATCCCGAGAGGAATAAAGCACCAGAATCTTGTCCATAACAACCTCAACTACGCCAGAATGCAGGAGTAAACAGTACCAGAAGCGTAAAAATTTCCAATCGACCAAACAACATAGCCAACACCAGTACCCACTGGGCCGCCGGCGAGATATTGCCGAAGTTGGCTGATACCTCTCCCAAACCTGGGCCGACGTTGGTGAAAGCCGCAGCCACAGCGGTGAATGCGGTCACTTCGTTCAGCCCCGTCATCAGCAACAGCAGCATGAATATAAAGAAGAGAATAATATAGGTGGCGAAGTAGCCCCACACCGCCTCGACGATGCGCTCGGGCACCGCCCGATTCCCCAGCTTCAAGGTATAGATAGCTCTGGGGTGAACCAACCGCTTCAACTCGCGCATCCCCTGCATGAACAGGATCATGAAACGCATCACCTTGATACCGCCGCCGGTACTGCCTGCACAACAGCCAATAAAGGCGGAGAACATCAGCAGCATGGGCAGGAACGAGGGCCAATCGGCATAGGTAGTGGTGCTATAGCCGGTGGTGGTACCCAGAGAGACCGCTTGGAAAAGGCCATGGTTGAGCGCCTCTTGCCAGGTGGCGTAGTGTCCGTGGGTCAGCAAGGCGACAAAGCAGATCATCACCAGGGTCGCCTGGATGGCCAGAAACACCTTGAGTTCAGAATCGTAAAGGTAGCGACCGAGCCGCACCGGGCGGTGAGAGAAGACGGTAAAGTGGAGCGCAAAGTTCACGCTGGCCAGCAGCAGGAACACCACGGTAATCAGGTTGATGACCGGACTGTTGAAGAAACCGATGCTGGCATCGTGAGTGGAGAAGCCACCGACCGACAGAGTCGAGAACGAATGGCAGACCGCATCGAACAGCGTCATTCCGGCGAGCCAGTAGGCCAGCGCACAGAGCGCGGTCAGCAGCAGATAGATGAACCAGAGCGCCTTGGCCGTTTCGGCGATGCGCGGCGTCACCTTGGTATCCTTCACCGGCCCCGGGATCTCGGCCCGATAGAGCTGCATGCCACCGATGCCAAGCAGCGGCAGAATGGCCACCGCCAGTACGATGATCCCCATCCCGCCGAGCCACTGCAGCAGCTGGCGGTAGAACAGAAACGCCTTGGGCAGATTATCTAGCCCGGTCAGTACCGTTGCCCCCGTGGTGGTCAGGCCGGAGAAAGATTCGAAGAAGGCTTCCGACACCGACATGTCCGGCACGTCGCTCATGATAAAGGGCACAGCCCCCACACTGCCCAGCACGGTCCAGAACAGCACCACAATCAGAAAGCCCTCTTTCGAGCGCATCTCCTTCTTGTGATAGCGGTTGGGAAACCAGAGCACCACACCGAGTAGCAGGGCAATAAAAAAGGAGTTGATGAACTCGGCACCACCACCATCCCGATAGCCAAAGGCCACCAGTGCAGGCAACAGCATAGTCGAGCTGAACAGCGCAACCAGCAGGCCAACAATGCGAATAATGCTCAGAATGTGCATTACAGCTCCCTTTCCCCAATTAAAGAGCGATGGATTCTAGCCATCTAAGGGGCTGAGGGATACCCGCCCATGAGTCCGGTCGGTCAATTCACGGTCCACCTGAGCCCAAACCGAGGACTCCCACGCCACCTGCAAGGTGACCTGCTGACCGTAATCGGCCGCCAGCAATTCACCATTATGGCTGCTGATCAGCGACTCGACCGCCCCCATGTCACCGTAATCGCAGTGAATGAGAGAGGGTGTGCGCGGCACCTTGAGCAGGGTAGGCAGCTGCTTGAGGGCGGCACCGACGCCGCCCCCATAGGCTTTGACCAGTCCACCGGTGCCAAGCTGGATGCCGCCGTAGTAACGCACCACCACGGCACAGATTTCACCGATCCCCGAACCCATTAGCTGGGCCAGAATCGGCTTGCCCGCGGTACCGGACGGTTCGCCATCATCGCTGAAGCCGTAAACCTGGCTATCTTGCGGCGCGCCCGCCACAAAGGCCCAGCAGTGGTGACGAGCGGCCGGATGTTGGCGCTTGATCTCGTTGACCCACCCCTTGGCCGCCTCGACGGTCGGGGTGTGGGCGATCAGGGTAATGAAGCGACTCTTCTTGATCTCTTCGCTGAGCTCCAATGAAGCGGCCGGAATGGAGTACGCTGCCGCCATCAGAGCCCTGCTTGTCTGGTCATGTTCTCCACCCCGTTGGCGTGCAGCACTATGTTGTCTTCGATGCG
Organism: Aeromonas sp.; assembly: GCF_050633025.1. Taxonomy (GTDB): domain Bacteria; phylum Pseudomonadota; class Gammaproteobacteria; order Enterobacterales; family Aeromonadaceae; genus Aeromonas. The sequence continues at coordinate 2,889 of NZ_JBODRQ010000069.1, forward strand.
GATGCCGCCAAACGGCCGCAGTGCTTCTACCTTGTTCCAGTTGACCCGTTTGCCCTGTTCGCCCTGACGCAGCGGCTCCAGCAAACTGTCGATGAAGTAGAGACCCGGTTCGATGGTGAACACCTGATCCACCTCCATCACCCGGGTGCAGCGCAGATAGGGGAACAGCTCGGGCGCCGCCAGATGGGTGCCGCGCTCATCCTGCATGAAACCGCCCGCATCGTGTACCTGCAAACCGAGGAAGTGGCCGAGGCCGTGAGGGAAGAAGACGTTGGTCACCCCGGTGTTGATCATCTCGTCTACCGACATATCCACCAGCTCGGTGGCTTGCAGCAGGCGCGCCAACTTGTGGTGCATCTGCAGGTGCAGCTCGCTGTAGCGGCGTCCCGGTTTGATCTCCTTGATGATCTCCTGCTGCTGCTCGTCGAGGGCAGCAATCAGATCGGCAAACTCGCCACGACGCCACGCCCAGGTACGGGTGATATCGGAGGCATAACCGTGAAAATCGACACCGGCATCGATCAGGAAAGAGTGGCGCTCCGCATCGGGCACCCGCAAGGCAGACAAGTGGGTGTAGTGAAGGATGGCCGCATTGCGGTTGATGGCGACGATATTGCCGTAGGGCGCCTCATTGGCCCCCTGCCCGACCGCCTTCATGTAGGCCAGATTAATCTCGAACTCACTTGCCCCCGCCATAAAGGAGTCCTTGGCGGCGATATGGCCACGGACACCGATGCGATTCGCCTCGCGCAGACACTCCAGCTCGTAGGGGGTCTTGTAGGCGCGGTGATAGTGCAGGTAGTTGAGCACAGCCTCGGGATTGGGCTGGGTCAGCCCCAGCAGCTCGGCCACCTCCAGATGACCGCCCAGGTAGGCCCACTCCTGCTTGTTGGCAGGCAGATGGTCGGCCACCTGCTCCGGCCTCGTCAGGAAACGGATATCAAAGAACTCGACCCAGAAGGCATTGGGCAGATCCGCCACCTTGTGCCAGAAATCGACCGGACGGTAGAACAGCAATACCGGTTTGTTCACCCCGTCCACCAGCAGCCAGCAGTGGGGATTGTCCAGCACCGGCAACCAGGCCTTGAAGTGAGGGTTTACCTTGAACGGGTAATCCTGATCATCCAGGAAGATGCGGTGGGTCTGGCCGGAGTGGATGGCCAGTCCGCTGAGCCCCTGTTGTTGCAGAATGTCGCGGGTGCGCTGCTGCAAGGTATCGAGGTGCTGGGCAAAAAGTTGGCTGTAGCTGCTCATGGCGTCCTGCTCCGAGGTGAATGTGATTGCAGCATAACATCAAGCGCTTGGCGGCTCGACCCATCAAGCTGCCGCTTCGTGAGGTAACGCATACGTTACAAACGTGTTTGTTATCAACACAAAACCAATTATTAACAAATCAAAAACAATTCAATACACTGCCGGTAGATACATGAAGTCAGGGATTACTCATGGACAACCTCTGCCTGTGGCAACCGGATCCGCTCGGGATGCAGCAATCCAACCTCTACCGTTTTATGGCGGAGGTGAACCGTTTCCACGGCTTGCAGTTGCAGAATTACCCGCAGCTTTACCAATGGTCGGTGGAGAAGACCACCCGTTTCTGGCCGCTGGTATGGCAGCACTGCGGCGTCAAGGGCGAACTCGGCAACATAGTGGCGGAGAACCGTCAGGATATGCAGCGCACCCGTTGGTTCCCCGACAGCCGCCTCAACTTCGCCGAAAACCTGCTGCGCCGCCAGGACGAGAGCCCGGCCATCATCTCCCGCATCGAAGGTAGCCCAAGCCGCACTCTGAGCTGGGGTGAGTTGGGGGAACAGGTTGCCCGGCTGGCGCAGTGGCTGCGCCATCAGGGGATTGGTCGTGGCGATGTGGTCGCCGCCTATCTGCCCAATATTCCGGAAACCGTGGTTGCCATGCTGGCAACCACCAGTCTGGGGGCAATCTGGACCTCCACCAGTCCCGACTTTGGCGAGGCCAGCGTGGTGGAGCGCTTCGGCCAGACCCGGCCGCGAGTGCTGTTTGCTGTGGATGGTTATCGCTACAACGGCAAGGCCATCGATATTCAGAACAACGTGGCAAGGGTCGTCAGCCAGATCGACAGCATAGAGCAGACGGTGATGATCCCCCTGCTCGGCAACCCGTTGCAGCTAGGTCACGACTGGCAGCAAGTGCTGACGAGCCAGCCGGACGCCAGCCTCCAGTTCGAGCCGATGGCTTTCAACGACCCGCTCTACATCCTCTACTCCTCCGGCACCACCGGCAAACCCAAGTGCATCGTGCACGGCATCGGCGGCACCCTGCTGCAACACCTGAAAGAGCACCAGCTGCACTGCGACATCAAGCCGGGGGAGCGGATCTTCTACTTCACCACCTGCGGCTGGATGATGTGGAACTGGCTGGTGAGCGCCCTCGCCTCCGGCGCAACTCTGGTGCTCTATGACGGCTCGCCGTTTTACCCGGATGGCAATGTGCTGTGGGATCTCGCCCGTGACGAGCAGGTCAGCTTGTTCGGTACCTCGGCCAAATATCTTGATGCGCTGCACAAGCAGGGCTACGCCCCCATCAACAGCCACGATTTGCCGCACTTGCGGCTGATCTGCAGCACTGGCTCAGTGCTATCGCAGGAGGGGTTCGACTACGTCTATCAGCAGATCAAGCAGGATGTGCAACTCAGCTCCATCTCAGGTGGCACCGATATCTGCTCCTGCTTCGTCATCGGCAATCCGCTCAGCCCGGTCTATCGCGGCGAGAGCCAAGGACGCGGCCTCGGTCTCGCGGTGCAGGTATTCAGCGAGGCGGGCCAGCCGGTGCAGGGGGAGAAGGGCGAGCTGGTCTGCACCAAGCCGTTCCCGGCCCAGCCCATCTACTTCTGGGGCGACGAGAATGGCGACAAGTACCATGCCGCCTACTTCGAACGGTTCGACAACATCTGGTGCCACGGCGACTGGATCGAGCTGACCCCGACCGGCGGCATTCTGTTCTACGGCCGCTCCGACGCCACCCTCAACCCGGGCGGCGTGCGCATCGGCACCAGCGAGATCTACCGCTATGTCGAGCAGCTGGACGAGGTGGAGGAGAGCATCGTCATCGGCCAGCAGTGGCAGCAGGACGAGCGGGTGGTGCTGTTCGTCAAGCTCAAGGCGGGTTGCAAGCTGGATGAGCCGCTGCGCGAGCGGATCCGCCAGCAAATAAAGCAGCACTGCACCGCCCGCCACGTGCCCGCCCGCATCCTGCAGGTGGATGCCATCCCCCGTACCAAGTCCGGCAAGATCGTCGAACTGGCGGTGCGGGAAGTGGTACACAACAGACCCGTCAACAATACTCATGCCCTCGCCGATCCCGAGGTGCTGAACCAGTATCGAAACCGGCCGGAACTGGCCAGTTGATAACAAACTCACATCCATCCGGGGCGCCGCAAGGCGCCTCTCTTGTACCTGTTCTGTGATGAAGAGCTTTTACTCGAGATCTGTTAAACAAATGTTTTAAATAGGTGTTGAAAATGTCTCCTTTTGGATCAATAGTGAGCCTCGCCCCCTGCTGGGGATTAAGGAGCACCACTCCCCACTGAGTGGGAACAAGGAGACACTCTCATGATCTACCAAGGCGAAACCCTGTCGGTCAGCTACCTCGAAAACGGCATCGCCGAGCTGAGGTTTGATGCCCCGGGTTCAGTCAACAAGCTGGATCGCGCTACCCTGCTCTCCCTGAGCGAAGCGATCGCCGCATTACAGCAACAAGCCGATTTGAAGGGTCTGATCCTCACCTCCGGCAAAGACGCCTTTATCGTCGGTGCCGACATTACCGAATTCCTGGAACTGTTCGATCTGCCGCAAGAAGATCTGCTCGGCTGGCTGAAAAAGGCCAACGACATCTTCAATGCCATCGAAGACCTGCCGGTTCCGACCCTCTCTGCCATCAAGGGCCACGCTCTGGGCGGCGGCTGCGAGACCATCCTCTCCACTGACTTCCGTCTGGCCGACACCACCGCCAAAATCGGCCTGCCCGAGACCAAACTCGGCATCATGCCGGGCTTTGGCGGCACAGTCCGTCTGCCGCGAGTGATCGGCGCCGACAACGCGCTCGAGTGGATCACCACCGGCATGGATTACCGTGCCGATGAAGCCCTCAAGGTGGGTGCCATCGACGCCGTAGTAGCCCCTGACACGCTGCAGAGCGCTGCGCTGCAGATGATCAAGGACGCCATCGCGGGCAAACTGGACTGGCAGAGCCGTCGCGCCGCCAAGAAAGCGCCGCTGCGCCTCTCCAAACTGGAAGCCATGATGAGCTTCACCACCGCCGCCGGCATGGTTGCCGCCGTGGCGGGTAAACACTATCCGGCGCCGATGACAGCAGTGAAAACCGTCGAAGCCGCTGCTGGCATGGGCCGTGACGAAGCGCTGGTCGTTGAGGCACAGGGCTTTATCAAGCTGGCCAAGACCGATGTCGCCAAGGCGCTGGTCGGGATCTTCCTGAATGATCAGCACATCAAGGCGCTGGCCAAGAAGGCGGCCAAACAGGCGAGCAAGGCCACTGGCCACGCCGCCGTATTGGGTGCCGGCATCATGGGTGGCGGCATCGCCTACCAGTCTGCCAGCAAGGGCATTCCGGCGGTGATGAAGGATATCAACGAGAAGGCACTGGCACTTGGCATGGGCGAAGCCACCAAGCTGCTCAACGGCCAGCTCGAAAAGGGCCGCATCGACGGCATCAAGATGGGCCAGGTACTCTCTGCCATTACCCCGACCCTCAGCTATGACAACGTCAAGCATGTGGATGTGGTGGTCGAAGCCGTGGTCGAGAATCCCAAGGTGAAAGCCGCCGTACTGGGCGAAGTGGAAGGGATCATTGGCGAAGACGCCGTGCTCGCCAGCAACACCTCCACCATCCCCATCTCCCTGCTGGCCAAGGGGCTGAAGCGCCCGCAGAACTTCTGCGGCATGCACTTCTTCAATCCGGTGCACCGCATGCCACTGGTGGAGATCATCCGCGGCGAGCAGACATCCGATGAAACCATCAACCGCGTGGTGGCCTATGCCGCCGCCATGGGCAAGTCCCCGGTGGTGGTCAACGACTGCCCGGGCTTCTTCGTCAACCGGGTGCTGTTCCCCTACTTCTTCGGCTTCAACAAGCTGGTTGCCGATGGCGCCGACTTCGCTGCCGTCGACAAGGTAATGGAGAAAGAGTTTGGCTGGCCGATGGGCCCCGCCTACCTGCTGGACGTGGTCGGCATCGACACCGGTCACCATGCCGGTGACGTGATGGCGCAGGGCTTCCCGGCACGCATGAGCAAGGAAGGTCGCACCGCCATCGACGTGATGTACGAAGTGAACCGCTTCGGTCAGAAGAACGGCAAGGGCTTCTACGCCTACGAGCAGGACAAGAAGGGCAAACCGAAGAAGGTGGCCGACGCAGCTAGCTACGAGCTGCTGGCCCCCATTGCCAAGCCGAAACAGGATTTCGACAAGGACGCCATCATCGCCCGCATGATGATCCCGATGATCAACGAGGTGGTGCTCTGTCTGGAAGAGGGCATTGTCGCCACGCCAGCCGAAGCCGACATCGCACTGGTCTACGGTCTGGGCTTCCCTCCCTTCCGCGGCGGCGTGTTCCGCTATCTGGACACCATTGGTCTGGATCGCTACGTGGCCATGGCCGACCAGTATGCCGACTTGGGCCCGCTCTACCGCGTCAGCGACAAGCTGCGCGAGATGGCCGCCCAAGGCAAAACCTTCTACTGATTGCGGAAAGGAGATCCATTCATGAAAGACGTAGTCATTGTCGACTGTATCCGGACCCCGATGGGCCGGTCCAAGGGCGGCGCCTTCCGCAACGTGCGTGCAGAAGATCTGTCCGCGCACCTGCTGAAATCCATCCTGCTGCGCAACCCCAACCTCGACCCGAACGAGATCGAGGATATCTACTGGGGCTGCGTGCAGCAGACCCTGGAGCAGGGCTTCAACATCGCCCGCAACGCCGCACTGCTGGCGGGTATTCCCAAGCAGGTGGGGGCGGTCACCGTCAACCGCCTGTGTGGCTCCAGCATGCAGGCACTGCACGACGCCTCCCGCGCCATTCAGGTGGGGGACGGGGATATCTTCATCATCGGCGGCGTCGAGCACATGGGTCATGTACCGATGAGCCACGGTGTGGACTTCCATCCCGGCATGGCCAAGTCGGTGGCGAAAGCCTCCGGCATGATGGGGCTGACCGCCGAGATGCTCGGCAAGCTGCACGGCATCAGCCGTCAGCAGCAGGACGAGTTTGCCGCCCGCTCCCATCGCCGCTCCCATGCTGCGACCGTGGAAGGGCGCTTTGCCAAGGAGATCGTCGGGCTGGAAGGCCATGACGCCAGCGGCGCCCGCTTCTTCTACGACTACGACGAAGTGATCCGCCCGGAGACCACGGTCGAAACCCTGAGCCAACTGCGGCCGGTGTTTGATCCGGTCAACGGTACCGTCACCGCCGGCAGCTCCTCGGCCCTGTCCGATGGCGCCGCCGCCATGCTGGTGATGAGTGCAGATCGCGCCAAGGCCCTCGGCCTCACGCCGCGCGCCAAGGTACGTGCCATGGCCATCGCTGGCTGTGATGCCGCCATCATGGGTTACGGCCCGGTACCGGCGACCCAGAAGGCGCTCAAGCGTGCCGGCCTGACTGTCGGTGATATCGACCTGTTCGAGCTGAACGAGGCGTTTGCCGCCCAGTCGCTGCCTTGCGTGAAGGATCTGGGTCTGCAGGATCTGGTGGACGAGAAGGTAAACCTGAACGGCGGCGCCATTGCGCTGGGTCACCCGCTTGGCTGCTCCGGCGCGCGCATCTCCACCACCCTCATCAATCTGATGGAGGAGAAGGATGCCACGCTAGGGGTTGCCACCATGTGTATCGGTCTGGGTCAGGGCATCGCCACCGTGTTTGAACGGGTGTGATAACCAGCCGGATTGACGGGATGCACTACTGAGAGTTGTCCCTTTTCGGGGCCAGTCTGACTGGCCCCTTTTCAAGTCTGTGACGATCGCCACACGGGGTGCTCGTCAGTGGTCAGAAGCTGTCTGTTGGCCGCCCCGTTTGGGTCGGCCTTTTTTCGTTTTAATCTTATCAATAGGCTGTTATTGCCTTAAACCTCACATTAGATGGGGGGCTTGCTTGCTTTTTACTCCCCCGACAGGTTCAATCTGCACAAAAAAATGGGTGGATGCACATACATATGTCAATGAGCAAACAACTGCTGATCGTCGACGACGACCAAGAGATCCGCGAGCTGCTCAATGAGTACCTGACCCGGGCGGGCTTTCAGGTATTGACGGCAGCGGAGGGCAACGAGATGCGCCAGCAACTCGCCCAGCACAGCCCGGACCTGATTATTCTGGACATCATGATGCCCGGCGATGACGGTTTTACCCTTTGCCAGCAGATCCGTCGTGACTCCCAGGTGCCCATCATCATGCTGACTGCCGCCTCCGACGAAGCGGATCGGGTGATCGGCCTGGAACTCGGTGCCGACGACTATATCGCCAAGCCGTTCAGCCCCCGCGAACTGCAGGCCCGCATCAAGGCGCTGCTGCGCCGCGCCGAATTTCGCCAGCCGGAAAAAGAGAAAGAGCCGAGCCGCCGCCTGCGTTTTGCCGAGTGGACCCTCGACACCCTGAGCCACCAGCTGACCCATGACGATGGCAGCCTGCTGGATCTCTCCGGCAGCGACGCCATGCTGCTCGGCATGTTCCTGCAACAGCCCGGCGTGGTGCTGGATCGCGACACCATCTCGGATGCCACCCGCGGCCGAGAAAGCCTGCCGATGGAACGCGGCATCGATGTGCAGATCAGCCGTCTGCGCCAGAAGCTGGGTGACAACGGCAAGAGCCCGCGCATCATCAAGACCATTCGCGGCAGCGGCTACATGCTGATTGCCGAGGTGCACGAGCTGCCATGAGCAACAAGTGGTCCTGGGGGGCGCTGGTACCCCGCTCCCTGTTGTCACGGATGATCCTGCTGCTGTTGCTGGCCATCCTGCTCTCCCAGACCATTCTGACCGGCATCTGGATGCAGCAGATCCAAAAGCGGGAGCTGGAGGGGATGATCAGCACCACCCGCAACCTGGCGCTCTCGGCGGCTTCCACTGTCAGCTTCTTCAAATCCCTGCCACTGCAGTATCGCCATATCGCGCTGGATCAGCTGCGCAACATGGGTGGCAGCCGCTTCTTCGTCTCGCTGAACGAAGAGGAAATCCACATCAGCGCCATCCCCGACAGCGAGCGCAAGATGCTGGTGCTGCAGGAAGTACAGGGGGTACTGACCCGCAAGCTCTCCGATGCCATGGCGATCAAGGTGGATTTCTCGCGGCCTGAAGATCTTCATGTCTTCAACAACGACACCCTGCTGGCGGATCTCCCCTCCTCTTGGGCACGCTACACCCTGTCGCTCGAGCCCATCAACCCGCCGGTGCTGGTGACCCAGATCGAAATAGAAAAGGGGGAGTGGCTCTATCTGGCGGCCCTGCTACCCGCCCCCTACATGACGCTGGATGACACCGTAATGCCGAGCACCCAAGTGCGTTTCATCGCCCTGATGACGGTGTTCCTCTGCTTCTTCACCTTTATGCTGGTGCGCTGGCAAACCCGGCCGCTGCGCCGGCTGGCCAAGGCGGCGGTGAATCTGGGCAAGGATATCGACCAGCCTTCTCTCAAAGAAGAGGGCGCCTCCGAGATCGTGGCAGCGACCCGAGCCTTCAACATCATGCAGCACCGCATCCGGCGCTATATCGATGATAGAGAGCGGCTGTTCAGCTCCATCTCCCACGACCTCAAGACCCCCATTACCCGACTGCGGCTGCGGGTTGAGCTGCTCGACGACGAGGTACAGATCGGCAAGTTCAACAAGGATCTCGATGAGCTGGAGCTGATGGTGAAGGGGGCGCTGCAGACGGTCAAAGAGACCGATATCCACGAGAACATCGAGGAGATCGACATCAACGCCCTGCTGGAGCAGATGGCGGAGTCGATGAACCTGCACGACGAGCGGCTAACTATCGAAGGCCACTGCAAGTGGCCCTATCGCGGCAAGCTGCTGGCGCTCAAACGCTGCATCGGCAATCTGGTAGACAACGGCATCAAGTATGGCCAGAAGGTGCGCATCATCATCATGGATGACGAGGAGATGCTGATCCTCTTCATCATGGATGAGGGCCCCGGCCTGCCGGATGACCAGTTCGAGCGCATCTTCGAACCCTATTACCGGCTCAGCACCGATCAGGCCGGCACCGGCCTCGGCCTTGGCATCGCCCGCAACATAGCCCACGCCCACGGCGGCGATCTGGTGCTGGAAAACCGTCCGCAAGGTGGTCTGCAAGCCACACTCTCCCTACCAAGGTAGCGCCCCTATGAAGTGGTTCCCTATACCTCTGCTCGTTCTGCTCTCCGGTCCTGTCTGTGCCTCCCAGGTGGAAGTGCTGCACTGGTGGACTTCCGGCGGCGAAGCGAAGGCGGTCGAAGTGCTCAAATCGGAGTGGATCGCCAAAGGCAACGAGTGGAATGATTTCGCAGTACAGGGTGGCGGCGGCAAGAGCGCCATGACAGTGCTGAAAAGCCGGGCACTGGCCGCCAACCCGCCCGAAGCGGCCCATCTCAAGGGCTATGAGCTCAAGGAGTGGGCCGGACTAGGTTTTTTGCGCGATCTCACCCCCATGGCCGAACATCTCGGCTGGTATCCCAAACTGCCGCCCATGGTGCGGGCCACCCTCAGCCAGAACGGCGCCCTGATGGCGGTGCCGACCGGCATCCATCGGGTCAACTGGCTCTGGCTCAACCGCAAGATCTTCGAGCGCAACAAGCTGACTCCACCCACCGACTGGGCCCAGTTTGTCACCGTCGCCGACCAGCTTAAAAAACGGGGCATCACCCCGCTCGCCATCGGCAACGAGCCCTGGCAGCTGGCCGTCCTGTTTGAAACGGTGGCGCTCGGTGAAGGGGGTAAGCAGTTCTATCGCAAAGCCTTTGTGGAGCAAGACAGCGCCACCCTGACCGGCCCCGACATGGTGCGGGTGCTGACCCGCTTCCAGCAGCTGCGCGCCTATGTGCCGCAAAAATACGCCGGTCTGAAGTGGCATCAGGCCACCAATCTGCTGGAGAACGGTGGCGCCGCCATGCAGGTGATGGGGGACTGGGTGAAGGGTGAACTGAGCGCGGGCAACTACCGGCCGGGTGAGGATATCGCCTGCCTGCCGAGCCCGGGCAGCGCCGGACTGTTCAGCTACAACCTCGACTCCATCGCCATGTTCAAACAGCGGGATCCGGCCCAGCTGCAGGCGCAGGGGGATCTGGCCCAACTGCTGATGACGCCGAAATTCCAGGAGGTGTTCAATCGGGTGAAGGGGTCGATCCCGGCGCTGACCAATCCCGACATGAGCAAGTTCGACCGCTGCGCTGTCCGCTCCTATCAGGATTTTCTGCTGGCGGAAAAGCAGGACAACCTGCTGCCCAGCATGGCGGAAGGGATGGCAACGCCAACCAATATGCGGCAGGCGATCCTCGATGTGCTGAGCAACTTCTTCAACGACCCCAAGGCCAACCCGCAGCAGACAGCGCTGCATCTGGAGCGAGCGATGCGATCGACCCGCTGATCCGGGCACATTGCCAAACGGCAGAAATGACAAAGGCGGAATTGCTCCGCCTTTGTTGTTGAATCGTCATCCGATTCAGGATTGATCATTCTCGTCCTCATCCTCGTCATAGTAATCGCTGAGCTCGATCCAGAGCCCCAACCCGACCATCACCATGGAGCCGAACCAGGTACCGGTATTCCCGATCGGGCTGCCCATCACTATCATGGCGAAGGACAAAAACCCCATGCCTGCATAGGCCTGTAATCTGCCGTAGGAGACCTGCATATTCACCTCCTTGTTGAATATGGTTCAATTTTTATATTACTCGTCCGGCGCAAGCTGGATAGGGTTTAATAACATTTCGGTTACATATGCTGGTTGATGGGGTGTTTGTTTGATTATTTTTTAGCCCTGAGTATCATTGGCAGCCGAATAGGTTGAAGGTTGATAATAGATGAGTGATTTATTCTGCGGTGCAACCCACGAGTTGGACGCAATCGGGCTGCGTTGCCCAGAACCCGTGACGATAGCTCGCAAGAAAGTGCGGCTGAAGGTTGATTCTTAATGAGTAATTTATTCTGCAATGCGACCCACGAGTTGGACGCAATCGGGCTGCGTTGCCCAGAACCCGTTATGATGGTTCGCAAGAAAGTGCGGCTGATGGCTGATGGCGAGACCCTGCTGGTCAGTGCCGATGATCCTTCAACCACCCGCGACATCCCCAGTTTCTGCCGCTTTATGGATCACACCCTGATCGCCAGCGAGACAGAGCAGGCCCCCTACCGCTATCTGATCCGCAAGGGTCAATAAGCCCCCGTGCCGGAGCACTCCATGACAACCATTACCCGAATCGGCACCACCCAGCGTTGGTCAGACGTGGTCATCCACAATGGCACCCTCTACGTGGTGGAAGTGCCCGTCAGCGAAGAGGCCGACATCCACCAGCAGACCCGCGAAGTGCTGGCCAGCCTGCAACGCCTGCTGGAAGCCAACGGCTCCGGCGTCGACAAGATCCTGATGGCCAATATCTATCTGAAAGACATTCAGGACATCGCCGCCTTCAACGAGCAGTGGGATGCCTGGATCCCGGCTGGCACCGCACCGGTTAGAGCCTGTGTACAGGCCCGTCTGGCCCACGAAGGCTACAAGGTCGAAGTACAGCTGACTGCAGCTGTCTAAGCCTTTCCCGGCTTGAGCTTGAGATAGCAAAAGGCCCCGCCATCACTGGCGGGGCCTTTTCGTTACCGAAACCTGAACGACTTAGGCGGTCGGGGTCAGGGTAATGGTCACGCGGCGGTTCTGGGCTTTGCCAGCGGCGGTGCTGTTGGTAGCAACCGGCTGATCCGGACCTACACCACGGATTGCGATACGGCTGCCGCTCACACCCTGCCCGATCAACTGGGCAGCAACGGCATCGGCGCGATCGCGGGAGAGCTTCATGTTCAGGTCACGGGAACCAGTGCTATCAGTGTGACCGACCACGTTCAGGCGGGTCTTGTCGAACTCGGCAACCACCATGGCCACGCCAGAGAGGGTGTTGGCACCGGCCGCTTTCAGCTGGGAGCTGGAGCTGTCGAAGGTGACGTTGTTCGGCATGTTGAGGATCAGCTCATTGCCATTGCGGGTCACGCTGACGCCAGTGCCCTGCAGCTTCTCGCGCAGCTTGGCTTCCTGCACGTCCATGTAGTAGCCGATACCGCCACCCAGCGCAGCCCCAGCGGCCACCCCGGTCAGAATCCCCTTCTTGCGGTCACCCTTGCTGGAAGAGAGCGCACCTACGGCCGCACCGGCAGCGGCGCCAGCCAGCGCGCCCCAGGCACCTTTGGAGGTCTGGGATTCACCTGTGTAGGGGTTGGTGGTACAGCCGCTCAGGGCAACGGTCAGTGCCAGAGCAGGCACCAGGATCTTGGCTCGCATGAAAAAACCTCTGTGAAAACAATCCGGCACCATGCCGGGGGCCGGATTGTAACGCGCTGGCACGCCATTGTCTGACGCAAGCCTGAACAGATGGCGAGTGTGGTGTTTTTTTGGGCAATCGGCGGGCTATCAGCGCGGTAACTGACACTCGGCGTGGCAGGGACAGCTGACCAGATGATCGTTCACCATCCCCACCGCCTGCATAAAGGCGTAACAGATGGTGCTGCCGACGAAGTTGAAGCCGAGCTTCTTGAGCGCTTTCGACATGGCATCCGACTCCGGCGAGGTGGCAGGAATGTCGCCGTTGCCCTGGCGCTGGTTGACGATGGGGGCGCCGCCCACAAAGCCCCACAGGTAGTCGGCGAAGTCGATCCCCTGCTCCTGCAACGCCAGATAAGCGCGGGCATTTCTGATGATCGACTGCACCTTGAGCCGGTTGCGGATAATGCCGCTGTCCTGCATCAGCCGCTCCACATCCTGCTCGTCGAAGCGGGCAATCTGCACCGGATCAAAGTCCGCATAGGCGCGGTAATAGCTCTCGGTGCGCTTGAGGATGGTGATCCACGACAGCCCCGCCTGCTGGCCGTCGAGGCAGAGCTTGGCAAACAGCTCGCGGGCGTCATAGACCGGCCTGCCCCACTGTTTGTCATGGTATTCAATGTATTCCGGGTCTTTGGTCACCCAGGCGCAGCGCAGTTCCATTTTCTCTCCCTTATGATTTCAGCGGCTTCCCCGACCCTGCCCACTCTGCAGGCGGCACTGCTCACATCATATACCGGACATCCCACCCGACCAGCCACAGCGCAGCACCATCCCGCGAATCCGCTGCAATTTCGCCTATTATCCGACCATGCCAGACGGTATACTCCCTCGGTTCACATTCAGCAAATCTTGCTCTGATTTTCACTTCGCGCGAAAAAAATTATGCAAAAATTCGATGTCAAAACCTTTCAGGGCCTGATCCTGCAGCTGCAGGACTATTGGTCCCGCCAGGGCTGTACCATCATTCAGCCGCTGGATATGGAAGTGGGTGCCGGTACTTCCCACCCCATGACCTGTCTGCGTGCCTTGGGCCCGGAGCCCATCGCCTGCGCTTACGTGCAACCGTCCCGCCGTCCGACTGACGGCCGCTACGGTGAAAACCCGAACCGCCTGCAGCACTACTACCAGTTCCAGGTGATCATCAAGCCTTCCCCCGACAACATTCAGGAACTCTATCTGGGCTCCCTGAAAGAGCTGGGCATGGATCCTGAAATCCATGACATCCGCTTCGTGGAAGACAACTGGGAAAACCCGACTCTGGGTGCCTGGGGTCTGGGTTGGGAAGTGTGGCTGAACGGCATGGAAGTGACCCAGTTCACCTACTTCCAGCAGGTCGGCGGCCTCGAGTGCAAGCCGGTCACCGGCGAGATCACCTACGGTCTCGAGCGTCTGGCCATGTACATTCAGGGCGTGGACAGCGTCTACGATCTGGTCTGGTCTGACGGCCCGCTGGGCAAGACCACCTACGGCGACGTGTTCCACCAGAACGAAGTGGAGCAATCCACCTACAACTTCGAACACGCCGATGTGGAGTTCCTGTTCCACTGCTTCGAGCAGTACGAGAAGGAAGCCCAGAACCTGCTGGCACTGGAAAAACCGCTGCCGCTGCCTGCCTACGAGCGCATCCTCAAAGCCGCTCACTCCTTCAACCTGCTGGATGCCCGCAAGGCCATCTCGGTCACCGAGCGTCAGCGCTACATCCTGCGCATTCGCACCCTGACCAAGGCCGTGGCAGAGGCATACTACGCCTCCCGCGAAGCGCTGGGCTTCCCTATGTGTCAGCGCAGTGAGAACAAGCAAGGTTAAGGAACGGACATGGCACAACATACATTTCTGGTAGAGATCGGTACTGCTGAGCTGCCGCCCAAAGCCCTGCGCTCCCTGGCCGAAGCCTTTGCCGACAACTTCAAAGCCGAACTGACCAAGGCCGATCTGGCCTTTGGCGACGTCGAGTGGTTTGCCTCACCGCGCCGTCTGGCACTGAAGGTGAGCGAGCTGGCTGGCGAACAGCCAAGCAAGAGCGTCGAGAAGCGCGGCCCGGCCGTGGCACAGGCGTTCGATGCCGAAGGCAAGCCGACCAAGGCTGCCGAAGGCTGGGCCCGTGGCAACGGCATCACCGTTGAGCAGGCCGAGCGTCTGGTCACCGACAAGGGCGAGTGGCTGGTTCACACCGCCAAGGTCGAAGGCCGTCCGGCCAAAGATCTGCTGGGCGAGCTGGTTAGCCAAGCACTGGCCAAGCTACCCATCCCGAAGATGATGCGCTGGGGCGACAAGACCATCCAGTTCGTGCGTCCGGTCTTCACCGTGACCCTGCTGCTGGATGGCGAGCTGGTTCCCGCTCACATTCTGGGTATCGACTCTGCCCGCACCCTTCGCGGCCACCGCTTTATGGGCGAGAGCGAATTCACCATCGACAACGCCAGCCAGTACCCGCAGATCCTGCAGGAGCGCGGCATGGTGATTGCCGACTTCATGGCGCGCAAGGCCAAGATCAAGGCTGACGCCGAAGCGGCCGCTGCCGCCTTCGGTGGCGTGGCCGATCTGGACGACGCCCTGCTGGAAGAAGTGACCGCACTGGTCGAGTGGCCGGTGGTGCTGACCGCCAACTTTGAAGAGAAGTTCCTGGCCGTTCCGGCTGAAGCGCTGGTTCACACCATGAAGGGTGACCAGAAGTACTTCCCGGTCTACGACAAGAACGGCAAGCTGCTGCCGAAGTTCATCTTCGTCACCAACATCGAGTCCAAAGACCCGAGCCAGATCATCAGCGGCAACGAGAAGGTGGTTCGCCCCCGTCTCTCTGACGCCGAGTTCTTCTTCAAAACTGACCTCAAGCAGACCCTGGCCTCCCGCCTGCCGCGCCTTGAAACCGTGCTGTTCCAGCAACAGCTGGGCACAGTCAAGGCCAAGGTCGAGCGCATCGAGACCGTCGCCGGCTTTATCGCCGAGCGTATCGGTGCCGATGTGGCTCAGGCCAAGCGTGCCGGTCTGCTCTCCAAGTGTGACCTGATGACCAACATGGTCGGCGAGTTCACCGACACCCAGGGTGTCATGGGGATGCACTACGCCCGTCACGATGGCGAAGACGAAGCGGTGGCCGTGGCCCTCAACGAGCAGTACATGCCGCGCTTTGCCGGTGATGCCCTGCCGTCCGGTCTGGTTGCCTGCGCCGTCGCGCTGGCCGACAAGTTCGACACCCTGGCCGGTATCTTCGGCATCGGCATGCTGCCGAAGGGTGACAAGGACCCATTCGCCCTGCGTCGCGCCGCCATCGGTGCCCTGCGCATCATGACCGAGAAGCAGCTGGATCTGGATCTGGTTGAACTGGTTGAAGAAGCGGTACGCGTCTACGGCGACAAGCTGACCAACCAAACCGTCGTTACCGACGTGGTCGACTTTATGCTGGGCCGCTTCCGCGCCGCCTATCAGGACGAAGGCATCGGTGCCGACGTGGTGCTGGCCGTACTGGCCCGCCGCCCGACCCGTCCGCTCGACTTCGATCGTCGCGTCAAAGCCGTCAGCCACTTCCGCACCCTGGATGCCGCACTGGCACTGGCTGCCGCCAACAAGCGCGTGAGCAACATTCTGGCCAAGGTCGAGGTTCCATTGCCCACTACCGTCAAACCGGAACTGCTGGTCGATGCCGCCGAGAAGGCGCTGGCCACCCAGGTTGCCGAACTGCAAGCCGAACTGGCCCCGCTGTTCGCCGCCGGTGACTATCAGGCTGCCCTCACCCGTCTGGCCGCCCTGCGCGA
>NZ_JBODRQ010000070.1:0-19156 GCF_050633025.1 Aeromonas sp.
TTCGAGAGGCTGACAACCTACGCGCAGGGGTATCTGCCGCTACCTTGGCCTCACGATCGCATATTGATGAGCGAGGAGGTACAGGCCGAGCTGGACAGGAGGCAGGCGGAGAGGTTAGCCGAGATGGAAGAGGAGCAGGCCGCGCGGGAGAGCGCTCGATTGGCGGCGCTGGAGCGAAAGCGGATCGCCTCGCCACGTTATGTCATGAAGTGTTGGGCCGCTACGGCCTGGACACGGTTACGCCAGTGGATAAGAGCACATTATGGCTAAACCAAAGACGCCACCATTTACACCCAGGCACCTCACACCGGAAGAGATCGAGTCACTGCGGCAGGATATGCGGCGCCGGCACGAGGCGAACATGAAAGCGCTCGAGACGATGGATCTCTCCCACCTGATACCCAGTGAAGCAGAGGGTGAGACACCTTCGTAGGAGAAACAGAACATGACCAGCCAACAGACCGCTGTGCCGATCCTGACAGTCATGCCTGACTACGGGAATGCGCCGTTTTTGTGGATCAACAGAGACCCGTCAGTTATGTGTGGGGTTGGTGGCAACTTATGCGATGGGACGCACTGGCACGAGAGTTGCCTCATGTCTGAGGAGCTGTGGCGGCAGTTCTCCTACTGGGCCATAGCCTTTGACCGCACAAGGTTTGAAGGGGATTGCGTTGATCCCAACGGCTGGGACTGGCCTGCCTTCCATGAGCGCGGCCTGTATCTGGCCAGGCTGCTTAAGGAGGAAGTGGGGGATGCGTATCAAGTCATCTACGTGAAGCCATGGGAAGATCCCTATCGGGAACAGGACGAGCGCACGGAGATCCTGACCAAGGGCAGAATACTCAGGTTGTGAGCATCCAGCCTCCCCGAATTGGGGAAGGTTTCACCCCATTCACAGCTTCGACAACTCCAACATTGGATTTCCCGCGCGACCACTGGCCGCAAATCTTCCTGGTTAGAGCGCACCAATTGGCTGAGATTCAAGCCGATTAACCAGATAGCCACCGAGTCACGGTTTCCCGGACAGTGTCCGGGTAACCATGACAGTAACTCCGCGCCCAAATCGGCAGTAAACCGCCACACCCCTCGCCACTACTGGCCGCAAACTCCGCAGTTAAACCGGCATACGAGCCAGATGAAAACGGGCATTCACGCTTCTAAGCTCTACCCTCATCCAACCGGGGAACCACAATGGCTACAACGTAGCTGAACCAGCTACAAACCCAGCCGACCAAGGGCCCCCTCTCATCTGGATGGCATCTTGCTGATCTCCATTCTGCGCAAATTGCGCAATTCATCCAAAAACGAATAACAACTGCGGGCTGCGCAAAAACTGTTACTTATTAGCTGGCATCCCTGTCTGTGCAAGGGATTGCGGGGGATTGGGGCGAGTAGGAAACTGCGCAATTTGCGCATTCCTAAGTGCGCAAAATTGCGCAGATTGGTGAATTGTTCACAGGGAGAAATGAGATGGTGAAGCATAGGGATTTGAACCAGCATCCGACAAGGAATTTGAACCTGCCTTCTGTTGTGCTGGAATGGTGGTGCCAGTGGCTCAAACACCAAAAGCAGGGGGTGACTTTCGGCAGTAGTAACACCATTGGTAACACCATAACCAAAAACCAAATCACACAATCCAACAAAAACAATCATTTACAATTATAGTTCAGATTCCCCCAGCAAATAATGTTCCGGCCGGGAACGAAGAAGTACAGAAACCCGCATAGCGTAAGGCTTTGCGGGTTTTTTGTTGTCCGTAAAAGTCCGAGGAAGTCGCCAGAAGCCAGCTCATTTAGTACCATTATTAGTACCACAAGGGCTGTGGTACTAAATTCGGTCGTACTAAGAGGCAACATAGACAAGAAGACGCGCGAGACCGGGACAAACCGGCTAACCGACACTAAGGTGAAAACTGCCAAGACAGTGTAGCCCGCCGCCGAAAATGAAAAAGAGTTACGGGGAAAATGAAAAGCTACCGGCCCGGTAGTTTATCAAACTTGGTGGCACCGGAATCACTGAGTTTGATAACCCCGTTTAAGCCGCCGCCAGTTGCCACAGGGCGCGACTGGTTGCCTGCTCAGTGCCTGCCTTCTGCTATTCGCTACTGAGTGCCTGGGAATGGCTATCTGCCCAATCCCAAGCATCCCCCATTGCACTGGCAGAGCCTCGGAATATTACAGCTCCCCTCACCTATCGAGACTCAAATGATTTCATGTGTGCAGATATATAACCGATGCTACCGTACTTTCAATAAACCCCTGCTCCACGTTGCGCACCCCATCACGGATCCAGATTCAAACTTCAGGCCTCCACTGCAGCCCCCAAACACAGCAACGGAGGTTATGCACGCCTGCGCCATGGTTGGGCAAAGAAAACCGCCAGACAACATAATGATCACAACGGTTCCAATTGCTTATTTCGTCCACAGTTTTTCGAGATCAAATTTTATTTCCCAATAAGTTTCCTATCCTTAGTGAAGCAGTTAATGTAAGCACAGGATGCCAAACAGGATTGTATGATGGATGACCAGATCCTGATTATTGATGATGACGATCTCTCACTCACCGACGCACAGCAAGCGGGCTGGAAGGTGATGATTGTTGACGATGAGCCTGAGGTGCATCGCATCACCAAAATCACCTTGAACAAATTCGAGTTTGACAATCGCCCCATCGATTTTCTGCATGCCTATTCCGCAGAACAGGCCAAAGAGTTGCTGGCCACCACCCCGGACATTGCCTTGCTGCTGCTGGATGTAGTGATGGAGGCTGACCACGCTGGCCTCGATGTCGTCAAATACGTTCGCGATGACCTGCAAAACAAGATGGTACGGATCGTGCTGCGTACCGGCCAACCCGGCCAAGCGCCGGAAGATGACGTCGTCACCAACTACGACATCAACGACTACAAGGATAAAACCGAGCTCACCTCCCAGAAACTGCGAACCCTGTTGCGGGCCAGCCTGCGCTCTTATCGGGATATCCGCACTCTGGAAAGCAACCGCCAGGGGCTGGAAAAAGTCATCGAAGCATCCAAGGGGATCTTTGAGAGACGGGCCTTACGCCAGTTTGTCGAAGACGCCCAGGAGCAGCTCAGCGCCCTGCTCCATCTGGGTGAAACCCAGATATATGATGTCAAGCAATATGCCTATGAGGTGAGGGATCAAGTATTGGAGCCGCTGCTCCCCGGCCATCCCGCCATGCTCCTCACGGAAGCGCCGGAGATCCTGCGCCAGGCCATGAGCAGGCACAGCAACGTCTATAGCACCACCCAGATAGTGCTCTACTGCCAGAATCCACGCCACCACCTGCTGTTCCACATCGAGACGCCCCGCCAGTTGAACCAGATCGACACAGGTCTACTAACGCTGTTTACCGAAAACATCATAGTGGCGCTGGAGAATATCCGGCTCAACGAGGTAATCGCAGACAACCAGCGGGAGATCATCTATCGCATCGGCGAACTGGTCGAAACCCGCTCCAAAGAGTCTGGGCTGCATGTCAAACGGGTCGCACTCTATACTGAACAGTTTTGCCAACTGATGGGCATGAGCGAAGACCGGAGCGAACTGGTGAAACGCGCCTCGCCGCTGCACGACATTGGCAAGGTCGGCATCCCCGATGCCATCTTGCACAAACCCGGCAAGCTGACACCGGAAGAGTGGGAGATCATGAAAACCCACGCCCAGCTAGGGCAGGATATGCTCTCCGGCAGCGATCTGGCCCTGTTCCAGATTGGCGCCACCATCGCTGGTAATCACCATGAAAAATGGAATGGCAGTGGCTATCCTCGCGGCCTGAAAGGGGCTGATATTCCGCTGGAGGGACGAATTGTGGCGCTGGCCGATGTGTTCGATGCCCTGGGTTCGGATCGCTGCTACAAGAAGGCGTGGCCGCTGGACAAGGTGCTGGCCCTGATTGAAGAGGAGAAGGGGCAGCATTTCGACCCCCAGCTGGTCGAGCTGATGATGGCCAATCTGGACAAATTCCTCGAGATCCGCGAGCAGAACAAGGATGTCTATATCGGCGAACACTGATAGCAAGCTTGTTCTGTTTATGAACTCAAAAAACCGCCCTGCATATCAGGGCGGTTTTTTATTTCTGGCATCACGCCACTTCCGAACGAGGAGTACGGGGGTTACTGCTCCGGCAGATTGAGGTCCAGTTTGACTGCAGGTTGTCCGGCTTGCTGATTCTCGGCCTGCGCAGCGGCCAGAGCACGCTTCAGGGCACGCCGTTTTTGTATCACCACATAACCGACACCACCCAATACCGCCAGCAGCACACCACCACCTGCCAATACCCAGATCAGCCAGCCCATTTCCTCCTCTACCGGGGCTTCATGGGTCGCATCGGCACTGGATGCCGGTACTGCTGCCGACAATGCCTCTACAGGAGGCGATGGTGGCGGGAAGACATTGAAGGTTTTCACCGGCAACTCGATTTTCAGCTCACGACCGAGGCGAGTGGTGCCATAGAGGGTTGCTTTCACCTCATGCTGACCGACCTCCTTGATGTTGGAGAGATCGATATCAAGCTTGGGGCCGCTGGCGGTCTCGCTGAACTCGTAGAGGCCGCCCACATTGCTGGTCACACTCCCCTTGACCACCACGGAAGCGGGATCCAGCTCATCACGGTCGATTAGCAGTGAGAGCTTGGCACCCAGCTCCTCCGAAGGCGGCGCCAGGTTATAGCTGAACGGATAGGGGTAAAGCAGCACATCCTGATAACGGGCACGGACAAACACCTGATTGCCCGTGCTGAACATGGCGCGGTACTTGCCACCGGGAATATCCTGCAGCGTCACTTCCGCCGTCATGATGCCATCGCCCGGCACTTCGTCGAGCTCCTTGCCATCATCGCGATAATGGCCAAGTACTTGATCCAGCACGACCTCTTTCTTATCGGCATCGCTGAACGATTGCAGCTTGACGGTCATGCCAAGGTCAGAGAGATAGTATTTATCTTTCGGCGGCTGGCCATTGATCAACAACCACGCCTTGAGCTTGACCACCTCCCCCTGATAGAGCTGCATCGGCAGGGCGGCGATATCGAGCCGGATATCGGAGAGAATGCGCACCCGGTTGTCGGGATCCACCTCGCCAATCGCCTGCCAGGGGCCCGGCATGGGATTGCGCAGGGTAATGAGATCATGCTCCGGCAGTGCCAGCCAACCCACATCTGTGGGTTTGACCTTGCCCACATAAAGCTTGCTGCCATCGGGGCGAACCAGGATCACGGACGGGGTACCCGGCTTGCGCTTGATGATGAAGGTGATCTCCTTCACGCCGTAATCGATGCGAAAGCGGTTATCCAGCAGCGGAATATCGGAAGGGGCAAATACCTCGGTCGCCGTCGCCCCCAGCGAGAGCAACAGCAGCAGACCGGCACACCACTTGCTCATTGCCGCCACAGACAACTTCCTCCTTTCTTCTGTACAAGATCCAGTCTCGCTTCGTGCAGGGCCTGAACCTCGGCACTGGCACGCACCACCTTGAGGGCGGGTCGGTTGCTCTCCAACCGGCGAATGCTGGTGTCCTGATTGCTTTCGCTTTCATTGCTCTCGGTGGCCAGATTGAGTTTGGTCTGGCCGCCTGTCATCAGCAGGTAGACGTCCGCCAGGATCTCCGCATCGAGCAAAGCCCCGTGCAGGGTACGGTGAGAGTTGTCGATACCGTAACGATCGCACAGCACGTCGAGGTTGTTGCGCTTGCCGGGGAAGAGATCCCGCGCCATCGCCAGGGTATCTGTGATGGTGCAGATATCCGCCGTCTTGAAGTTGAGTCCAAGCTTGCTGAACTCGTAGTCCATGAAGCTCACGTCAAACGGCGCGTTGTGGGCAATCAGTTCGGCACCGCGGATAAACTCGAGGAACTCGTCGGCAATCTGGCTAAACGATGGTTTGTCACGCAGGAACTCGTCCGTAATGCCGTGCACCTGGATCGCTTCCGGGTCGACCAGACGATCAGGCTTGATATAGACGTGATAGTGGTTACCGGTCAGCTTGCGGTTGATCACCTCCACACAGCCGATTTCGATAATGCGGTGCCCCAGATAGACAGGGCCGCCCGCCGTATTCATACCTGTGGTTTCAGTATCCAGAATGATCTGGCGATTCAGTTGGGGTGTGTTCATGATCCAATCTATGTCAAACTTCGGCTTTACTTACTCGCTAGTTTACCCCAAGCCTCATGTTAAAACAGATTGATTGCTCATGTTAAAACAGATTGATGTCTATACCGACGGCTCCTGCCTCGGCAATCCGGGCCCGGGTGGTTACGGAGCCGTGATGGTCTACGGCAAGCACCGCAAAGAGATTTCCGCCGGATTCAAGTTGACCACCAATAACCGGATGGAGCTGATGGCCGCCATCATGGGGCTGCGCACCCTCAACGAACCGTGCAAGGTGCGCCTCACTACCGACAGCCAGTATGTCCGCCAGGGGATCACCCAGTGGATCATCGGCTGGAAGAAGAAAGGGTGGATGACCGCCAACCGGCAACCGGTCAAAAACGTCGATCTCTGGAAGGAGCTGGATGCGGAAGTGGGTCGCCACCAGATTGAGTGGCTCTGGGTGAAGGGTCACTCCGGCCACCCGGAGAACGAACGCTGCGACGAGCTGGCCAGAGAGGCCGCCTGCGGCAAGGATCTGGCCGAGGATACCGGCTACCAGCCCTGACGGGCCATACCCGGTGTGGCGAGGGATTTTGGCAGCTGCCAGCGCCGCCGCACCGGGATGAGCGGAAAACGCCGTTTACGGGCCGCAATCACGTATACCGATGCAAACGCCCTGCAATAATCCCGCCCGATACTCTCCCGCCACCAGCTGTGCCAGCTCTGTTTCCCCATAAACGAGTAGCCAAAACGCTCATCGAACATCACCTCGCATCCCAGCAGATGCAGCCAGTCCGTCACCCGCCCGGGGGTGAACATCCGTGCTGACCAAGGCATTCTGCGCCGCAAGAACGGCACACAGTGACCGATCCCGACCAGACTCATGGGGTTGTAGCCACTGATGATCAGCCAGCCATCGTCGGTCAGCACCCTTTCGGCTTCGCGCAACACCTGATGAGGATCGGCAGAGAAATCGAGGCAGTGAGCCAGCAGGCAGGCATCGACGCTGCCGGTCCGCACCGGCAGATCGAGGGGATCGCCATACATGTCGAGCAATCGCCCGCCGGGAGCAACCCCAATCTGGTGACGAATAGAGGAGCGTTTGCAGGAGAGTTCGGCGCTCAGGGCGCCAATTTTCAGCAGATGATAGCCAAACAGATTGGGGCACCAGTTGTCGAGCCGCTCCTGGATCTCGGCCGCCACCCAGTCCCCCATAGGCAATGCAGACCAGCTGGTCGGGATCTCGATTTGTTGTTCGGTACGTGCCACCTGCATAATAGGGCTCAACTCGGGGTTTCGAACGCCATCCTGTTATATAAGATACCCTCCCTAAAGAGAAGCAGACTCATGTATCCAGTGATCACAGTTCCAGCCTTTAATGACAACTACATCTGGTTGATCCGCCACGAAAATCACTGTCTGGTGGTCGATCCGGGCGATGCAGCCCCCGTGCTGGAGCGGCTCGAGGCATTGGGGCTGGTGCTCGATGCCATCCTGCTGACCCATCACCATCACGACCATGTGGGGGGCGTCACCGACCTGCTTGCCCACTTCCCACACGCCCGGCTCTATGGCCCCAAACTTGACCCGATGCCGGATCACCACGGGCAGTGGCTGGAAGATGGCGATCAGATCAACTGGCACGGCCTCGCCCTCGAGGTGATCCATGTGCCCGGCCATACCCGCGGCCATATCGCCTACCATAGCAACGGCATGCTCTTTTGCGGTGATACCCTCTTCTCGGCCGGTTGTGGTCGCCTCTTTGAAGGGACGCCGGAGCAGATGTATCACTCGCTGCAACGGCTCGCCGCCCTGCCCGACGACACCCTCATTTATTGTGCCCACGAATACACCCTGTCAAACCTGCGTTTTGCCTATGCGGTCGAGCCGGACAACCCGGCGATCCGCCGCCAGATCGGGCTGATCAGCAAACTGCGGCAACAAGGGCTGCCAAGCCTGCCAACCCGGTTGGGGGATGAACGCACTTTCAACATTTTTCTGCGCTGCGAGCAGGATTCAGTGAAATTTTCTGCTGAAAATCACGGACTAAAATGCGTGGAAAATCCGGTAGATACCTTCACCATCCTGCGCCAGTGGAAGGACGTTTTTTGAACAAACCTTGATCAGGGGGCCATTGCCCCTTATGATGCGGGCTGTTTTTCCTAAAAATGACCGGAACGAGATGAAGGTACGAACGGCCTTATTGGCAGCGCTGTTGCTCAGCGGCTGCCAAAACCTGAGCCATCAGGATGACCGGGCGCTAACGGCAATCGAGCCGATCAAGTCCCCCCAGGTCAACAAAAAAGCGCATAAAAAGCACTCTTCACGATTTCTGTTTGGCGATGAACAGCTGGACGAAATGGAAGATACGGACAATCTGTGGGTGCGTATCAGCGATGATATGCAACTGGAAACTCCGGACAATGCGCGCATCCGCCAACAACGTGAGTGGCTGTTGCGCAATGATAAGCATCTGGCGACCATTGCCAGCCGGGCTGAACCCTACCTCTATCTGATGGTAGCGGAGATTGAACGGCGTGAGCTGCCAATGGAGCTTATTACTGTCCCGATGATCGAGAGCATGTTTGATCCTCATGCCCGATCCCGCAGTAATGCCGTCGGTTTGTGGCAGTTTGTGCCCGCCACCGGCAAGAGCTTCGGTCTGCGCCACGACAACTGGTATGACGGACGGCGCGATGTGCTGGCCTCCACCAATGCGGCGCTCGACTATCTGGAGTACCTGAACCGTTTCTTTGATGGCGACTGGCTGCAAACGCTGGCCGCCTACAATGCCGGTGAAGGCCGGGTGCGCAACGCCATCCAGCGTAACCAGCGTGCCGGCAAACCGACTGACTACTGGTCGCTCGATCTGCCGCGCGAAACCCGGATGTACGTGCCGAAGATCCTCGCCATGGCTGACATGATCAGCAATGCCGACCAGTACAACGTCCAGCTGCCGGTGCTCGCCAACGAGCCGAAGCTGCGGGTGGTGGAAACCGGCAGCCAGATCGATCTGAACGTGGCCGCCCAGCTGGCGGGTCTGCGCACCTCACAGCTCAAGGAGGTCAATCCTGCCCTGAGCCGTGGTGTGATGTCGCCCCGTGGCCCTTACCGCCTGCTGGTACCGGTTGAATATGCCGATACCCTGGAGCTGGCACTGGCCGATCTGCCCAAGAGCGAGCGTATCCGTACCCGCTCCTATCAGGTCACCAGTGGCGACACCCTGTCACGCATCGCCCAGAATCACGGCGTCAGCGTGAGCGAGCTGAAACTGGCCAACAATCTGCGTGGCAACAGCCTGCGTCGCGGTCAGCAGTTGGTGATCCCGACTCATGGTCAGGTCAGCAGCAAGGCAAGTACCGCCAGCAAGCCGCAGCAGCTGGCCAGCCGTGGCAGCCAGAAGGCCAAGGTCAGCTACAAGGTTCGCTCGGGTGACAACCTGTGGAGCATCAGCCAGGCCCATGGCGTGACGCATGACGAACTGGCCAAGTGGAACGGTCTGAATGCCAAGTCGGCGCTCAAGCCGGGCATGAAGCTGGTGGTCTATCCCAAGCAAGGGAAGAAGAGCGACAAGTCGATGGTCTATCAGGTTCGCCGTGGTGACTCCATCTCCTCCATCGCGGCGCGCTTCCAGGTCGCCATCAACGATGTGATGCGCTGGAACCAGCTGGATAAAGGGGATTACCTCAAGCCCGGTCAGGAGCTGACCCTGTTTGTGAAGAACAACAGCTAAGCCTCACCGCTTGAACCCGATACAAAACGGGGCCAGTCATCTGACTGGCCCCGTTTTTTTATTTCTGCGGCAACGCGTTATTCCCAGAGCCTTGTCGGTACCACCAGCAACACGGTGCGCTGGCCAATCGCCACGTTGGCATTGGGGAAGACCACCGCCTCGCGGGGCTGCTCGACGGTGTAGCGCAACTCGCCATCCTCGGCCAGCACGAACCCTTGCGGGAATTCGGTGAAGTTGTCCACATCGCTGGCAAACAGAAAGCGAAATTGCTCTGATTTCTTGGTGATCACCCGATCAATGGCAAACAGGGTGAAATCATCCGCCCGCCACGGCTCCAGCGCCACCTCGTCATGGGTCACCAGCTCCTGCAGCGCCTGCCGGGTTTCGATAAAGCGGGTCATGTCGTTCTCGCCAAATGGCCGCACCTTGCCCAGCTCTACCGTGAAGGCGTGGGCGCCGTGCTGGCGCGAACTGTAGTAGCTGAAGGTGGTGGTCGGGCTGGCGGAGAGCAGTATGGTGCGCACCCCGCAGGCACCGAGGAACTGCACCTGCTCGCGGCAGTGGGGCCGCTCGTGGGGGAAAGGGTAGACGGCAAACTTCTCGTGGCGCGAGCCGCGAATGGCGGTGTGCAGGTCGTAGTGGTAGCGGGGGCGGGCCGGATCGGCAAAGAAGCGGCTCACATACTGCTCGAGACGCATGGCACGGATCCGCTCCCGATTGCAGAGTCCCTCCCCCTTGCTGTGGGCGCCGGAGAAGAGCCGGTTCATGTTCTCCTCCACCTCCCGCAGCCCGAGGTTCATCGCCGCCGGATTGCCAAACAGGAACAGCACCCGATGGCGGGCGCTCAGCTCGCCTGAGAGCAGACGGCTCAGCAGCTGGTTGCAGATCTCGATGGGGGCGGTCTCGTTGCCGTGGATACCGCAAGAGAGGACGATATCCTTGCGCCCTCCCGGCTGGCCGCCCGCGCCGCTGGCAGGCTCCAGACAGAGCACGCCCGTATCCCAGACGCTGACCCGCGTGCCATCCGGCAGCGCAAAATCAAAGGGATCGAGCTGCCACTCGTGGCTGCGGGTCATGGCCAAAAAATCGTGCTGGGGAATCATCCGTCTCACCCTCTTGCGCTGGAATACTATGGCCGGATTATACGCAAGGCGTTGCGGCTTAAAACCAATTTTTAAACAAATTCAAACATTAACGATACAAACAGCGGCAAGGTAAAACGGCAGCAATGGGCGGAGCAACAAAGGGATATGAAGGCGGGGAAGCGAGGGCAATAACGGGGCAAATAACAGCAGGGTTGACGGGGTGACCTGATGTCACCCGGCAGTCAGCATACAAGTATCAGCAGATAAACAAGGCATCCATGCCCGGTTGATTAACCACGCCAGAACGGCTTGGTGGTCTCTTGATAACGGTCGGCTTCGTTCAAGCCGATGTCTTTGAGCAGGTACTCGGGCAGCTCGGAGAGCTGGCGACGGCTGCGGCTGCGCTCCAGCCAGGTCAGAACGGTCATTTTAACGCGAGCAACCAGATTCAATTGGCTGGAATGCTGGTAACCGGTTTCGGTATAAGTCATGTTGGCCATGATGTGGCTCCTCTGAATTTTTGTTTACGCACTGGGCTTTATTTGATGCGCAAAGCTTAGTCAGGGTACAGGGCCAACTCAATTGACGAATTTTGATACATCACATGAGCAAATCTAATGCATCAAAACAGCAGAATATAAATTTAAGCAATTGATTTTAAACAATTAATAATCTTCACTATTGGCCAGCAGAGTCGCACAGCATATTGTGCTGCATGGCACCCATCTATATATGCATTTTACTGCTTTACATATGCAGGGACGGACAAGGTGTGAACAGCTGGCAACAGCGGAGTTACACGAAATTGTTAATTTAATGATCTTGCCGCGATCTTTATTTAACACAATGAAACATAAATAAAACCAGCACCGCATCCCCATTCAGAGGCGCACATTGCCCCCTCCTCAAAGTGCCTCTTGGCACTCTAACCGCATGCTGGTATGTTTATTTATACAGTAGTTTTGCTACCCGCAGCGATTTCATACCTGATGTTGTCAACAGCGGGTCAGACCACAGGATCATCGATGGATACCTTTACCCCTACCGCCGCCCTGCGTCAACAGATGGAGGCCATTGAAGCCTCTCTGGATCAGCTGGCCACCCTGCTCGGCCAACTCGAGCTGCAAGAGGCCCATGTCTATCCCCTCCCCCCGGTGCCACAGGGGGAAGAGCACGACCCGATCGAGCAAATTGAGGTGGGCTATCTCAACGGTGAAGCCGCGCTGGCGGCCACCCTCGCCGCCTATCGGGACCACAGCGCCCGCCCCGGCTGCTCCACCAAGGCGACTCACCGGCTGCCCGGCTGGTTGCGCTTTCCTGCCGCCGCTGCCCCCTTGCTGCAACCGCTGATCGACCAAATCAACCAGCACAAGCTCGATTTCAAGGGGCTGGTACAGCAGGCGGGGGGGCGGGACGAGAAGTTCGAGCTGGTACATACCGCCCTGCCCGGGGTGATCACCCTGCAGGTCTACCGCAAACTGACCCTGTTGGCGGGGGAGCTGCAATCCCTCGGCTTTACCTGGGCCGACAAGCAGACCATCAATCGCCTCAGTCGCGAACAGGTGCTTGAGATGCTGGAGCGCAGCCGCCGCTACATACCGGCCCTCTCCAACAACGAGGAGTGGAGCAAGATGGTGGATCAGGAGGTGTACGACATTCGCCGCCTGCCGGCCGATGCCGAGCTGCGGATCCGCCGCCCGGTCAAGACCCACCCGATGATCAACCTGCTCTGGCTGGAGCGCATCCCGCGCAAGCAGCAGATCAAGGCGAGCCTGCCTCTGCTGCTCTGCTCGGATACCCCGCCTGCGGTCACCCATCTGGGCAACTATCCCCCCAAGAGCCGACAGGCGCGGCGGGATCGCAAGATTGGCGGCGAGCCCATCATCGAGCGGCTGCACCTCTATCTCTATCAGGGGTGACTGGATCAGGGATAACTGGATCAGGGATAACCGGGCTGCCTTGCCGCGATAAACGAGTATTCCGCATCTGCGTCCCAAACGAGAAAAGGGAGAACATCTCTGGATGTTCTCCCTTTTCTGTATCGATAGGCGGTATGAAAGGCGGCGTCGCCAATCAGCCCATCAGCAGGGCCCGCAGGCTCTCCACATCCAGCCCGCGCACCTCGGACTGGCCGCTCAGCAGGCCATCGGCCAGCGCCCGCTTCTCATCGTGCAGGGCGACAATCTTCTCCTCCACCGTCTGCTCGCACACCAGCCGATAGACGGTCACCGGCTGGGTCTGGCCCATGCGGTGGGCCCGATCGCTCGCCTGATCTTCCACCGCCGGGTTCCACCAGGGATCGAGGTGCAGCACGGTATCTGCCTGGGTCAGGTTGAGGCCTGTGCCCCCCGCCTTGAGGCTGATAAGAAACAGCGGCACCTCCTCATGACGAAAACGCAGGATGGAGTCCTGTCGCACCTTGGTCGAGCAGCCCCCATCCAGATAGCAGTAATCCCAGGACTTCTGCTCGATGCGTGCCCGCAGCAGGCTCAGCAGATCGACGAACTGGCTGAACACCAGCACCCGATGACCACCGTCGATCGCCTCTTCCAGTAGGGCCATCGCCTCATCCAGCTTGCTGCTGGTCTGCGACCACTCGGGCATCACCAGCTCCGGCGAGCAGCAGAGCCGGCGCAGTCGGGTCAGGCCACTCAGCACATGCATCAGGGCGCGCCCATCGGCACTTTGCACCTGCTGCACCACTTCCCGCCGGGTCGCCTCGTAGAGCTGACGCTCCTCGGGGGAGAGGCTGATGTGGTGGATGATCTCGGTCTTGTCCGGCAGCTCGGTCAGCACCTGCTGCTTGAGACGACGCAGGATGAAGGGGCTGATCACCGCCCGCAGCAGCGCCATGTGCTGGGGATCCTTGACCGCCTTGCCAAAGCGGCGCTTGAACTCGCCAAGGCTGCCGAGCAGCCCCGGGTTGATAAAGGTGAATAGGCTCCACAACTCGCCCAGATGGTTTTCGATGGGGGTGCCGGAGAGGGCGAGGCGAAAATCGCCGTCGAGCTGGAACAGCAGCTTGGCACGCTGGGTACCTGCGTTTTTGATCTGCTGGGCCTCATCGAGCACCATGCTGGACCATCGGCGGGACTTGAGCGCCTGTGCCAGGCTGCCGAGCATGCCGTAGTTGATGAGGATCACCTGACCGGCCTTGGCCTCGCGAATGAGCCCCTCCCGCTCGGCCGGGTTCTCGAACACCACCACATCCAGCTCGGGGGCGAAACGGGTCACCTCCTCCTGCCAGTTGGTGACCACTGACTTGGGTACCACCACCAGCGCAGGGCCAAGGTGCTGGCGCATCCGCAGCACGATAAGCGCCTGCAGCGTCTTGCCAAGACCCATGTCATCGGCCAGACAGGCACCAAAACCGTGATGGGCCAGGGTCGCCATCCAGCGCACCCCCTCTTTCTGATAGTCCCGCAGGGAGGTGAGCAGCTCGTCCGGGCACTCGACCTCCTGCTGCCACTCCTGCTGCAGGGATTGCCACGCCGCATCCCCTTCGGTGGTAATGACAGAGAGCAGGCGAGTCAGGGGATAGGCCAGCTTGTTGTTGATGCGCTGCTCTTCATCGAGCATGGCCCCCAGCATGGTGAGTCGCTCCACCAGCTTGTCGCTCAGCATCAGGCTGGTCTTCTCGTCGAGCTGAACGGTGCGCTGCCCCGGGGTCATCTGGCGCAGAATAAGGCGCAGATCGAGGATCTGGTGCTCATCAAGCGCCAGTGCCCCTTCGACCTGGAACCAGTCCTGCCGCCGCTCGATGCGCAGGCTCAGAGCCGCTTCATCAAGGCTCTTGAGGCGGGCGCTGTCCTGATGCCAGTGAATGACCACGCCGGCATCCACCAGCTCGGGCAGGGCATTGACCAGCGCCAGCGCCTGTTCCCCCTGCAGTAGCCACTCGCTGCCGGGCAGGCCGATGGGCAGTTGATTGCGCAGCAACTGGGCTTGCCCCTTCTCGGCCGCGAGATCCCGCTGCCAGTAGTGGTACGCCTTGATCCCCTGCCGCACGATCGCCT
The DNA here is from genome assembly GCF_050633025.1 of Aeromonas sp. Lineage (GTDB taxonomy): Bacteria > Pseudomonadota > Gammaproteobacteria > Enterobacterales > Aeromonadaceae > Aeromonas. Next base: position 14,948 of record NZ_JBODRQ010000070.1, read on the forward strand.
CCCCCTTGCCAAGGGGCTGGGGCGGCAGATCCTCAAAGCGGGTCACCAGCTTGACCGACAGCTGACCATCTTGCCAATCCAGTTGCACCGAAGGAATGCCCGGCCAGGGAGCCAGTTCGGCGTTGCCGCTAAGCCCCGCAACCTGACTATGCCAGGGCAGCTCGGGAATGGCGTCTAGGGTGCGTTGCAGCTCGGCCAGCCCCTCGGCGGGCAACAGCGGTATGGATTCGAGCGCTGGCAAGCGGTCGAGCAGCGGCTGCGGGGTGAGGATCAGCTGCCACAGGTCCTGCGCCAGCGGCATGATATGGGCCCCGCGGGCGGCCGCATCGGGGCAGAGCTGCGCGCTCATCCCCTGTTCGGTGGCCACCACCTGCAGCAGGGGGGCACTGATGGCCAGTTGCAGCTTCTGCCCCTTGGCGTTGAACAAGCGGGGGTGATCGGCCAGCGGCGCCCAGACATCCCGCGGCAGTCGCCCCATCACCCGTGGCAGGGTACGGGCCAGTGCCCAGTCGTGCTCATCGAGCATGGCGGTATACTGGGTAGAGAGCAGGGCCGGATCGACCCGGCGACCGGCGGTCCACTCCCCCTTGGTACTCAGCTTCTGGATCTTGCACTCCAGCTCGGGGCCATCGGCATGGAGCAGCCACACCAGCCGCTCCTGCGGCTTGCGCACACCACTGGAGCGTCCCAACCCCTGCAACCAGTTGAGCCAGCTGGCAGAGGCCGCGGTTTTATCCTCATCCCCGTCATCATCCTGCTCATCATTGCCCTCTTGCGCATTCTGCTCACTGCCGCGCAGCTGGCACAGGGGTGCCCCTTTGGCTGCCTCGCCCAACAAGATGCGCAGCAGATCCTGACAAAATGCCATCAGGCGATGATGAGGCTCGGCATCGAGCAGATGGGAGAGATCCCACTTATGCAACATGGCCACCTGCGGGCTCTGGGCACCGTGACGAGCCAGCGCGCAGAGATCGAGCCAGAGATAGCCCCAGTGGAGCTCCTCCACCGGCAACTGCAGGGTATCAAACAGGCCAACCGCCTGACCGTGGCGATCGCCCGCCCACTGGCTGAGCAAGTCGGCAAGCAGGGGGAACTGGCCGGTCAGACTGCGCTGCCACTTCTTGCGCTGTTCGCTGGCGATGACGGGATCGGCCTGCTGCAACCAGCCAAGCCAGAGCAGGGCGCTGAATGAACGGGGCCACTGGCCCGCTTCACCCTCATCAGTTTCCTGCCACTGGCCCAGCGCGATGAGCAGTCGCTCGCCAAGCGGGCCGCTCTGGCTCTGCTGGGCCAGCGCCTGCAGGGCTGGCCAGCCGGGGGCGGCATCCTTATCCTCGCCGGTTGGCGATGTGCTCTCGCCATCCCCGCAGAGCCAGCGCCACTCCGCCTCGAACGCTTTGGCCCTTGCCTGCACCTCGGGGGCGCAGCGCACCAGCGCATTGGCCAGCGGCCAGCGCTCTTCATAGGGGGCATCGAGCAAGAGTTGCAGCGAGAAGTGCTCCAGCAACATTTGCTGCCAGGCGGGGCTGGAGCCCGCCAGCAACTGGTGAGCGTCCGGGGTATCGAGCAGGGTCAGCAGATCGCTGGCCGAGAAATAGGTCGGGATCTCCCCCGCTTTGCCGCGACAGAGCTCGCGCACCACCGCATGGGTGAGATCCTGCCCGGTCAATGAGGGCACCCGGCTCCAGTCCGGCGCCGGGCAGAGACCGGCACGCACCCCCAGGATCAACGCCAGCATCCCCTCGGCGGTCAGGCTCCACTGCTGCTCCCCGCGCAATCTGACCAGCCCCGCATCCTGCAGTCGGGTCAGTTTATCGATCAGGGCATGGCCTATCGCCAGTTGTTCTTGCAGCAAACGGGTACTGGCAACGCGCTGCAATTGCAGGGTGGCGAGCAGGGCATAACTATCCGAAGAGAGGGTGGACGCAGACATCAAGACTCACGGGCAAGTGCAAAAGCGGAATTTTAACGGTAAAGCGCCAGCGGCTCGACCCTTTACCGTGAAATAACTCAAAAAAAAAACGGCCATCCATGATGACCGTCGAAAGTAACGAAGGAAATAGCCGGATCATCCGGTTACCTCCCACAGCGGGAAAATCGGGAGCGCTAGCCCCTAATTCGTGGAGCCAATGCTAGAGGTTGGCGCTTCAAAAAGCTTTGAAGTGGATCACAGTTGAAAAGGATTTCTGAAAACGATTTCAATTCTTGACCACAAAAAACAAGATCTTGCGCCAAATGAACCCTCTCCAGCCAACACTCCTCGCCTCGTGATGCCTCCCACGCCCCCAAGCCCATTCCGTGCACAACGGCCCTGGTCGTCCATCGTCAGGTCCAATCACCCCGAAGCGCATAGACAGCCTGTCTCCTGTCAGAGCGATTTGTTGATCCAGCGCAAAAACAGCTATTTTTCTGATAGTTACGCAATGTTTTGACTGGTACGGCCAGATTCAATTGATTTAACATATCCATCCGGTGCCTATTCATCTGCGATGAGCTGCCGCCCTCGCTGGTTAATGAAGCATGTTGGAAGCCGTCATCCACGGCAGGGCGTCCGCATGAGTGTTTGAAATTTGAGCAAAACGTAGCAAGCACGTGTCGTTATAAAATTCAGCGAACTGGATCTTGCCATGATTGAACATTAAATAAACTTTTGACGGCGCACTAGTTGTTCACGTGCATTCATCTGGCGTTCATGATCTTGCTCTGTCATCCACGGGCGGTAGCGTGGGTTTTGCACAGTGATTCATGCATTGCGTAGGTTGGCGCTGAGCGTAGCGAAGCCCAACATCGCCGTAGTTTTAAGCCATGAAAGTCTTGACGGTAATTTATGAAACACGCAGAACTCACATAAATAAAATCACACTCAAGAGTCTCCAGACTGTGCGTCAGGTCACTCTTGGCATCGACACCGATATGGCCTTCATGCCGAAGTACCATTGAGCAGATGGCGGAAGTTCACGATGGTGGTGCGGTCGGGGATGGCCTGGTCCAGTGAGAGCTTGGCAAACAGACGCATCGAAGTAATCTCGTAGAGCGCATCCTCCATGGCGCCGTCGCTAAGGCTATACCACTGTTGCATGCAGTGAATGCGCAGCATGGTATCGAGTGGGTAGGGGCGACGGCCATTACCTGCCTTGGGATAGACGGGCTCGATGACCTCCAGCATCATTGCCCATGGGAGCAACGCCTCCATACGAGCCAGGAATAACTCCTTACGGGTTTTGCGACGTTTACCATTATGCTGAACCTCATCCCTGATGCCAAGTGGGGCTCATGATCTCACATCAGGGACTTGTTCGCACCTTCCTTAGTTGACCACTACAGTCGCGTTATTTCAGTAGTACCTGATAAACGGTGTTAATGGAGTCATAACCGGCACTGTGGTAGGCCGCGTGTACACCAAACACGGCGTCTTGCAGAGCGTGGTTGCTGATGTCGTATCCCTGTCGGGAGAGGTTGCCCAAGAGGATGCCCAGTTGTTTGGCCCCCTCCCTGTGGTAATCACTCTTGACGAAGCCTGATGTGAGACGGTTGACGGCATCGGATATGGCCTTGTCGTCAGGGTTAGCGTTTGGGGGGCCCGGTTGTATCGCCAAAAAGGCAGCCTGATTTTTGTCTCTTTGGTAGCGGGCATCTCGCAGCGCGCGCTCCTCATCGTCACTACGGGGTGGCAGAGGGGGAAAGATCTGGTCAAAGGTCTGTTGCCGCTGCGTCTGCGGGTTGGGTTGGAGGGGCTGAACCTGCTGCAGACTGGGTGGCGCAAGGGGTTGTTGGCGCTGTGGTTGGGGCAGCTGGCTTTGGATGTAGGTGGCCAGCGCCCGGGAGGTCTTGCCGTCACTAGAGCCTTTACCGAACAGATAGTTGCGGCTGACGTCTGCGTGATACTGCGCATCCGCACCCTGACTAATGGTGACGTTATAGGTGTGTGAAAAACCGTTGTTACCCTTGGCGTCAAGGGTAAAGGTGGCGGGCATCTGCTGGTGTTGCAGTGTTGCGAGCTGTTGGCTCAGTTGGGCACGTGCTGATTGGGAAAGAGACTCCATAATGCACCTCTCGGTTGTCAGTGGAAAGGTTAAGCCATCAGGCCATGAATAAAGGTTCTTCGCATTTTGTGGAGCTATTGTCAAATCTGGTGTATGGCGTAGGTCAGGCGGGAGCCTGTAAATCCAATTGTGTAACCGCCCACGAATAAGTAACTTTTTCAAAAGG
>NZ_JBODRQ010000071.1:0-19019 GCF_050633025.1 Aeromonas sp.
AGCGCCGATGGTAGTGTGGCATTCGCCATGCGAGAGTAGGACACTGCCAGGCACCAAAATTAAACGATTATGCGACAGCGTAGTCAGCCAGCGAGAGCAGAACGCTCTTGGCAGGCACCAAATACAAGAAACCCCGCTCATCAAGCGGGTTTTTTTATTGGCAGCAATTCATCGAATTTATCATCCCTCTCTTCCTGATATTCAATTTCCAAAAAAGCGTCAAAAGAACCTCAATTTTTGTTTTATATTTGCTGGCTCATAGGTTCAATGGGGTGGATATAAAAACACAGAATGTGATGCCTCTACCTTTCTTGTGATGCTTTCTCTGGTTTAATTCTCCGGTCCACATGGATGGACCAAGGAATCACAATAATTTAAGGAATAGACCCATGTTCAAAAGAACAGTAACGATGATGCTGGCGGCGGGAACCCTGGTATTAGGCGGGTGCGCCTCCAATGGTGGTGCAGTGCAGTCAGGGGCAGACAGCAGCGACTTTGGTGGTAAGTCCATCTACCTGCGCGGGGAGATGAACGACTGGATGGCGACTGATGAAAGCAAAGTCGTCAAGGTGGCCGACAAGCTCTACATGGCCAAAGGCACCCTCAAGAAAGAGTGGGCCCCTTACAAGTTCAAGTTTGCTGATTCAGGCTGGAGCTGTGGTACCAACTTTGGCTATAAGAGCCCGAGTGACGGAGTCGCCGTTTTGGGTGGTGAGGCTGTGCCCGTCAATCCTTGCTCCAAGTATGAAGATATGAAGTTTTCACCGGATGCCGATGGCGTCTATGAGTTCTATCTGAATATGTCGGGTGACACTCCGAGCGTTTACGTCAAGAAGCCCTGAACTATATCTGAGTATTAAGTGTCTCGGTAAATTAATCGATTAACAACCCCGGTCCAGAAATCTGTTGACCGGGGTGTTTTTTGGGTTCATCGCGGCTTTCCGACTCAGCTCGGCTGAGTTTAACAAGAGGCATTGGAGAACTGCTCGGGCTGCTTGAGCCGTGGCTGCCCGATCTTGTCAGGACACCTCATCGAGAGCCATTTCACCGAGATCGGCATGCTCAAGGTGCCGGGGCTGGACGAGCATCAGCAGGCGTTTCTGGCCGAGAAGCAAGCCGAGTTGAAGGCAGCTCAGGAGGCTGAAGAGCAACAGACTGGCAGTGGTTCTCCGGCCAATGCTGCGCTCTGCTACAAGTGCCATACCAAGGCGCTGGTGCTGAAGGATGGCTGCATGACCTCCTCAACTGTGGCGACTCCAAGTGCGGCTGACAGACATGCTCAAGTAGTTGAACGATATAAAAAAGACCGGCCACAGTACCGGTCTTTTTATTGCTGTTTTTATGCACAATCAAATCAGGCTGCCCAGTGATTTGTTGCGCGATAGTAAAATCGGGCGTAGCGTTGAAGGTAATAAAACTGTCACGGCCGTGTGGTTTCAATGACATCTGAGATTCACACTCGTGGCCCTTCAGTGCCAAGGAGGATGCTTATGGACAATACGGACCGAAAGCTGTTTATCCTGGATACCAACGTTCTGCTTCACGAACCCCTCGCTATCTACTCCTTCAAAGAGCACGATGTGCTCATCCCCATGACGGTGCTGGAAGAGCTCGATAACATCAAGGATCGCCACAAGGATGTCAGCCGCGACGCGCGGGTGGCCATTCGTGCGCTGGAAGATGTGTTCCGCGATGCGACTCCGGATCAGATCTCCCAGGGCGTTCCGCTGGCTGGCGAAGCGAGCGGCAATATCTGCATCTTCAGCGATCACCATCTGCCGCAGGATGCCGAGGTCTTTACCGACAAGGAGGCCGACAACCGCATCATCAACGCGGCCCTCTATCTGCAAAAGCACGAGTTGAAGCGTCAGGTGGTGCTGGTCACCAAAGACATCAACATGCGCCTCAAGGCCAAGGGGGCCGGACTTGCTCACGTTGAAGATTACCGCAGCGACCAGCTGATCGACGATATCCGCCTGCTGGCCAAAGGCTTTCAGGTGGTGCCCGGCAGCTTCTGGGAGCGGGTTGGGGAGTGCGAGAGCGAGACCCATGGCCGCGACACCATCCATGTGATCGATGCCAATCTGCTGGAAGGGGTCCACGTAAACCAGTATTTGGTGGATGAAGAGAATTTCTTCGCCGCCCGGGTGCTCAGCCACGATGGCAGCAAGATCCGCATCAAGGATCTGGGCCGCGAGCGGCTGATGTCCCGCAAGGCGTGGGGTGTCCATCCCAAGAACGTCTATCAGGGGATGGCGCTGGATGCGTTGCTCGATCCGCACATCGATCTGGTGATCCTGACCGGCCCGGCGGGTTGTGGCAAGACCTTGCTGGCCATGGCTGCTGCGCTGGAGCTGGTGATCGAGAAGGGGATCTACGAGAAGGTGATCGTCACCCGGAATACCCCGGAAATTGCCGAGAGCATCGGCTTCCTGCCCGGCACCGAGGAGGAGAAAATGATGCCCTGGCTGGCGGCGGTGACCGACACCCTGGAGGTGCTGCACAAGCAGGACGAGAATATGAGCGGCTCGCTCAGCTACATCATGGAGAAGGCCAACATCCAGTTCAAATCGGTCAACTTCATGCGCGGGCGCAGCATCCAGAACACCTTCGTGCTGCTGGATGAGTGCCAGAACCTGACCGCTTCCCAGATCAAGACCATCATCACCCGTTGCGGCGAAGGCACCAAGATCGTCTGCTCCGGTAACCTGGCCCAGATCGACTCCAACTACCTGAGTCCGGTGACCTCGGGTCTGACCTACATTGTCGAGCGTTTCAAGGATTTTGACGGCAGTGCCAACATCTTCCTCAACGGCGTGGTGCGCAGCCGACTGGCTTCGTTCGCCGAGGAAAATCTCTGATTTAGCTGACTATCTTCATATGAAAAAGGGAAGCCACTTGGCTTCCCTTTTTTGATCCCGTCACCAGTTCAGTGTCCTTGGGTCACTGTCCAAGGTAGCGCAGCAGCCCCGAGTGGTTGCTGTTTTGCAGAATATCCGGCGTGCCTTGCAGGGCGATGCGCCCCTCGTCGACAAAGAGCACCTGATCGGCAATCAGCTGGGCATCCTCCGGATTGTGGGAGACCATCAGTACGGTAATGCCCTGTTCGCAGGTGAGGCGCGCCACTTCGGCCAGCATCTCGCGGCGCAAGGCGGGATCGAGGGCAGAGAAGGGCTCATCCAGCAGCAGCAACGGTTTGCCTCGCACCAGCGCACGGGCCAGCCCGACCCGCTGCTGTTGGCCGCCGGAGAGCTGTTCAGGCTGGCGGTTTAACATCTCGCCAAGACCAACCCGCGCGGCTGCATCGATCACCTGTGCCTGCTGGGCAGCACTCAGGCGCAGCCCCGGGTGTAAGCCGATGGCGATGTTGTCGAACACCGACAGGTGGAGGAACAGGTTGTGATCCTGAAACAGGGTGGTGACTGGTCGCTCGGCCGGGCCCAGCGGCAGCAGATCTTCGCCATCGAAGCTGAGGCGGCCCGATTCCACCGGCACGAAGCCGGCGATCATCCCGAGCAGGGTCGACTTGCCTGCGCCGCTTGGGCCGATCAGTGCGGTGATCTCCCCCTTGGGCAGGGTCGCGCTGAAGCTGACGCGCCAGTCGGGGTAGCTGGTCACCAGCGTATCAATGTTCAGCATGTTTTCCTCCAAGACCCCGCTCCACCAGCCAGAACAGGGAGAAACAGAGCGTAAGCAGCAGCAGAGCGGTGGCTGCTGCCTCGGTCAATCGGTAGCTGCCGAGCTGCTGGTAGAGCAGCCAGGGCAGGGTGGTGAGCTCCTGACTGCCAAACATGGCGATGGCGCCGAGATCCCCCAGCGAGAGGATCATCGACAGCGCCATCGCCAGTGCCAGCGGACGGCGCAGCAGCGGCCACTCCACCAGTCGCAGGCGATGCAGGCCGCGCACCCCCAGACTGTCCGCCAGCCGATCGTACTGGCGTACCACCAACTGCATGGGGGCGGAGAGGGTGCGCATCACATAGGGCAGCGCCATCAGGGCGTTGACCAGTACTATCAGCCAGGGGCCGAGGGCGAACACGTCGGCAAAGGGCATAAACAGGATGAAGAGACCGGTAGAGAGCACCACAGCCGGGATCATCAGGATCATCGAGCCGCTGGCCTCCCACAGGGCGGCAGCCCGTCGCTGGCGGGTGCGTACCTTGAGGTGACGGCTGGTGAGCAGCAGGCCGCTGCCAAGCAGGGTCGCCAGGGTGCCTGCCGCCAGCGCAATCAGCAGCGATTGGCCGCTCGCCTGCCACAGCTTGCTGGAGGTGAGCGCTGTCAGCAGGCCGGGGTGAAGGCCTGCCACCACGATGGCCAGCAACGGTGGCAGAAAGATGGCGAGCCCGATACCGAGCGAGAGCAGATCCACCACGGCCGTGCCCTGCTGATGGCGATCCGGTCGCAGGCAGGGGCGACGGGGAGTCACCCTGCTGGCCGGGGTACTCTGCAGCTTGTGCTGCAGGGCGAGCAGGGCGGCGGTCAGGATCAGCTGCACCAGCGCCAGTCCGCCCGCGGTGGCGAGATCGAAGTCAAAGCGCAGCGCCTGATAGACGGCCACCTCCAGGGTGGTCGATTTCGGCCCGCCCCCCAGCGCCAGCACGGTAGTGAAGCTGGTGAAGCAGAGCATAAAGATAAGGCTGGCCAGCCCCGGCAATATGCCGCGAATAAGCGGCCACTCCAGCAGCCGGAAGATATGGGATGAGCGCATGCCGAGCTGGCTGGCGAGGCGCCAGCTCGATTCGGGGATGCTCTCTATGCTCTGCAGCATCAGGCGTGCCGCCAGCGGCATATTGAAGAAGACGTGGGCCAGCAGGATGCCGAACAGGCCGTAGAGATAATTGCCGGGATCCAGTCCCAGTGAGCGCAACAGCTGCGGCAGCCACCCCTGTTTGCCGTGTACCGCTACTATGCCGAAGATGGCGATGATGACCGGTAGCACCAGCGAGAGGCCGAACAGCTTGATCAGCAGGGTGCGGCCAACGAAACGGCGCCGCGCCAGCGCGCGGGCCACCGGAATGGCTAGCCCGAGACTGAACAGAGTGGAGAGCAGTGCCTGCCCCAGACTGAAGCCCAGCACATGGCGCAGATAAGGGTCTGCGAGCAGGGAGCGGGGCGCCAGCGAACCGGCCTGCCACAACAGGGCCGCCAGCGGCCCGAGGGATAACAGCAGGATCAACAGGGTGGCTGCACTGCCCGGCAGCCACCAGAGAGGACGAGCCTGTGGTTTCAGAGAACGGCTCACTGGGTGACGGCTTGCAGCCACTCGCGGATCCACCCTTTGCGATTGGCGGCCACCTCATAGCTGCTGAAGGCGAGCGGCTTGGCTACGGTGATCATCTGTTCGAAGCCCTTGGGCAGCGGCGTGTCGATGACCGGATACATCCAGTTGCCGGTCGGGATCTCGCTCTGGAAGGCGGAGCTCACCATAAATTGCAGGAACTGGTCAGCCAGCTTCTCCTGTTTGGCACTCTTCAGCTTGGCAGCCACTTCCACCTGACGGTAGTGACCCTCCTCGAAGGCGGCAGCCTGATACTGGGGCTTGTTCTCGGCAATCAGGTGATAGGCCGGAGAGGTGGTGTAGGAGAGCACCATGTCCGCTTCACCATCGAGGAACATGCCATAGGCCTCTGACCACCCCTTGGTGACGGTGACCGTCTTTTTGGCCAGCTCGCTCCAGGCGGCAGGCGCCTTGTCGCCGTAGACAGACTTCATCCACAGCATCAACCCCTGCCCCGGGGTAGAGGTGCGGGGATCCTGATAGATTACTTTGAGATCGGGGCGCTCCACCAGTTCTTTCAGGCTTTTTGGCGGCTGCTTGAGTTTGTCCTTGTCATAGACGAAAGCGAAGTAGCCGTAGTCGTAGGGGACAAAGGTGTCATCCTGCCAGCCACCCGGCACCTTGATGCCATCCAGCTTGGCGGGATGGGGGGCGAACAGGCCGCTCTGCTTGGCTTCACTGATGAGGGCATCGTCGAGTCCCAGCACCAGATCAGCCTTGCTGTGGTTGCCTTCCAGCCGCAACCGGTTGAGGATGGCGACCCCATCTTCGAGGGGAACCAGATTGAGGGTGCAGTCGCACTCTTTCTCGAAGGCCTGTTTGATCTTGGGCCCCGGCCCCCACTCGGCAGTGAAGGAGCTGTAGGTGTAGACGGTGAGGGTGTCGGCGGCGAACGCATTGGCCGACAGCAGGCCGGTGGTGACCAGCAGCAGGGTCTTCATGGGTGGCACTCCCTATTACTTGTTAATAACGAGGTGCCAGCGGGTGAGGGCGCAAAAATGAGCGCCATGCCTCAAATTCCTCCGCCAGCATTATCTGGATCAGGTACACGGGTATAATCTCAGCGGTAAACCGCACCCCGTTTGAGAAACGAACCGCATTGTATTAACGTTCTTTTGGGTAGACCAGCACAATTGTGCAATACCCATGAGATGACGCCCACCCAACAGAGGATGTTCGCGTGCTTACCAATACCAAGGAAAGGCGTGCCTTTGCGCGCATGGTCATCAATGCTCCGGTCACCGTCTATCAGCAGCAGCTGGTACTGGAGGGGATCTGCCGGGATCTCAGTGCCAACGGCATGGGGATTGCGGTCTCTGAACACCAGCTCGACATCAATCAGCCGATCCGGGTCAGTCTCGCCACCAACAATAACCTGTTGCCCCCCTTCGAAGCCCATGCCCGCATTATCCGGGTGCTGGAGGAGGAGCGCGGGTTGCTGCTGGCGGTAGAGTTTCTGCCTCAGGGTTAATCCTTTTTCTCCCTATCGGCAGAGGAAGGAGATTAGCCTTTCTCCTGAACCGGCTGCACACTCAACTGCTTGCTATCGACCAGCGTTTTGCTGGTCGATGCTATTTGGCCCGCAGGCAAGGTAGCGGGGCCGGTAGGCTCGAGCAGCAGGTAGTTCTGCCCTTGCCAGTTGAGGGTCACATCCCCCGGCTTGGCGGGTAGGTCAACGGCCAGCAGGGCATGGCCGGGGACGAACACCATGGCCTGTTTCAGCTCGGGGAAGAGCTGGGCCAGCAGGGCGGCCATCAGGGTTACCTTGCTGTCGCAATCACCCCGGTTCTGTTCCAGTACCTGACGGGGCGGGAGAAACCCCTTGCCCAGCCTTCCGTTCAGCCTGTCGAGCCGCTGATAGGGAATACTCTGGATAAAGGTGAGCATATGGGCCACGGTCTTCTGGCGCGCTTCCGTTTCTGTGCTACCTTGCTGCTTGAGTTGATCCGCCAGCGGAGCCAGCCCGCTGCGACTCTCCAGCGCGATGCGCACATGATCCTGCTTTATCGCCTGTTGCCCGTCCGGGGTGTTGAAGTACTGGAAGTAGTGTTTGGTCAGCCACCCCTGCTCCTCTTTGCTCCGCTGTGACTGCAGAAAGGCCATCGCCTCGCGCGCCTTGTCCTGGTTGCGGCTTTTCAGATGCAACTCCAGCGAGGGGCGAGCGAGGGTGAACTGTACCTCTGGGTAGCTCTGGCGTACCTCCCGCAGTAGCACTTGCAGCACATCTTTCTGCATTCTGGCCGGACGATAGGCGATAAGAGGTGGCAACTTGCCCTGCTCGAGGCGGTAGGTGAGCTGATGGGGTTTGCCTTCGCTGTCCTGCCAGCCGACGCTGATCTGGCCGAGGCTGTTGTTGAAGCTGGTTTGGCTGGCCCCCGCAGGCAGGGCAAGCAGCAGGGCACAGAGCAGAGGAATTGCCGTCGGTCTCTTCATCATCCTGTCCTGTGGCACGGGCCAGTTCCGGTGGCTCAATGTGGGAAGTGTAGCGGACAGCAAAACAGGGAGCCGAAGCTCCCTGTTGATGATGTTTGTTTTTTGCAACTGGCGCGTTAAATCCAGCTCGGTTGCTTCGCCTCAAAAGCGCTGATGGCGGCCTCGTGCTGCAGGGTCAGACCGATGGCATCCAGCCCGTTGAGCAGGCAGTAACGGCGAAACTCATCGATCTCGAAACCGAAGCAGAGGCTACCTGCACGTACCTGATTGGCCTCCAGATCCACCTCGATCTCGATGCCCGGCTGGGCGGCGACCAGCTGGAACAGTGCGTCGACCTCCTCCTCCTTCAGGCGCACCGGTACCATGCCATTGTTGATGGAGTTGCCGTAGAAGATGTCGGCAAAGCTCGGGGCAATGATGGTCTTGAAGCCGTAGTCGGCCAGCGCCCAGGGGGCGTGTTCGCGGCTCGAGCCGCAGCCGAAGTTCTCGCGGGCCAGTAGAATGCTGGCACCGGCGAATTGCGGTTGGTTGAGCACGAACTCGGGATCGGGCTGCTGGCCGGCATCGTCCAGAAAGCGCCAGTCGTGGAACAGGTGCTTGCCAAAACCGATGCGATTGACCTTCTGCAGAAACTGCTTGGGAATGATGGCGTCGGTGTCGACGTTGGCGCTGTCGAGGGGGACGACGATCCCTTTATGTTGTTTGAATCCTGTCATCATTGGTTCCTCTTACAGTGCGCGAATGTCGGCTAAGCGGCCGGTGACGGCGGCAGCGGCGGCCATGGCCGGGCTCACCAGATGGGTGCGGCCTGCGCGGCCCTGACGTCCTTCGAAGTTGCGGTTGCTGGTGGAGGCGCAGCGCTCCCCCGGTTGCAGCCGGTCGTTGTTCATCGCCAGACACATGGAGCAGCCGGGCAGGCGCCACTCAAAACCGGCCTCGATAAAGATCTTGTCCAGACCCTCGGCTTCGGCCTGCGCCTTCACCTGCTCGGAGCCCGGCACCACCAGCGCCTGCACGCCTGCGGCCACCTTGCGACCGCGGGCGATGGCTGCTGCGGCACGCAGATCCTCGATGCGGCTGTTGGTGCAGGATCCTATGAACACCTTGTCGATGGTGACGTCTGAGAGCTTCTGGCCCGGTTGCAAGTCCATGTAGGCGAGCGCCTTGCGGGCGGACTGCTGCTCCATCAGATCGCTGAAGGATTCCGGTGCCGGAATCGGTTCATTGACGGCAATCACCTGACCCGGGTTGGTGCCCCAGGTGACCTGCGGGGCGATATCGGCGGCGTCCAGCACTACTTCTGCATCGAAGTGGGCACTTTCATCGCTCTTGAGGCTCTGCCAGTAGGCGATAGCCTGCTCCAGCGCCTCGCCTTTGGGGGCAAACTCCTTGCCACGGATGTAGTCGATGGTGGTCTGGTCGGGGGCGATCATGCCCGCCTTGGCGCCCAGCTCGATGGCCATGTTGCACACCGTCATCCGCCCTTCCATGGTGAGCCCTTCGATGGCTTCGCCTGCGAACTCCACCACGTAGCCGGTACCGCCTGCGTGGCCAACTTTACCGATGATGGCCAGCACCACGTCCTTGGCGCTGATGCCTGTGGCCAGCTTGCCGTTGACCGAAATCCGCATGGTCTTGGCCCGGCCCTGTTTCAGGGTCTGGGTGGCCATCACATGTTCCACCTCGGAGGTGCCGATACCGAACGCCAGTGAACCGAAGGCACCGTGGGTGGCGGTGTGGGAGTCGCCACAGACGATGGTGGTGCCGGGCAGGGTTATACCGAGCTCGGGGCCCATCACATGGACGATCCCCTGATATTTGTGGTTGAGATCGTAGAGGCGAACCCCGAACTCCTTGCAGTTGGCGGCGAGCGTCTCCATCTGGATGCGGGCCATCTCGCCGGAGGCAGCGATGTCCTTAGTGGTGGTGGATACGTTGTGATCCATGGTGGCCCAGGTCAGGTCCGGGCGGCGCAGCTGGCGATTCATGGCGCGCAGGCCGTCGAATGCCTGCGGGCTGGTCACTTCATGCACCAGATGGCGGTCGATGTAGATGAGGGGGGTCTCCCCCTCCACTTCCCGTACCACGTGGGCGTCGAATACTTTCTGATAGAGGGTCTTGGCCATTGCTTCTCTCTTCCTTGTTCTCTGTTATGCGGCTCAGATCCGGGCGGCGATCTGGCTACCCATCTCGGACGTGCTCTGCACCGGATGGCGGGCGCTGGCCTGATGCAGGTCGGCGGTGAAGTAACCCTCGGCCAGGGTCTGGGCCACGGCCTGCTCGATGGCCTGGGCGGCGGTTTCCTGGCCCAGACTGTAGCGCAGCATCAGGGCGGCGGAGAGGATCTGGGCGATGGGGTTGGCAATACCCTTGCCGGCGATATCAGGGGCTGAACCACCGGCCGGTTCGAACAGGCCGAAACCCGATTCGTTGAGGCTGGCAGAGGGGAGCAGCCCCATGGAGCCGGTGATCATGGCGCACTCGTCGGAGAGGATGTCGCCGAACAGGTTGGAGCAGAGCAGCACATCGAACTGGGAGGGATCCTTGATGAGTTGCATGGTGGCGTTGTCGATATACATATGGTTCAGCGCCACGTCTGGGTAGGATTTGGCGACTTCGGTCACCACCTCGCGCCACAGGATGGAAGAGGCGAGCACATTGGCCTTGTCGATGGAGGTGACCTTGCCACGGCGCACACGCGCCGACTCAAAGGCAATCTTGGCGATGCGCTCAATCTCGAAGCGATGGTATACCTCGGTATCGAACGCCTTCTCGGTGGGGCCTTCCCCTTCACGCCCCTTGGGCTGACCGAAGTAGATGCCGCCGGTCAGCTCGCGCACGCAGGCGATGTCAAAACCGCGATCCGAGATGTCGGCCCGCAGCGGCGAGAACTGCTCGAGGCCGGTATAGATGCGGGCCGGACGCAGGTTGCAGAACAGCTTGAAGTGGGCACGCAGGGGCAGCAGGGCGCCGCGCTCCGGCTGATCGTTGGGGGGCAGGTGCTCCCACTTGGGGCCGCCCACCGAGCCAAACAGCACAGCATCGGCAGCTTCACAGCCTTTGATGGTGCTTTGTGGCAGCGGGGTGCCGTGGTTGTCGATGGCGATGCCGCCCACGTCATGGTGCTCGTAGTCGAGAGCGAAGCCGAACCTGGCCTGCACCTTTTCCAGCACCTTGACGGCCTCGGCCATCACTTCCGGGCCAATGCCGTCACCCGGCAATACTGCGATCCGATAACTGCTCATACTGTCTCCGTCTTGATAGTGTTATTTCGTTCCATCTGTTCGGCGACCTGATCGGCGCGCCAGATGCTGTTGATCACATGGAGCAGGGCGTGGGCCGAGGATTCGATGATGTCGGTGGCCAGCCCCATGCCGTGGAATTTGCGTCCCTTGTACTCGGCGACGATATCGACCTGGCCGAGGGCATCTTCCCCTTCGCCCTTAGCTTTGAGGGCATATTTGTCGATGCGGATCTCATAGCCGGTGATGCGGTTGATGCACTGGTAGACCGCATCCACCGGGCCGTTGCCGGTAGCCGCTTCGCAGATCAGATCCTGCCCCACCTTCAATTTGACCGAGGCGGTGGCCAGCACCGAGCTGCCGCTCTGGACCCCGAGGTACTCCAGCTTGAAGTGCTCCGGCTCCTCGTGGATCTGGCTGAAGAAGGCCAGTGCTTCGAGGTCGTAGTCAAACACCTGCCCCTTCTTGTCGGCCAGGGTCAGGAACTTGCCGTAGAGGTGGTCGAGGTCGTAGCTGCTCTCGGCGTAGCCCATGGACTCCATCCGGTGCTTGATGACGTGGCGGCCGGAGCGGGAGGTCATGTTGAGGTTGTTCTGGGTCAGACCAATGCTCTCGGGAGTGATGATTTCGTAGGTATTTTTCGCCTTGAGCACCCCATCCTGATGGATGCCGGAGCTGTGGGAGAAGGCATTGGCTCCGACAATCGCTTTGTTCGGTTGCACCGGCATGTTGCACAGCTGGCTGACCAGCGTGCTGGTGCGATGAATTTCGCTGTGACGGATGTTGGTGTGCACCCCAAGCAGATCGGCGCGGGTTTTGAGGATCATCGCCACCTCTTCCAGCGAGCAGTTGCCGGCCCGCTCGCCGATACCGTTGATGGTGCACTCGATCTGGCGGGCCCCCATCTGCACCGCGCCGATGGAGTTGGCCACCGAGAGCCCCAGATCGTCGTGGCAGTGGACCGAGATGATCGCCTTGTCGATGTTGGGCACCCGGTTGAACAGGGTATGGATGATGCCGGAGAACTCGGTCGGTACCGTGTAGCCGACGGTATCGGGGATATTGATGGTGCGGGCGCCCGCCTTGATGGCGGCCTCGACCATGCGACAGAGATTATCAATCGGCGTGCGGCCCGCATCCTCGCAGGAGAACTCCACATCATCGGTGTAGCGCAGAGCGTGCTTGATGGCGCCAACCCCCATCTCCAGCACATCTTCGAAGCTCTTTTTCAGCTTGCTCTCTACATGGATGGAGGAGGTGGAGATGAAGGTGTGGATTCGAAACGCCTCGGCGACCCGCAAGGCTTCGCCAGCGGCGTCGATATCCTTGGGCAGGGCGCGGGCGAGGGCGCAGACCCGGCTGTTTTTGATGTGGCGGGCGATGGTCTGCACCGATTGAAAATCGCCGGGAGAGGAGACCGGGAAGCCCACCTCCATGACGTCGACACCGAGCCGCTCCAGTGCCTGGGCGATCTGCAGCTTCTCCTTGACTGTCAAACTGGCCGCCAGGGCCTGCTCACCATCACGCAAGGTGGTGTCGAATATGATGACCCGATCTGACATGTGACTTCCCTCTTCCTAAGTTCGGTAACGTGCATCCTGTGGCGGCATAAAAAAACCCGTGCAGGGTGCACGGGTTTTTGTAAATTCCGGCTATGCCTTAGCCCGGCTACAAGGATCCCGCGCGAGTTAACGCGATTAGGGAGATTAGTAGTAGCGGGGTGGCAATACGCATGACGTTGTTATTCCTTCCAGTTGACAACCCTTTTACCAATATCGAGATTTTTATGCTGTGTCAACACGGAAAGTCAGGGGCAATCTACTGACGTATTTAATCGTATTGTAAATGATTGCAAATTTCCTTGTCCCATATTCGGCCCATGACCGATTATCTGGTCATTCCTGCTGTGCTCTATTCTCTGCACAACCAGATCGACTTAATCAGCATTGGCTGAATTATCTGAGGTGTTAAATGGAAAAACGTAGACCAGGTCGTCCGGTCGGACGTTCTGACATTCGTGACAAGTTGCTTGCTGCCGCCCGTGAGCGTTTTCTCAATACTCCCTATAGCAAGGTGACTACCCGCGAAATCGCGGAGCTTGCTGGCTCCAATCTGGCAATGATCCACTACTACTTCGGCAGTAAAGAGGGTCTTTACAAAGCGGTGCTGGGCGATGTCGCCGAGCCGCTTGACCATGCCT
Source organism: Aeromonas sp. (assembly GCF_050633025.1). Lineage (GTDB taxonomy): Bacteria > Pseudomonadota > Gammaproteobacteria > Enterobacterales > Aeromonadaceae > Aeromonas. The sequence continues at coordinate 13,157 of NZ_JBODRQ010000071.1, forward strand.
GGCAAGATGAACAGAGCAATCACAGCCTTAACGAACTCCTCAACACCTACTATCAGGTGATGGCACCTAACAGCGAGCTGACCTCGGCTATCTCCAGCGCATTGTCGACCGAGAAGAGCCCGGGCCGGGATTTTGTGCTGAATCGCCTGCTGGAACGCCAGCTTCCCCAGTTCGATGCCCTGCTGGAAACCATGAAGTCCAATGGCGAGCTGGGCGACACACTGGATCCCGAGATGCTGAAGATCTCCTTCCTCAGCATGATGTGGCAGCCGTTCGTGATGAAAGATCTCTACGAGCAGGTGTTTGGCCTGAAAGTAGACGAACAGTTCATGGCCCGTCTGGCGGATCACAACTGCCGTCTGATGGAGACCGGTCTGCGCGGTAGCCACTGATTTTGCCGCAACATCGAGATTTAAAAGGGCCATTCGGCCCTTTTTTCATAAATCTGTTATCCCTTGTTCAACGTCATCCTCCTTTACGTCGTGCAGGCCTTCTGCAGGATCCGGGGGCGAGGATCCCGTCTGTTGTGCAAGGCGCCGGCAACGGCCATATCAGCCACAGTCGCACACAGACCAGGGCACTGAGCTGCACCGGGGCGAGAGGGGATTATCTTTTCGGCGATCGCCCTGCGTCCTCTGTTTCCGAATGAGGGGAGTGAGCGTTCGAGCTCGATGTGGGCTTGTTTATCCGGCTGCTGGTTATCGCAAGTGAGCGTTGTTGACTAGACTGAAAGGTGATCCCACCAAGGAGAGGACGGAGCAAATGCGCTTTACCAATGAAAATGGCGAAGTCATGAACCTGGCTGACAATCTCACCCTGCACGAGCTGCTCGATATGGGGGTCAGCATTTCGGTCTGTGAAGAGACCGATCCGGATCAGCAGATTTGGCTGGCCGAGCCGGATCAGGAGAACTGAGCCGATCATCCGGCATCAGGCCCGCCGCTGAACGGCGGGCTTTTTTGTGGCTGTTTTTCCCCTCTGCGGAATGTTCCGCTGGCTATTCCTCGACTCCCTTCCCTTTTGTCTCATGGCCGCTGCGGCAAGTCATTGAATGTTAATAGCCGGTTGAAATGTATGACTGTTCTGGTCAGATAAAGCCGTGGACAAGCGTTATGAAGCGGGTTAAGTTGGTTTTTCACCCGATTTTCGGGTGAATGACGGAAAAATCCTTTTTTTCACCTGTCGACGGGGCTGAATTGGGCCGATCTGCATTCAGATAACAACAAGAAACGGATCGGGCTGTGCCGGGAAGCACGGTATCGTCGGCGGGATTCGTTAAACACGGAGCAAAGCCTGGAGGGCTTTATCATGGAGATGTTATCAGGCGCCCAGATGGTGGTTAGAGCGCTGGAGGATCAGGGAGTTGAACACGTCTTCGGCTACCCTGGTGGCTCGGTGCTCGACATCTATGACGCTCTCTTCGAAAACGGCAAGATGGAGCATGTCTTGGTGCGGCATGAGCAAGCCGCGGTTCACATGGCTGACGGTTACGCCCGTTCCACCGGCAAGGTGGGGACAGTGCTGGTAACGTCAGGCCCGGGGGCGACCAACTGCATTACCGGTATTGCCACCGCCTATATGGATTCCATTCCGCTGGTGATCCTCTCCGGTCAGGTGCCGACCAGCATGATCGGTGAGGATGCGTTCCAGGAGACCGACATGATCGGTATCTCCCGCCCGGTGGTGAAGCACAGCTTCCTGTGCAAGAAGGCGAGCGATATTCCCGAGGCCATCAAGAAGGCCTACTACATTGCCGCCAGCGGCCGCCCGGGGCCGGTGGTGGTGGATCTGCCCAAAGATGTGCAGAATCCGAAAGAAAAATTCCCCTACCAGTATCCCGAGACGGTCTCCCTGCGCTCCTACAACCCGACCAAGTCTGGCCATAAAGGGCAGATCAAGCGGGCTGCCAAGATGCTGGTGGATGCCCAGCGCCCGGTGATGTATGTGGGCGGCGGTGCCATCAACGCCAATGCGGATCATCTGGTGACCAAGCTGGCGGAGCTGCTGAACCTGCCGGTGACCACCACCCTGATGGGACTGGGGGCCTTCTCCGGCGTCCATCCGCAATTTATCGGCATGCTGGGGATGCATGGCACCTTCGAAGCCAACAAGACCATGCACAACGCGGATCTCATCTTCGCCGTCGGTGCCCGCTTCGATGACCGCGTCACCAACAACGTGGCCAAGTTCTGCCCCAATGCCACCGTGGTCCATATCGATATCGACCCCACCTCCATCTCCAAGACGGTGCAGGCCCATGTGCCCATCGTCGGCTCGGTGGAAACCGTGTTGGAGCAGATGCTGGAAGTGATCCGCGAGTGTGGCTTCGATAACGACAAGGAGGCGCTGGCGGACTGGTGGAGCCAGATCAACCAGTGGCGCTCCCGTCACTGTCTGGCCTACGAAAAGTCGGCCACCCAGATCAAGCCGCAACAGGTTATCGAGACCCTCTACAAGGTGACTCAGGGTCAGGCGTTCGTTGCCTCCGACGTGGGCCAGCACCAGATGTTTGCTGCCCTCTACTACCCGTTTGCCAAACCGCGCCAGTGGATCAACTCCGGTGGCCTCGGCACCATGGGCTTCGGTATTCCGGCCGCCATGGGGGCCCAGTTTGCCAACCCGGATGCGGTGGTCTGCTGCGTCACCGGCGATGGCTCGGTGCAGATGAACATTCAGGAGCTCTCCACCTGCATGCAGTACGGAGTGCCCATCAAGATCATCTCCATCAACAACCGTGCACTGGGCATGGTCAAGCAGTGGCAGAAGATGTTCTACGGCGGTCGTCACAGCCACTCCTACATGGAGTCACTGCCGGACTTCGTCAAACTGGCGGAAGCCTATGGCCACGTCGGTATCGCGGTGAGCGATCCGGCCGAGCTGGAGAGCGCTATGGAGAAAGCCTTCGCCATGAAGGAGCGGCTGGTGTTTATGGATATCTCGGTCGACCCGGATGAGCACGTCTATCCGATGCAGATCAAGTTTGGCGCCATGGACGAGATGTGGCTGAGCAAGACGGAGAGAACCTGACGATGGAACATATTATTTCGGTCGTGCTCAAGAAGCTCAAGTTTGGTTCCATCAAGGACGAGATGTGGCTGAGCAAGGCGGGGGAATTATCATGAGACACATCATTTCAGTACTGCTGGAGAACGAATCCGGCGCCCTGAGCCGCGTGGTGGGTCTCTTCTCCCAGCGTGGCTACAACATCGAGACCCTGACGGTGGCGCCGACCGAGGATCCCACCCTGTCGCGCATGACTATCGTCACCATGGGTGACGAGCGGGTGCTGGAGCAGATCCAGAAGCAACTGCACAAGCTGGTGGATGTGCTCAAGGTGTGCGACCTGAGTGAAGGGGAGCATATCGAGCGGGAGATCGCGCTGGTCAAGGCGCGCGCCGCCGGTGGTGCCCGTGACGAGCTGAAACGGCTGGCGGATATCTTCCGCGGCCAGATTGTCGACGTTACTCCCGAGCAGTACACGGTACAGCTGGTGGGTACCAGCGAGAAGCTGGATGCCTTTATCAAGACTGCCGCCCAGACCAACGAGATCATCGAAGTGGTGCGCTCCGGCGTCTGCGGCATCTCGCGGGCGGACAAGGCGCTGCGGCCCTGATGGCTGGCGGGACAGCTGATGACACGTCTGCTGCCGCAGAGTGAAAGGAAAGAGGGCTCTGCGGAGCCCTTTTTGTTTGGTTTTTCTTTACGAGGGGAGGGGAGATGTTCGGGATCCACGATTTGGCGCTGTTTATGGTCTCGGGGCTGCTGCTCAATATCATGCCGGGGCCGGACTCCCTGCTCATCATGTTTCGCAGCGGGTCGCAGGGATGGCGTGCCGGTTCGGCGGCCGCGCTGGGGATAGGAACCGGCACCATGATCCATGTGCTGGCGGCAGCCCTCGGTCTGTCGGCCCTGCTCAGTACCTCGGCCGAGCTGTTTGCCCTTATCAAGCTGGCTGGCGCCATCTACCTCATTTATCTGGGGTTTTCCCTGCTGCGCCAGCAAACGACGGGGGCAATGGAGAGAGGGGCCACCTTGCCTGCTCTCTCCTATGGCCAGATTTATCGGCAGGGAGTGTTGACCAATGTGCTCAACCCCAAGGTGGCGCTCTTTTTCCTCGCCTTCGTGCCCCAGTTCATCGCGCCGGATGCTCCCGACAAGGCGCTCGCCTTTATCCTGCTCGGTTGCATCTTCAACCTGAACGGGATGATCTGGTGCCACTTTCTGGTCTTCAGCACGGCATACGCTCGCAACAAGGTGAAGTTGCCAGCCCGGATTGGCCGCTGGCTCAACCGCGGCATCGGCACCCTGTTTGTCGGGCTCGGGATCAAGCTGGCTCTTTCCAGCCGCTAACTGGCGGCCAGGAGACGTTCAAGAAGGGATCTGACGCACAGGGTCGAGCCGAGAACATGGCCCCAAGCAGGTCGCTGTGGCAAGATAAGCCCCTGTTTTATCTCGATCCGGTTGCCTGATGAAAGAAACCCTGCCCAGCTATGAAGCCATGATGCCAGCCGTGCTCAAGGTATTGGCCGATGGTGTCGCCCGCCCTCTGCGTGAGGTATTCGAGCGGGTTTGCCAGCACTATGCCTTTACTCCGGAGCAGTTGGCCGACACCTTGCCAAGTGGCCGCCAAACCACGCTGCGCAGCCGGGTCGGCTGGGCCAAGACCTATCTGGTCAAGGCGGGCCTCATCGAGCAACCCAAGCGGGGCATCTGCCTTATCACCGAACGGGGTAAGGCGGCACTGGTATCGGGGCAGTCAATCGACAACCACTATCTGGCCCAATTCAACGAATTCGTGGCGTTTACCCTGGCCTCCAGTGAGAGCGCTGGCAATACGCAGCACGCCTTAGTGACCCCGACAGACACGCTAACACCGGAGCAGGCCAGCACCCCGCAAGAGCAGATTGAGCTGGCGCTGGCCGCCATCAATCGCTCCCTTGCCGATGACCTGCTGGCCGAAATCCTTGGCCTTTCCCCTCGTTTCTTTGAACAGCTGGTGGTCGATCTGATGGTGGCCATGGGCTATGGCGGCAGCCAGCAGGATGCGGCCCGCACCACTCGCTACAGCAGCGATGGCGGCATCGACGGCATCATCAAGGAGGACAGGCTGGGGCTCGACTCCATCTACCTGCAGGCCAAGCGCTATACAGACAAAACCGTCGGGCGTCCCGAGATCCAGTCTTTCGCGGGGGCGCTGGATCTGCACAAGGCCCGCAAGGGGGTCTTTATCACCACCGCCAGCTTTAGCCGTGAGGCGCAGGAGTATGTGGGTTTGATAGAGAAGCGCATCGTGCTGATCGATGGTGCCCGCCTTGCCGCCCTGATGATCGAATACGGCGTCGGCGTCACCACCCGCCAGACCCTCACCATCAAGACCCTGGATTCGGATTACTTTCTGGAAGAGTGATCATCAGCGAGTGCAGCGCTTTCTATTTCTCGACGATCAGAGTGTGCGGTAAAAATGTACGAAACAGTGTTTCACGGACGACGATTTAAACCCCGCCTCGTTCGTCACAGAAGTTAAAGCGGCTCAAAGGGTATGCGTTGCTGACATTGAATGTAAGCAACATTAGGTCTAAGGACTGAATATATATTCAAGAAAAGTCTGACTATATAGTGGCCTGACACCCCATGTGACAATAATGCTTGGTTATCTTGCAGGATAGAGTGATGTATCAATACCGATTACCCGAGGAGCTGGACAAAGTGAGCCAGCAGCAAGCCGACACAACCCGCATCGTAGTAGAGCAGGAGCTTGAAGCACTGGACACTGTGGTCAACGAAGCGGAACAGAAGCGGCGCGGTAGTTTTTATATGGACGCCGATCAACGTCAACGTGGCTATGACGAGTTGTATCGCCACG
>NZ_JBODRQ010000072.1:0-18897 GCF_050633025.1 Aeromonas sp.
CGCACCATCCGCTGCACCCCGGCCGAGAGGGCAACACCCTTGTGGTCATAGCCCTGATGCACCCGATAGGAAATAGCGCGATCGTTGAACAGAGAAGCAAACACATGCTTGACCGCCGTCATGACGGCATCGATGCCACGTACGTTGAGGAAGGTCTCCTGCTGGCCGGCAAAGGAGGCGTCCGGCATATCCTCGGCGGTGGCGGAGGAGCGCACCGCAAACGAGGCACTCATGCCATCACCCAAACCGGCACTCAACTTTTCATAGGCAACCCGGATAGCCTGCTCCAGCTCGGGCTGGAACGGGGCGTCGATCACCCAGTCGCGGATCTGCTGACCGGCCCGGTTGAGGGCGGCGATATCGTCCACGTCGAGATTGTCGAGCAGATGGTGGATCTTGCCGTTGAGGCCGCTTGACTCCAGAAACTCGTTAAACGCAAAGGCGGTGGTAGCAAAGCCCCCCGGCACGGATACGCCGGCGCCAGAGAGGTTGCTGATCATCTCGCCAAGGGATGCGTTCTTGCCGCCAACTCGTTCTACGTCCTGCATTCCGAGTTGTTCGTACCAGAGCACGTACTGTTGCACTTGGATGTCTCCAGGTTGGTGGGCACCGATGCCATAGCACCTCGTGCGCCCGATTTAATCGATGAGGTTATGGGTAAGTCAGGTGCGTTATTGTCTGTTTCTTTTGTTGCCAACGACCATGAAAACGTTTTCTATTGATTTTCAAAAAAATCCCCGAGCAAGCGTTGGGGATGGTCGAATGACCGGAACATTCTACAATGGCGACACAAAAAGATAACGATTCAGGTTTGCAAGCCACTTCACAACTTGGGCACAGCAGACCGGTTGACAAAACTGGTATGGTTTCGGGAGATACTTCTCACCCCTTACCCCATGCGACCCCACCCGCGGTATCACAGGAGCCCTACGTGCACACCGTATTTTATGTTTCAGACGGCACCGCCATCACCGCCGAAGTGTTCGGCCACGCGGTACTGAGCCAGTTTCCGCTGGCCTTCGAGCAGATCACTATCCCCTTTGTGGAGACACTGGAGAAAGCCCGTCAGGTACGGATGCGGATCGACGAGCAGTTTCGCCAGACCGGGGTACGCCCCATTCTGTTTCACACCATCGTCGACCCGCTGGTACGGGAAGAGGTACTGAAATCGGAGGCGTGCGGCCACGACTTTCTCAATACCTTCGTCAGCCCGCTGGAGCAGGAGCTGGGGGTCAAAGCCGAGCCCCGCCTCCACCGCACCCACGGCATGGAGAACCGCAAGCTCTATGACGATCGCATCGAGGCGGTCAACTTTGCGCTGGCCAACGACGATGGCATCACCACCAAAGAGTACGACGAGGCAGACATCATCCTGATCGGGGTCTCCCGCTGCGGCAAGACCCCCACCAGCCTCTATCTGGCGCTGCAGTTTGGCATTCGCGCCGCCAACTACCCCTTTATCGAGCAGGACATGGGGATGCTGGAGCTGCCCGCCCCCCTCAAGGCCAACCGTCACAAGCTGTTTGGCCTCACCATAGCGCCGCAGCGGCTGCACGAGATCCGTAACCAGCGCCGTGCCAACAGCCGCTACTCCTCCATCGAACAGTGCGAGCAGGAGCTGGCCTGCGTGGAGCGGCTGTTTCGCCAGGAGGCGATCCGCTTTCTCGATACCAGCTCCCACTCGGTGGAGGAGATCAGCGCCAAGGTCCTCGAGGCGACCGGTCTGCGCCGCCAGCTCTGTTAAGCCAGCTTGACAGATATCGGCACCAACAAAAGATAAAAATTACAGTGTCGCGGCGAAAGTCAGCTGTTGCGAACTGTAATTCACATAGATGACAGTGAAAAGCGTGGATAAAAAAGGGATAAGCACCACAAATGCTTATCCCTCTTCTTGTCGACCTTGCCGTTGTGCCCTTGTCACCTGCTGCCAGTTAGCCGCTATTCGATTCCGTTCTGCGGCGCTCGGCAAACCGCCAGCGTTAACTAACGATTGAGCTCAGGGTTGTTCATCAACCGGGCATAGAAGGCCAGCAAACCGTGACGCAGGCGAACCCGCTCCGCCAGCCAGCCGCCAACGAGCGCCCCCGTTACCCCACCCACCAGCAACAGCGACTGCCAGTAGTGCAGCAACCCCTGATCACCGAGTAACAGCCAACCCAACAACATAATCGCGGCCACCAGCAACAGCAGCGGACTGGCGGCTATCACCAACCAGAGCGTCACCAGCACTCCCCGGGCAATCCCTTGTTGCAGCACGCTTTCGCGTTCCCTGTACTCCAACTCCCTGCACTCTTCCCTGTACTCTCGCTTGTTTGGCATCATTTGCATCCATTTGTGGCTTGGCACCACAAAAGCACACCAACAAGACAAAATGTCAATAAAACAGAATTCGATTGCACAAACATCAACCAAAAACTACCGAGAAGCCTCTTCAGATCATGAAAAAGCTGCCTTTGGTACAAAACACGGCCATTAGAGATGGAAAACAGGTGCATTCATGGCGGATTATCACTATTCTGCTTCGGTTGCCAGCCAACACTAAAAATTGAAAATTGCATGGCGTAACGAAATAAATACAGCTTTCGTCAGGTTTTGGCTACTCACTGCGGCCTGCTCAGGATGAGCCCAACACCGACCAGAGACAACAGAGACGTAAGGACAGACCCATGGATTTGAAACAAGACGGTGAGGAGCTGAAGCGCGGCCTTAAAAACCGCCACATTCAGTTGATTGCTTTGGGTGGCGCCATCGGCACCGGCCTCTTTCTGGGTATTGCCCAAACCATCAAGATGGCAGGCCCCTCGGTCCTGCTGGGGTATGCCATCGGCGGCTTTATCGCCTTCCTGATCATGCGCCAGCTCGGTGAAATGGTGGTGGAAGAGCCGGTAGCCGGTTCATTCAGCCACTTTGCCTACAAATACTGGGGCGAGTTTGCCGGTTTTGCGTCCGGCTGGAACTACTGGGTGCTCTACGTGCTGGTGAGCATGGCCGAGCTGACCGCGGTGGGCATCTATGTCCAGTACTGGTGGCCCGAGATCCCGACCTGGATGTCGGCAGCCTTCTTCTTCGTGCTGATCAACGCCATCAACCTCTCCAACGTCAAAGCGTTTGGCGAAATGGAGTTCTGGTTCGCCATCATCAAGGTGGTCGCCATCATCGGCATGATTGGCTTTGGCGGCTATCTGCTCCTCTCCGGTGCCGGCGGCCCAGAGGCGAGCGTCACCAACCTGTGGGCTCAGGGCGGCTTCTTCCCCAACGGCATCAGCGGTCTGGTGATGGCGATGGCGGTGATCATGTTCTCCTTTGGCGGTCTGGAGCTGGTCGGTATTACCGCCGCCGAAGCGGACAATCCCGAGAAGAGCATTCCCAAGGCCACCAATCAGGTGATCTACCGCATCCTCATCTTCTACATCGGCGCCCTGGCTATCCTGATGTCCCTCTATCCCTGGGGTAAAGTGGTGGAAGGCGGCAGCCCGTTCGTGATGATTTTCCACGCTCTGGACAGCAATCTGGTCGCCACCGTGCTCAACATCGTGGTACTGACGGCGGCACTGTCGGTCTACAACAGCTGCGTCTACTGCAACAGCCGGATGCTGTTCGGTCTGGCCAAACAGGGCAACGGCCCGAAAGCCCTGCTCAAGACCAACAAGAGCGGCGTGCCGCTGGTTGCCCTCTCGGTCTCGGCCATCGCCACCCTGCTCTGCGTACTGATCAACTACCTGATGCCGGGCAAGGCCTTCGGTCTGCTGATGGCGCTGGTGGTCTCCGCACTGGTGATCAACTGGGCGATGATCAGCCTCGCGCACCTCAAGTTCCGCAAGGCCAAGGTCGCAGAGGGTGTCCAGCCCAAGTTCAAGGCGTTCTGGTACCCCTTCGGCAACTACCTCTGCCTCGCGTTCATGGCTGGTATCCTGGTGATCATGTATATGACCCCCGATTTCCGCATCTCGGTCGAACTGATCCCCGCCTGGCTGGTGGTGCTGGGCATCGGCTTTATCATCAAGCGCAAAGGACAAGCCCAAAACAAGGTCGCTGCCAATCTGGGTTAATTCCCGCCGCGAGTGACATCAAGGCAAAACGCCGATCGGATGATCGGCGTTTTTTATTGCGCGCAGCCCAACTCACGGAGTAGCCGTAGCCCTCAGGAAGGCATCTCTTGCCGATGTTCCGGGCTGTTGACACAACACTCGTCGCGGAAAAAGACGATGATATCCTCCAGCACCGCGTATTGAGAGACGCACAGCAGGGTACGACTCTCCCGGTTTTGCTTCACCAGCCCAACCGAGACCAGTGCCGCAATATGGTGACTGAGGGTCAATCCCGGGATCGCCAGCTGCCTTTGCAGCTCACCCACCGACAGCCCCTGCCCCCGCCTTGATCTGATGCTTATTAATCATGCTGGCCGATACAGCGCAGATGTTTCTGGCGGTAGAGCTGTCGCTACTGTTTCTGGCCATTTGCACTGGGGTCAGCCTGATCCGACAGAAGATCTCCGACGAGAAGATCCAGCAGATGCAGAAAAATAATCAGGCTGCCGTCATAATCCCATAAAATCGCATCCAACTTCATTGCGTTACCTGTCTCGCCCGCAGCTATAAGTCATGCCATGTTACGTGGCTTGCTTCCTCTCGCCAAAGCGTGGCGATAAAAGATGTATAGACACTCCTGCGAATCGCAGAAGATTTAATGATAAACACAATAATAACGTAAGTAACCTCTGCCATACTCAGACGAAACATTTCCTTATGGCAAAACCGGAGCCTGATCATGGTAACCAACACTCCTCACACTGCAGATACCGAAGTTGAATTTACCGACACGGTCCAGTTGGTATCGACTACTGATCTCAAAGGCGACATCACCTACGCTAACCCGGCGTTTTGTCAGGTAGCAGGCTATAGCCTTGAAGAGATGCTGGGACAACATCACAACCTGGTACGCCACCCGGACATGCCCAAGGCGGCATTTGCCGATCTCTGGGCCCATCTAAAAGCGGGCAAGCCGTGGCGGGGCATAGTCAAAAATCGCTGCAAGGATGGCAGCTATTACTGGGTTGATGCCTATGTCACCCCGATCTATGAAAATGGCAAGATGGTGGGTTACCAATCCGTCCGTTGCCGACCCTCAGCAGAGCACAAAGCGCGTGCCAACAAGATGTACAAAACCCTTAAGGCCCGCGAAACAGACTCTGCCATTCACATGGGGCTACGCCTGGTCACGCCGACCATCATGACCATCCCCCTGCTGCTGCTCAGCGTGATCAGCGCGCTCTGGCTGCTCACACCACTGCAGGCACTCTGGATCATCATTCCCCTGTTGGCAGCCCTCTGGTTCAACCGTAACGCACTCTTCCTCACACCGCGATTCTTGCAGCAGCTCGAGCAGGATTATGACAGCATCAGCCGCCTTATCTTCTCGGGGGATGCCCCCCACAGCATTGCCGATTTCCATATCAAGCTCTGGCAGGCCAGAATCCGAACCGTGCTGGGAAGAGTCGATGACACCACCCTCTCGCTCAGCGCCATCGCCAACAACTTGAGTGGCTCGGCAGCGCTTGCCAGCAGAGATATCTCCTCGCAGGATATGCAAATTCAGCAAGTCGCTACTGCAGTCACCCAGATGGCATCTACTGCCGAAGAGATCAGCCGCAATATTCAGGACAGCAACAGCCAGATCGAAGAAGCCCGCCACCATTGCATCACCACCAGCACCCAGCTTTCGGAAGCGGGAGAAGAGATGTCGGCACTGGCCATCCAGGCGGAGCAGGCCTTCCAGTCAGCCGTCGAGCTGGCGAGTGAATCCGAGCGGATCGGCACCATCATGAGCGAAATTCGCGGCATTGCGGATCAAACCAACCTGCTGGCGCTCAATGCCTCCATCGAAGCGGCGCGGGCGGGCGATCATGGACGCGGCTTTGCCGTCGTGGCGGACGAAGTGCGCAGCCTGTCAACCAGAACCCACAGTGCGACAGAGCAGATCCAGAGCAGTATTGGCCATATCCAGCAAACCTTGGGGGGATGGAAAGAGATGATGCATCTCAATATGACAAGAACCAATGACTGTCTCGCCACCACCCGTGCAAGCACCGGCAACCTGAATCAGGTCGTGTTCGAGATAGACAAAGTCTCTGATTTTTCCAATCAAGTATCTACAGCGGTGACCCAACAAAAAGTGGTAATCGACGAAATAAGCATTAATATTAATCAGATATCATCGCTTTCTCACGACAACAGCCTGAAGATCGATCAGGTCAGTAAAACCAGTGCAAACTTGCAGAGCAAAGCGAGCCAGCTCAAGGACCTAAGCCGGACATTCGGATAGCCGCATGCTGATGAAGTCCATATAAACGAAGGGCTCCCCGTCTGGGGGCCCCTCTGTCTGCTGGCAACCCCCTGGACGCAGATCTCGGGGTTTGATCTAATTGCTGCATGGTCAATAAATGGGCTGCCCCATGCTCAGAGAGCCCGCCCCCAACAATTGGAGATCGAGATGGGATGATCGTCTCTTGCTCCCCATCTGCATCTTGCATAATCCCGCTCGTGTTGCATCATCGCTGGCATGACCAAAAAAACACCCGACACCCGCGGTTCACTCTCTGACTCTCGAGCAGGCCCACGAACTCATATATAAGCTGCTGGACCGGATTACCGAGTTGGAGGACCGTCTCAACCAGCACAGCGGCAACTCTGCCAAGCCCCCTCCAGTGTTGGGCCTGGAAGTGCTCCGCCTCGACGGCTACCGGTCACACCGTGGGGAGTTGTTTCGTCAGCGTATCCTGCCGTTGATGGTGACGGCCAAACGCATGAGGCGTTCTCCAGCGGGGTGGCTGCGCACCATCATCCGGGCCTGCATCGAGAAAACGGATTATCCCATACCTGTCAAGTTGTGTGAGTCAAGCCCCGGCTGGTGGACGTTACTTTACTCCAGCTATGACATAGTCATGTGGCATTCGATGGCAAGAGCGTACCGCGCCGCTTCGGAATTGCCCCGTATCTAGATGGCTGCAGCGAAAGAGGGTCACGAAATAGCAAGCTGATGGCAAACATGCCATAAAAAAATCACATATTTTTTCAAAATAACACATAACCAGCATCATGGGAATGATTACCACAATGTAAAATAGACTTTTTTGAATCCCGTATAACTTTTTTAATTTGGATCTTTTTGAATCCCACCAGTGCGTGTATAAATCTCCATCGCACCCAGGATGGTGCTCTATAAGATGGAGTTTAGAAATAATGAAGAAAACATCGTTAGCACTGGCGATCACAGCACTGCTGTCGGCGCTGCCAGTTGCATCTGTTCAGGCAAATGAAAGTTGTGCCCCCCTGACCGGCAAGGAGGCTGGGCTGGATACCGGTCGCAGCAGCAGCGAGCGCTGTCTGCCCGGCATCAACCCGCTGCAGGATCAACAGTGGTACCTGCTCAACAGTGGCCAGGATGCCTTCAGTGCCCGTAGTGGATTGGCGGGTAACGACCTCAACCTCTGGTGGGCTCACCGCATCGGCGTACTGGGTCAGGGGGTCAATGTAGCCGTGGTGGATGATGGTCTGGCCATCACCCACCCAGATCTATCCGACAACATCCGTCCGGGCTCAAAAAACGTGGTGACCGGCAGCGATGACCCCACCCCGACCGATCCGGATACGGCGCACGGCACTTCGGTTTCCGGCATCATAGCAGCGGTAGACAACGCCATCGGCATCAAGGGGATCGCCCCGCGGGCCCAGCTGCAGGGGTTCAACCTGCTGGATGACAACAGCCAGCAACTGCAGAAAGATTGGCTCTACGCCCTTGGCGCCAGTGATGCTAGCCGCGATAACCGGGTGTTCAACCAGAGCTATGGCATGAGCCTGGTCGATCCCCGTCCGGCCAACGATCTGGATCAGGCCCAGCTCGACCGACTGTTCGAACAGCAAACCCTCAAGGCGCAGAGCGCCGCCTATATCAAGGCTGCCGGCAACGGCTTCAACAAGATAGCGGCGGGCGCCTATGTGCTCAATCGCACCGGCAACGGCCCCAAATTGCCGTTTGAGAATAGCAATATCGATCCCTCAAACAGCAACTTCTGGAACCTGGTGGTGAGCGCGCTCAACGCAGATGGCGTCAGATCCTCCTACTCCAGCATCGGCAGCAACGTCTTCCTGAGCGCGACCGGCGGCGAATATGGCACCAACTCTCCGGCGATGGTGACCACGGATCTGCCCAACTGCGACATGGGCTACAACCGCACCGATGAGCCCAGCACCAACCGGCTGCACGGCAACCCGCAACTGGATGCCAGCTGCGACTACAACGGCGTGATGAACGGCACCTCCTCCGCCACCCCCAGCACCTCCGGCGCTATGGCGCTGCTGATGTCCGCCTACCCGGATCTGTCGGTGCGTGATCTGCGGGATCTGCTGGCGCGCAGCGCAACCCGGGTCGATGCCAAACATCAACCTGTGATGGTCAGCTACACCAGCAGCACCGGTAAGGTGCGCGAGGTGAAGGGGCTGGAAGGGTGGGAAAATAACACCGCCGGTATGTGGTTCAGCCCCACTTATGGTTTTGGCCTGATCGACGTCAACAAGGCCCTTGCACTGGCAGCCAGTCACCAACCCCTCTCCCCGCTGGTACAACTGCCTTGGCAGAAAATCAATGTCACCGGCAGTGCCGCTGCCATTGCAGATGCAGGCAATAGTCCGACCAGCTCAACAACCCGCATCGCGACACCATTGACGGTGGAAGCGGTTCAGGTGATGGTCAGTCTTGATCACCAGCGCCTTCCCGACCTACTGATCGAGCTGGTCTCTCCCTCCGGCACTCGCAGTATCCTTTTGAGCCCACTCAACAGTCTGGTCGGCCAATCTCTCGACCAACAGCAGCTGGGCTTTGTACGAACCAAGGGATTGCGAGACATGCGCCTGCTCTCCCACAAGTTCTACGGTGAATCGGCCGAAGGGCTGTGGCGACTGGAGGTAACCGATATAGCCAGCGGTAGCCGTCAGGTCTCTCTGCTCAATCGCAAAACTTGGGCGCGCACCACCCTGACCGAGCGCAATAATCGTCAACCGGGCAAGCTGATCTCATGGTCCCTACGGGTCCTGGGTCACGATGCCAATCGCAGCTAACACGCTAGGAGTATTACCATGAACAAACCTGTTACCTTGCTTCTGGCGACCCTGTTGGCCCCCCTCTCGGGACAGCTCTGCGCCGAAGACGTCACCATGGACGGCAAGCAGTACAACACCATAGAGGTGAACGGCCAGACCTACCTCATTCCCGACAATGGCAGCAAGACGCGGGTCGCCCGCAGTCTTGACAGCAAGGTCCCACAGCAGACCCTGCGCCGCGGCGATGTGTTAATGCAAGGGGCCGCCAGCCCTGAGCTCACCGTCAGCGGTACCCTGCTGGTGGAAGCTGACGATGCCAACGCCACCGCACTGGCAAGCCGCCACGGCCTGAGTTTCAAACAGAGCAGTGGCGGTATCGCCCTGCTCGAGGCCAAACCAGGCTCCGACCTCAACGCCATCGCAACCAAGCTCAGGAGCGAAGGGGTGAAGGTGCAGATCGAGCTGTCCGGGGCAATCAAGCAGCCCAAATAGGGCAATACGCTACTTGGATATCTCTCGATATCCATAATATCGAGATGAAAGCCTGTCTCTGATACAAAAAGTCCCTGGCCGATGCCGGGGACTTTTGTATACGAGACAGCCTATCGAGGCCATGTTATTCAAGACAATGGGAAGGCAGGATGAACAAATCCCTGGTAACCATCGATATGCAACTTGGAAAGCAGTTCCACTTGATGTTGATCCTCGACACGGGTCGCAATGGTGATCACCCCAGCATTGTGTGCGGCACGGCACACTGCGGCCAGGAATGATGTGTCTGCCCCCGGTTCCATGACCTGACTGGTATAACCGTGATCGACTTTGACATACGCAGGCAACAACTCCTCCAGATAGCCCAGAGACTGGAAGTGACGGCCATAGTGGTCGACCCCCCACTGGAAACCATGAGCTTGCAAGGTGCTAACCAACGCAGCCACGTTGTCTTTATGTTTCATGATGGCAGCTTCAGGTATTTCAAATAACAACCGCTCTTTCAGATCAGCTTGCTCGGTCAGATAGCGCGTCAGCCAGGTTAAAAACTCATCCGAGCAGAGCGAGCCAGCAGTAATGTTGATCGCCAACACCAAATCAGACTGCTTTTGCAATAAAGGAATGCAAGCACTCAGCACCGCCTGATCAAACTCACCACCCAGTTTGAACTGCTCAATGGCGGGTAAGAACTGACCGGCAAAATAATCTGTGCCATCCCGAGAGATAGAAGCAAACAGCTCGGCATGCAATCTGACGCCATCATCAAATCGGCAAGCTGGTTGGGCTTTAAAGCGCCAAAGTTGCCGTGAAATAGCATCTTGTACCAGATCTCGCCAGGCCAAGCGCCCCATCAAACCTTGCTCGGTGCCACCTTCCATCACCACAGAACCACGGCGTTCATTGCGCGCCTTGCCAAGCGCATTATCAGCTTTGGTCAACAAGGCAGAGAGATCATCATTACCATCGCGTCCTGCAATACCGATGACAGAGAGCGCACTACCTTCACCCATTGGATTCACCACCAGATCGGCAATGCGACTATTAATCACTTCTGCCAACTCTTTTAGCTGTGTGAGATCATCTGTTGGACAGAGCAACGCATATTCCGTTGCAGAAATCCGAGCCAAAGCTGCGCCGTTCCACCCATTTAACTGCTCTTTCATGGCTTGGGCTATCGATTTGACCATGTTGTCTCGAGCCGCAAAGCCTTCATCGCGATAGATATCATCCAGCATATCGACCGCAACCAGCATGACACCACCTTGACCAGCCTCCGCTATCCATGCGTTTACCTGGCCCACAAAATAGGCTCGGTTGCCAAGTCCCGACACGGCATCGACGTAAACCCGCTCACGCAATTTCTCGGCCTCATCGGCTTGCTCTTTGAACTGCAACGCCAACTTGCTTGAGAGAGTGTTGATAGCCTGAACGACCTGCTTCAATTCATGGGTTTTAGGCTCCGGGATCGTATGACCGAAATGGTGCAGCTCGATCTCGACGGCTTGATCACAGATCTGTTTGAGTGGCTTGAGTAGGTAGTTGAGTGCTCTCATCAACAAAATTGTGGTGATCAAAAAGCCAACCAGAAACCAGCTCGCCAGCTCACTCATCCCTCGCCACAACTCGTGATAAGCCTGGCCGGGGTGACCAACCACTTTTAATTTTCCCAGCTGCAACCAGCCAGAGGTCAGAATTGACTCGTTGGACACCTCAGGAAACAGCCCCAAATTTACAAACCACTGTGGCACCCCCTGAATGTTGTAGGTATTCTCCTGCTCGATGACATCCTTTGATGCCAGCAGGTCAAGACGAACCTGCCGATAATAGCCGCCATCAAAAACGGCCTGGATCACCGACTCGGCACCAACCTTGTCTCCATTCTCCAGATAGGGAGTGAGCGCAAGCCCCAACGAGGTTGCCGTATTGATGACCGTTGTTTCCTGCTGCTGCGCCAAATAAGTACGGGTTGAATTGAATTGCACCCAGTATGTGGCCGCAAACAACAATCCAAACAGCAGCAGCATGGTAGCTAATAACTGTCGATAGAGCGTCATAGGTTAATCATCCAAATTCACCACTGGCCGAGCCAATCGCCCTGATGTCATGCGATTGCGTAAATCATTCCATAATCCCAAGCGGGATGATTGACCAGCCAGTTCCCCTTGGCCTCTCGCCTTCATCAACCACAAGTGACTACCGTTAAAACTATAAATAGGCACCAGATCACGCCGCTGTGTGGCAGGGCGAATCGAGCCTATCAAATTATCCAAAATCACCGGAACGGAAGAGGGTGTCTCATAATATGCCACCACCATGTGAAACTGGTTGTAATCAAGAGCCTTTACGTACACCATCCGCATTTTATCATCCGGGATCCCAAGTTCGAGCAGCGTAGAGTATTTGGCGATGCTGAAATCTTCACAGTCGCCTCCGGCAGCCCCCAGAAACTCCAGCGGGGTTGCCCAATAATCCTTTTTACGCCACAACTTGGTATCGTCAATAAAACGCATCCGATTGAAAAAATTATTGACCCGCTCGAGCTTTTTCTCTTCGCTCAGAGCCCTACCCTTTGTCTCCATGACCAGCATACGCCAACTGGTTACACGCTTGCCGGCTCTGGCGCCATAGCTCTGCTCCGCCCGCTTGATCAAGTTGAGATCTTCTTGTGGCAGAGGCTGGCTGGCACAGAGCAGAAGTGAGAAGGGTAACAGCAGGATCCATAAAACGTGGCGCAGAGCGCGTAGCAATCGGCATCTCCATTCATTGAAGAGATAACACCATCTGCTACCGGTTCCGCGCTGGAGTGTCACATCATATTCCTGCTGCATTATCGCTGCTGCACTCCACAAAGCCCATGCAACCACCTGCTTGAGCCAAACATGGTGACTGCCACCGCAGTCACCATGTCAGCATTCATCATCCCGGCGGGATTATGGGCAAACGGTTATTGCCGGGCCTGCCATTCAGCGGGTTGCTTTACACTAAATGCATTGAGCAGGCTGCCTGTCGCATTGAGAATGCGATAGTCCGCCAGCAGAGCATCATACTCCGCAGTGATATAGCTGCGACGCGCCTCGAACAATTCGTTCTCGGTGTTCAATACGTCCAGCAATGTCCGCTGACCCAAGCCAAACTGCTTCTTGTATGCCTGTACGGTGTCATAGCTGGCATCAACATGCTCTTTCAGGAAGGTCTTTTGTTTGGTCAACGACTCTTTTGCATTCCAGGCCAGACGAGTGCCTTCCTCTACCTGGCGGAAGGCATTCAGATGAATGTCTTTCGCCTGAGAGTAGAGCGCCGATGTTGCATTGCTCTCTGCCACATCTGAACCGCCACGGAACAGGTTATAACGCATCCGCACCATGGCGGTCAGATCATCGTTACGCCCTTTGACCGCATCGACATCCTCATTCCAGTTCTGATCGACCTCGAATGTCACATTGGGGTAGAAACCGGATTTGGCCCCTTCATGCTGATACTTGGCCGCTTCGACATCCTGCAGGGAAGAGAGCAGGGTCGGATGAACTTCGGTCGCCGTTTTCAAGGCAGTATCGAGGCTGGTCGGGATAAGCGCGGTATTGGGAACCGGTTGAACCAGATCTTTTGGTACCTCGTTCACGACACGAATAAATTCACTCTCTGCGTCGCGATAGTTGTTTTCTGCAGCGGCCTGATTTGAATAGGCCCGGGCAACACGACCATCAATCTGGGTCTGGTCCGCAGTAGAGCCCAGCCCTGAATCAGTGCGCTTGCGGATATCGCTGCGGATCTGCTCGTGAGTTTCCAGATTCTGTTTGGAGAGTTCCAGGATCTCCTGCTGGCGCAGCATATTGAGGTAGACCTCAGCCACTCGCAACGCAGTATTTTCTGCTTCGGAGATCATCGCCAGACGCTGGGCATTGGCTTCAGCTTCGGTTCGGGAGACGTTGTTGCTGACATCAAAGCCATCAAACAACATCTGTCGCAAGCTGAGTCCAGCCTCTTTGCGAGTCATGGAGTCATCAATATTGCTATTGGCACGAGTTGAAGGGCTATCAGTTTTTTCATAGCCTACGCCGCCACGCAGATCGATCGTTGGATAATAGCCACCCTTGGCTCCATCATGCTGATAAAGTCGTGCCTGATAAAGATCAAACGCTTCCTTGATCTTGGGATGCGTGGCGAGTGTTTGTGTCACCGACTCCTCCAGAGTCTGGGCCTGACCCAGGCCCGGGATCAGGGTGACGCCACTGACCAGCATGGCAACAATCGTTTTTTTCATGTTATCTCCAGTCATAATTTGTTTTTAGATTGTTGGCTTATCGTTCTCTCAGTGCCGACTGCTTTGCCCGTAAAATCGGCTTAAGCAAATAGTCTAGGACACTTTTTTTACCAGTAATGATATCAGCACTGGCTAACATACCGGGGATGATGGGAAGTGCGTTAAGCTCATCGCCCAAGTAACTCTTCTCGGTACGCACTCGAACCAGATAGAAGGAGTTTCCCTCCTCATCCTGGATCGAATCCGCACTTATCTGTTCAACCTTGCCATGCAATCCTCCATAGATTGTAAAGTCGTAGGCAGTAATTTTGACGATGGCATCCAGCCCCGGTCGCAGGAAGGCGATATCTTTCGGTGACACCTTGGCTTCTACCAGCAAGGTATCCTCCAGCGGCACAATCTCCATCAAATCCATACCGGGCTGCACCACGCCGCCCAGGGTGTTGATCTTGAGCTTTTTGATGGTGCCCTTGAGCGGTGCCATCACGCTGGTCCGGTCAACCCTGTCTCGCAAGCCAACCTGCCCTTCTGACAACCGCCCCAGTTGTCCCTGCTTTTCATTCAACTCGGTTTGGGAGTCAGCCCTGAATGTAAGCGCTATGTCATTGCGCTTTGATATGGTCTCACGCAGCACCGAATTGAGTTTGGGAATAAGCAGGCGATTGCTCTCCAACTCCCCCTGCATCTCGTTGACCTGCCGCTCCAGCTTGATTAGCTCCACTTGAGGCACAATGCCCTCTTTCGCCAGTGGACGGCTAATATTAAGCTCCTGTCTGGCCAGATCCACACTGCGGTTCACGGTGCGAATTTTGGCGTTCAGTTCGATCAGCTCCTGCTCTTTCTGCTCGATTTGCTGACCAAGAATATAGAGCTGGTTCTTCAGGTTATTCAGACGATCTCGCTGTACCGAGCGCTCACGGCTGGCATATTCGGCAAAGACGGTTTCATAACCATCGGGGAACTGGATTGGTGCTTCACCTACCATGACCTGTTCACGCCACCCCAGTGCCGGGTCGTTTTTCACCTCGACGCTGGCCATCTCGGCGCGCAGACGTGCAACATCCCCCTTCAAGGTGACAACCTCTTGCTCACGTTCTCTAAAATCGGAGCGGAAACGGGTGTCATCGATGCGCAACAGCGGCTGCCCCTTTTCGACGATATCCCCCTCTTTAACGAAGATCTCCTTGACGATCCCCCCTTCCAGATTCTGTATCACCTGCAGCTGACGGGACGGAATAACCTTACCCTGACCCACGGTGACTTCATCGAGCTCGGCCCAAGCAGCCCAGACAATCGCACTCATGAAAAATAGAAAACAGCACCACAACAGGATACGCGCTCCGGTCGGCGTATTCAGCAGCACAGCTGCCGCGCCGTCATCGACAAACTCAAGATGCTCGGGTGGCGGCAACACATCACCGGAAGGGGCCTGTCTGCTGCGCTTGAACCAGTCCATGATTCCCTTAACCATGGGACACCTCCTTCACACGCACCTTGCCCTCCTTCAACAGCTGCAACACCACCTCTTTGGGACCATCGGCCACGATCTGCCCCTGCTCGATGACGATCACCCTCGATGCCACATCCAGCATTGAGGTTTTGTGAGTGATGAGGATCAATGTGGTTTCTGGGCCGAGTCGAGCCAACTCCTGTTTCACCTGCATCTCGGACTGATTGTCCATGTTGGAGGTCGGCTCATCCATCACCAAAATAGGGGGATCATTGAGCAGGGCGCGAGCCAGCAGGATCGCCTGACGCTGACCACCAGAGAGCTGGCGCCCCCCCTCACCAATCTGCCGATCCAGCCCATTGGGATCCCGGTTGGTAAAGTTGGTGACGCCCGCCCGTTTAGCCGCACGCAGTACCCGCACATCATCCACCAGTGGATTGCCCAGCATGATGTTGTCGCGCACTGAACCAAAGAAAAGGATGACATCTTGCGGGACACAGCCGATATTGCGACGGATCACCGAGGGAGGTAACTGGTCTATTTCGAAACCATCGATCCGGACCGAACCATCGGTCGGTCGATACAACCCCATCAACAGCTTCTCGAGGGTCGTTTTACCCGCCCCAATCCGACCAATAATCGCCACTTTTTCGCCTGGCTGAATACGCAAATTGATATTGTGCAGAGTGCTGGTTTCCATGCCCGGATATTTGAACGAGACATTCTCGAATTCAATTCGACCAGCAATCACCGGGTGATGAATATATTGCTTGCCCTCCTCCTGCTCCCCCGGGGTTTGCATGATTTTTTCCAGAATATCCAGCGCCGACTTGGCCTGGTTATAACGGGTCGACAACACTGAAAGTTGCACCATGGGGGCAATTGCACGGCTGGAGAGCATCACAGCAGCGATCATGCCGCCCATGGTTACCAAGCCTTCAGAGATCTGATAAACACCCACGATCACCAGACCGACCGTCACCACCTGTTGAATATAACTGGCCAGCGAGGACATGGCATTGGTAATGCGTCGGGTCTGCACACCCCAGGTAGAAATATGGGAGACGGCCTGCTCCCAGCGATGCTGGAACATGCTCTCGGCACCGAAAATTTTGACGGTTTCTAGTCCGGAAATACTTTCTATCAGGTTGGCATTTTTCTGGGATGCAAGGCGTGATCCTTCTTCGATGGACTGCTTGAGGGGTTCCTGAATATAGAAGCTGTAGGCGATCAGGATCAACATAGCCACGATGGGCACAACGACCATCACACCGGCAAACATCCAGATAATAAAAAGGAAGAAAATGGCAAAGGGCAGATCAATAAGAGTAGAAACCGTTGCAGAAGTAAAAAACTCCCGCACCGATTCAAATTCCTGCAGATGCTTGGCAAAGGCGCCGGTGGAAGCGGGACGTGACTCCATCCGCATTCCCATTACCTTGGCAAAAATCTTGGCCGACAGCAGCACATCGGACTTTTTACCGGCTATATCGATGAAGTAACTACGCAACTGGCGCATCACAAAATCGAAGGTAAAAACCACCATGGCCCCGACCGCCAGCACCCAGAGTGAATCAAACGCCAGATTGGGCACAATCTTGTCATAGACATTCATGGTAAAAAGCGGACTTGCGATAGCAAACAGGTTGATCAAAATGGAGGCGATCAACACATCTCGATAAATACCGCGGGATTCGAGCAATGTACTCCAGAACCAGTGTCCATCACGGGTTTCCAGCACTTTGGGAGAGCGTTCGTCAAATTTGAACTGTTTCTTCACATAGAAAAGGCGACCGAGATACTCATCACCCAGCTGGGCTGCCGTCAACCACTGAGTTGCATCACCGGCCTGCGGGAAAATCACTTTCCCCTGGCTACGATCTTCGTTCCACTCCAGTAATATGCAGGCGCCACCACTGCGCATCTGCAATACACAGGGCAGCAGCAAGGGAGAGATATCGGTCAGCGGTTGGATCACTTCACGAGCGGATAGGCCGCCCCGCTCGGCAGCGCGACAAAAGAGTGCGGTTGTCAAACGTCCAGAAACCAGCGGCAACCCGGTCGTCAGGGCATCCTGACTGTTGGGAACACCATAAAAACGGGTCAAGAAGACCAGGCACTCCAATAACTCATCGATACGACTTGTTTCTGCTTGCATAGCATCCTGTCACTGCATAAACGAGGTCGATACAAGCATGCATCGCTCATATTTTCCCTTTAAATTAGCCACGCCAAAACCGAGTGGCCTTCCCACTGACGAGCCTGTTCGGAGGATAACCCTGTCCAGACAGATCGCCCCCTCAATGCTCCATGCCCTTCACCACAACAAGGGCCGCATTGTACTTATATTGGTAAAAAATGCCTGAACAACACAATGCTAACACCAAAAGGGGAAAATCAAGATCCAAATGAACCCAACATGAATTATATCTCAGACTATTGCCCCCCAGATTTCAGAAAACAGGGCTTTCTCATCAAACAAAATCAATACGTTACGATGACGATTTTGGCTTTGTCAGCAATCAATGACATGGATTATGTCTTGTCACTATATCAACCAACACGTACCGAAACTATAGCTTAGGGTATGAACTTTTTTATATAACTCCATGTTTTACGTGAAAATAATATCACAGAACCCAATTACAGGTCAGAAAGCATGAAGGACCTGCCCAATGCGGACCCTTGCGGGCCGCTCAATGAAAGGACTTTGGCAATGTCCGCCATGGCCGTCCAGCGATTTTCACACCAGGCTGGCGCCAACAGGGTTGGGCGGCGCGCGGAGGCCGAAATCCGGTGGTACACTACCTCGGGCGGAGTGTGCTGGATTATGGCAACGGCCGCTTCTACATAGTGCTCCAGCGTCAATACCTCCAGCCGCCCCGCCTGCCACGCTTTGCCGAGAGTACTGCCTTCAACCACATGAAGCGGATGCAGCTTGATCCCCTCAACACCGGTCTCCACGATGCGATGCAGGGTATCGAGGCTGTCCATCGGCACCTCGCCCGGCAGACCGACGATCAGATGAGCACATACCTTGATGCCACGCTGATGAGCACGTCTTACCGCATCCTCATAGGCGGCATAACCGTGGCCACGATTGATCCGTTGCAGGGTCTTGTCATTGGCACTTTGCAGCCCGAGCTCCAGCCATACCTCGTAACCCCGAGCCTGATAGCCCGCCAGCAGATCCAGCACCGCATCCGGCACACAATCGGGGCGAGTGCCCACGCAGAGCCCCACCATATCGCTCACTGACAGCGCCTCTTCATACATCCGCTGCAGATACTCCACCTCGGCATAAGTACTGGTATAGGCCTGAAAGTAGGCGAGATAACGCTTGGCACGGGTGACTTCGTCCCGGCGAGCCAATAATTGTTGTACTACGGAAAGTTGCTGGGCCGACTCGTCGGCGAAAGAGGATACGTTGCAGAAGGTGCAGCCACCTCGGCCCAGCGTGCCGTCACGATTCGGGCAGGTGAAGGCACCGTGGATGGAGAGTTTGTGGATCTTCTGACCGTGACGCTGCTTAAGATCCTGACCAAATGTATTGACGAGTTCGTGTAACTGCATGACACCTCCGCTAAAGGAGCGCCATT
>NZ_JBODRQ010000073.1:0-18813 GCF_050633025.1 Aeromonas sp.
GGCACCTGCGGCACCTGCGGCACCTGCGGCACCTGCGGCACCTGCGGCACCTGCGGCGGTGACTCCGCCCAAACCGATCACTCCTGTAGCCAAACCTGCACCGGCGGCTACCGCAAAACCTGCCGAAGCAGCCAAGGCACCAGCGCCTACCGCTAAGGCGGCGCCTGCGCCAGTAGAAAACAGTGCCGTGCAAAGCGATACGACGGTGCGGGTGGATACCAAGACTCTCGATGTCATCATGAACATGGTAGGTGAGTTGGTGCTGGTTCGTAACCGGCTGGTGAGCCTGGGGATTGCCAGTAATGATGAAGAGATGTCAAAGGCAGTTGCCAATCTGGATGTGGTAACGGCTGACCTGCAAGGTGCGGTGATGAAAACCCGCATGCAGCCAATCAAGAAGGTATTTGGTCGTTTCCCGCGCGTAGTGCGTGATCTGGCCAGAACCCTCAAGAAAGATATTGAGCTGGTGATGGTGGGGGAAGAGACCGATCTTGATAAAAACCTGGTGGAGGCCCTAGCAGATCCCCTGGTTCACCTGGTTCGCAACTCCTGCGATCACGGGGTCGAAATGCCGGATGTGCGGGAGAAAGCGGGCAAGCCGCGGCAAGGGACGATTACCCTTAGCGCTTCCCAGCAAGGTGACCATATTCTGCTTTGCATCGAGGATGATGGGGCTGGGATGGATCCGGAGAAACTCAAGTCCATCGCTATCAGTCGCGGTGTTCTGGATGCAGATACTGCCGCTCGCATGAGCGACAACGATGCCTATAACCTGATCTTTGCCCCAGGCTTTTCAACCAAGGCCGAGATCTCCGATATCTCTGGCCGTGGTGTCGGAATGGATGTGGTTAAAACCAGCATTGTCAGCCTCAATGGGTCGGTGCACATCGATTCCACTTGGGGGAAAGGTACCCGTCTCGAAATCAAGGTTCCGTTGACGCTAGCCATTCTGCCGACTCTGATGGTGGAAGTGGGTGAGCAGACCTTCGCACTTCCCCTTGGTTGTGTGAATGAGATTTTCCATCTGGATCTGAAAAAGGCCAACATGGTTGATGGCCAGCTCACCATCATTGTGCGAGAGAAGGCGATACCGCTCTTCTATCTGCACAAATGGTTGATTCGTGGCGCCAACAAGCGTTCACGCCAGGATACCGGACATGTGGTGATTGTGCAGATTGGTACTCAGCAAATCGGGTTTGTGGTAGATAGTCTGATTGGTCAGGAAGAGGTGGTGATCAAGCCACTCGATAACCTGCTGCAAGGCACCCCTGGCATGGCCGGGGCGACGATTACCAGTGATGGCGGAATTGCTCTTATTTTGGATGTGCCGAGTCTGCTCAAAGCATATGCGCGTAGACATTAATAGCTCAGGCCCAAGGAGTTAGAAAAACAACAATGGCAGTCAAGGTATTAGTTGTCGACGATTCGAGCTTCTTTCGCCGTCGGGTGAGCGAGATCATCAATCAGGATCCCATGCTGACGGTGATTGATACGGCCCAGAATGGACGTGAGGCGGTAGACAAGGCGATGTCGCTGCGTCCTGATGTGATCACCATGGACATCGAAATGCCCGTGATGGATGGCATCAGTGCGGTGCGCGAGATCATGGCCAAGTGCCCAACCCCCATTCTGATGTTCTCCTCCCTGACCCATGAAGGGGCCAAGGCTACGCTGGATGCGCTGGACGCCGGTGCCCTCGACTTCTTGCCCAAGAAGTTTGAGGACATTGCCAGAGACAAAGATGAAGCGGTCAGACTATTGCAACAGCGGGTAAAGGAGATCTCTCGCAAGCGCTTCCTGATGACATCCGCTGCCCGCCCCAAAGCACCTGAACCGGTTACTCGTGCTCCGCTGGGCAGCACTGCGCCCAGAACTTCAGATCGTCAGCCTGACCTGCAACGTACTGTACCAAGTGCTTCATTCAAGCGCAGTGGCAAGAGTTATCAGTTGGTGGCGATCGGCACTTCTACCGGCGGACCTGTTGCTTTGCAAAATGTGCTGACCAAGTTGCCGGGGGATTTTCCCCATCCCATCCTGCTTATCCAGCATATGCCTGCCACTTTTACTGCCGCGTTTGCTGCCCGTCTCAACGGGTTATGTCAGATTGGCGTCAAGGAAGCGGAAGATGGCGATGTGCTTAAACCAGGGCATGCCTTCCTTGCTCCCGGTGGCAAACAGATGCTGCTGGAGGGGCGCGGTGCAGGGGCCCGCATTCGCATCGTGGATGGCAACGACAAGGTAAATTACAAGCCTTGTGTGGACATCACCTTTGCCTCTGCGGCCAAGACCTATGCCGACAAGGTATTGGCGATTGTGCTGACCGGTATGGGCGCAGATGGCCGTGATGGCGCCAGACTGCTGAAAGAGCAGGGATCAACCATCTGGGCTCAGGATGAGGCTTCCTGCGTGGTATATGGTATGCCACAAGCGGTAGCCAAAGCCGGAATCGCCAGCGAATCACTCCCTCTGGACAAGGTGGCCCAGCGTATTCTGGTTGAGTTGGGGCGCTAATCATGGGCTTGCTCGGTCTGCTCCTGGCATTCGGGGCTATTGCCATTGCCCAGCTGTGGCATGGTGGCTCCCTGTTAACTCTGGTGGACGGGCCCGCTTTTCTGATCGTGCTGGGCGGTACTGTTGGAGCTGTCACGTTGCAGACTCCAGCCAAGTACATCCAGCTCGCGTTGCGTCAGCTGTTATGGATTTTTACCCCTCCCCGTCAAGATCTTGTGACGCAGGCTGAACGGTTGCAGTCTTGGGCCGTCTTTGCGCGCCAGCAAGGGCTGCTGGCCCTTGAAAATCAGGCCGAGCAGGAGGAGGACGACTTTACCCGCCAAGGGCTTGGCATGATTGTCGATGGGGTATCCACAGAGGATATTCGTATGCTGCTGGAAGCGGACATCGATATCGAGCAGGAGCGCAATGAACATTCTGCCAGGGTATTTGAAGCCATGGGGGGGTACAGTCCGACTATCGGGATCATCGGTGCCGTGCTGGGCCTGATCCAGGCCATGTTTAATCTTGAAGAGCCATCAGCACTGGGGGCGGGTATTGCAGTTGCATTTGTGGCAACTATCTATGGGGTGGGTTTTGCCAACCTCATCTACCTGCCCATAGCCAATCGGCTACGTGCATTTCACTATCACTACACACTCTTTCAGGAGATGACCCTGGAGGGGTTATTGGCTATCGCCCATGGTGAAAACGGTTTGCAGGTTGAACGTCGGCTCAGGGCTTATTTGAAAGGAGAGTAGCCATGCGCAAGCGCTATCGGTTGCACTTGCAGGGGCGCGAGCATCTTGACCGGTGGCTGGTCTCCTATGCCGATTATATGACGCTGATCTTTGCCCTGTTCGTGGTGCTCTACTCTGTTGCGCTGGTGAACAAGGACAAGTATCGCGCGGTGATCGATGGCCTGAGCCAGGCGTTCAGTGTCATGCAGTCTGGCAGCAATGGCTTGTTTGAAGGACAGGGTAATACCCTGCTGGATAATGCGGTCTCTGCATCGCCGTCGTTGCTGGAAAGCGAGTCATCACCCTCTCCTTCAGTCGCTCCCATTTCTGGTGTGCCAGTGCAGCAAGATGGCACGACACTTGCGAAACTCGATATGCAGTTGCAACAGAGCATGGGCTCGCTAGTGGATGCCGGTATCGTCAAACTGACGCAAGACGAAAACTGGCTGACAGTTGAACTCAGTGCCGGCTTGTTGTTTGGTAGCGGCAGCGCTTATATGGGCCCAAACGCAGTGCCAGTCATTAATACTCTTTCAAGTATTCTCAAACCGGTCGATAACTATGTGAGGGTTCGGGGTTATACCGATAACCAGCAGATAAATAATGAAATTTATCGTTCTAACTGGGCGCTTTCTGCTGCTCGGGCAGAGGCGGTACTTAATGGCCTGATTGCCGATGGGATCGCCCCCCAGCGTCTGGCGTTCGAGGCATATGGCGAGTTTTCCCCCTTTGCTGACAACAGCAGCGAACAGGGCAGGCTGCAGAATCGCAAGGTTGTGGTTGCTATCTCCAAGTTTGCCTGGGTGCCGCCCGCACCTGTGGTTGCAACGCCCACAGTGGATGCCGAACCGGTTCCAGCTGTACAGCAGGCGGTGGATGCAGGAGAGATAAAGGTGATCACCTTGCCAGGTGGTGGCATACGCATAACAACAAGGCAGGATTGATACAGTGATTGTTTGGACGGTTGCCAACCAGAAAGGTGGTGTGGGTAAAACCACAACAGTGGTCTCGCTTGCGGGGATCCTGGCCCAGCGTGGTCAGCGGGTGTTGTTGATTGATACCGACCCCCATGCTTCGCTGACTGCATATCTTGATTTTGATTCAGATCGCCTGGATGGAACCCTCTATGAGTTGTTTCAAGCGGTCAAACCGACAGCAGAGCTTGTCAATAAACTGACGCTCAAGACCAAGTTCGATAATATCGATTTACTGCCCGCCTCTATTACTTTAGCGACCCTTGATCGGGTGATGGGCAATCGTGAGGGGATGGGACTGGTACTGAAGCGGGCACTGTTGCGCATTCAGGATCAATACGACTATGTGCTCATTGACTGTCCACCGGTGCTGGGGGTGATGATGGTCAATGCACTGGCTGCCTGCGATCGCATTCTGGTGCCTGTTCAGACTGAGTTTTTGGCCCTCAAGGGGTTGGAGCGGATGATGAAAACATTCGAGATCATGCAGCGCTCCAAGCGTGACAAGTTTCGTTATACCGTCATTCCGACCATGTTTGACAAGCGTACCCGTGCCTCTCTGATGACCTTGAAGTCGATCAAGGATCAATATGGCGATTCGGTCTGGAATGCAGTGATCCCTATCGATACCAAATTTCGGGATGCCAGCTTGCTGCATATCCCCCCGTCTATCTATTCTCCCGGGAGTCGTGGAACCTATGCTTACGAAACGCTGCTCAACCATCTTGATGCCCTTGAGCGGCAACGGATCCACGAGGTGACGGCATGAGAGATACCATTCAAGTCAGGGCGATGGATGACTATTTTCACTCTCTGCTACTCGATGAGCCGCTGGTACTGGATGAGGTGGAAGAGGTTCAATCTGCCCCTGTTTTACAGTTGCAACGTCAGCCCCAAAGCGTTCCAAAGGTAGTCTCCACTCCTTACCTTGAAAGCGATCCACGTCTTGCCCAGCTCGGTGAGTTATTGGCTCAGGTAGGACAAGTCCAGTTCGAAAATGATGCCTTCAGCCAGGAGGCGGCTCTTACCGCACCGCTGGAGATTGTGGCGGAAGAGTCACTGTTGCCGGTAGAGCCTGAATGGCCGGAGGAGGTGCTGCTTCCCGAGGTCGTCGAGCCCCATACCACTATCCTGACCGAGACTGCGCTGCAGGTTGCTCCGGTAGAGGCCAGTGAACCTGTCGCCTGGGAAAATATCGATACCGGCAAAGAGTTTCAGGCCCTCTTCTTTGATGTCGCGGGCGTGACGTTTGCTGTGCCGTTGACCGAGCTTGGCGGCATTCATCAGTTGGGCGAAATCACCTCCCTGTTTGGCCAACCAGGCTGGTACATGGGGATTATGACCTCCCGCGAGCAGAAGATGAATGTGGTCGATACTGCCCAGTGGGTCATGCCGGGTCAGCATCTCGAGATGGATGATTACAAATATCTGATTATGCTTGGTGAATCGCCGTGGGGATTAGCCTGCCATCATCTCAAGGGGACTGAATTGTTACACCGTGACCAGGTGAAATGGCGTCATCAGGAGGGCAAACGTCCCTGGTTGGCGGGCATGGTCAAAGAAAAAATGTGTGCCCTGTTACATGTTCGCGAACTGCTCCTGTTACTGGAGCGTGGGGTTAACATAGAAGGTCGCTGATAACTTCTGCAATCGAGCTGTTTTATTGCTAGTTTTAGCAGTAGACGTTTTCATAAAAGGAATAAAAACATGACAGAAAAGCGCAATATCGCACAGAATCTGGCCGAAGATGAAGTGCTGCAATGGGTAACCTTCCAACTGGAAAACGAAACCTACGGCATCAATGTGATGCAGGTTCAGGAGGTGTTGCGCTACACCGAAATTGCACCGGTGCCGGGTGCGCCTGAGTACGTACTGGGGATCATCAACCTGCGTGGCAATGTGGTGACTGTCATCGATACCCGTTCCCGTTTCGGTCTGCCTTCCGGTGATGTGAGTGAAAACTCCCGGATCGTGATCATCGAGGCCGAGAAGCAGGTGATCGGCATCATGGTCGACAGTGTGGCGGAAGTGGTTTATCTGCGTTCTTCCGAAATCGATGCGGCACCTGCGGTCGGTACTGAAGAGAGCGCCAAGTTTATTCAGGGGGTGAGCAACCGCGATGGGCAACTGCTGATCCTGGTTGACCTGAACAAGCTGCTCTCCGATGAAGAGTGGGAAGATATCGGTTCCCTCTGATAAGTAAGGTGATGTTTTGATAATCGAGATGGTTGCCTTGGGGATGTCCCTGATTGCCTTGGCGTTTGCCTCTTATCTCTGGTTCAAGAGCAAGCGCAGCAAGCAGGAGTCCGAGGCCAGTGTGGCAACCCTGCAAGGTCAGTTGGAAAGCTTGCGCAAGCAGATGATGGAACTCCATTCCGGTGCCATTGGCATGGGGCAGCGTCTGCAGTCAGTGGAAGGGGCGATGCATCAGGTCAATGAGCGCCAGCAAGAGCTGACCATGCAGGATCCCGAACGCAGGCTCTACAGCCGAGCGGCAAAGATGGTCGAACTGGGCGCCGATCTTGATGAAGTCATGAGTGAGTGCGAGTTGCCAAAGGCAGAGGCCGAGCTCTTGATATCGTTGCGAAAAGGTCGCTCTTGATGATTCAGGAAGGCAATTGCCTTCCTGAATTTTATGGCGTGCAGCCGTTTGTCCCCCAGTTGCGTTGAGCGAGTAGTTTCTACCGCATTTTCTTTGTGATCCCGGTCGTCAGTCAGTTCAATTGTTGCATCTTTGAAAAGACGTATTCCAATACTGTGTTAAGATGCAGACCGCTTCATTTTCTCTGAAAAAATCCCCATGCTGCTTCAAGTTAACAATCTGAGCTGCGTGCGTGAAGATCGCACTCTGTTTGAACACCTCTCTTTCTCTGTTGTGCCCGGCGATCTGGTGCAAATCGAAGGGCCCAACGGGGTCGGCAAGACCAGCCTGTTACGGTTGTTGACCGGGCTGTCGCAGCCGTTTGCCGGTGAGGTGTGCTGGAATGGGGAGAATATTCGTCACTGTCGTGATGAGTATCATGCCAATCTGCTCTATCTCGGTCATCAGCCGGGTGTCAAAGCGGCGCTGACCCCTTTTGAAAACCTGAGGTTCTACCAGCAGTTGCATCACCCGCAGCAGACAGAGACTGACTTGTGGCAGATATTGGCCCGGGTAGGGCTTGCCGGGTTTGAAGAGAACCCGACCGGGCAACTCTCTGCCGGTCAACAACGCCGGGTGGCCCTGGCCAGACTCTGGTTGTCACAAAAACCGGCGCTCTGGATCCTCGATGAGCCCTTTACTGCCATCGACAAGCAGGGGGTCAAGGTGCTCGAACAGCTTTTTCTCGCCCACGCCGAGCGGGGCGGCATGGTGATCCTCACCACCCATCAGGATCTGACCCTGATGCAGGGACGGCTGAAGACTATCTCGTTGATCCCCTTCGCCTCGACATTGCAGGAGTAACGCCATGTTGCGCGCTGTTATGCACCTTATTCGCCGTGAACTGCTGATGGCTCTGCGCCAGCGTTCAGATATTCTCAATCCGCTCTGGTTTTTCCTCATCGTCATCACCCTGTTTCCGTTAGGGATTGGCCCGGAGCCCAAACTGCTTGCCCGTATTGCCCCGGGGATTATCTGGGTGGCGGCGCTATTGGCGGCCATGCTGTCGCTGGAGCGGCTGTTTCGCGACGACTTTGCCGATGGCGCGCTGGAGCAGATGATGCTGATGCCGCACCCGCTGGGCTTGCTGGCGCTGGCGAAAGTGGTTGCTCACTGGCTGCTGACCGGCTTGCCGCTGCTGCTGATCTCTCCCTTGCTGGCGATTTTGCTGTCGCTGGATATGAACACCTATCTGGCCGTCGTCGCGACGCTGGCCCTTGGCACTCCGGTATTGAGCCTGCTCGGCGCGGTCGGGGTCGCGTTGACGGTGGGACTGCGCAAAGGCGGGGTGCTGCTTAGTCTGCTGATCCTGCCGCTTTATATTCCGGTACTGATTTTTGCCACCTCCGCCATTGATGCAGCGGGGATGAGCTTGCCCTATGGCGGGCAGCTTGCGATTCTGGCCGCCATGCTGGTGGGGGCCCTGACGCTGACGCCGCTGGCTGTGTCGGCGGCGTTGCGGGTCAGCCTCAACTGATGGCCGTGAGCTGAACCGGATTTGGCTCCGAACGGAGTCTTTTTACAAAAAATAATGTTGCGATGGATCAAGGAGAGTGCCGCTTATTGCTTTCGGGGTATTTGATGCTGCCCCGTGGTCGGTATGGTAGGTCTCGCCAAACGATTAATAACAAAAAGGTTTTGTGAGCTATGTGGAAATGGTTGCACCCTTATGCCAAACCGGAGCGGGCCTATCAGCTGGCAGGCACGCTGTTGCCCTGGTTTGCGGTGATTAGTCTGCTCTCGTTTGTGATCGGTACTGTCTGGGGCCTCGCGTTTGCGCCAGCGGATTACCAGCAGGGAGATTCGTTCCGGATCATCTATATCCACGTGCCTTCCGCCATTCTCTCCATGGGGGCCTACTCCACCATGGCGGTGGCCGCCTTTATCGGCCTGGTGTGGCAACTGCGGATGGCGGACATGACGGTTGCAGCCATTGCACCGGTCGGCGCTGTATTTACCTTTATTGCCCTCTTTACCGGTGCCGCCTGGGGCAAGCCGATGTGGGGAACCTGGTGGGTGTGGGATGCGCGGCTCACCTCTGAACTGATCCTGCTGTTTCTCTACCTCGGCGTGATTGCCCTCTACAACGCCTTCAGCGACAAGGTGGTCGCTGGCCGTGCCGCCGGCATTCTGGCGCTGGTGGGGGTGATCAACCTGCCCATCATCCACTACTCGGTGGAGTGGTGGAACACCCTGCATCAGGGGGCCACCATCACCAAATTTGACAAACCCTCCATTTCACCCGAGATGCTCTGGCCGCTGCTGATCATGATCCTGGCGTTTGCCACGTTTCTCGGTGCCCTGACCCTGATGCGTTTTCGCAATGAACTCCTGATGCGGGAGTGGCATCGCCCCTGGGTCAAAGAGATTGCAGAGCAGGAGAAGTAAGCATGCACTTTGCCTCTTTCAGTGATTTTATGGCGATGGGCGGTTACGCCTTTTATGTCTGGCTCTCATTTGGCCTGACGCTGGTGTGTCTGGTCGGCATCATCATTTCTACCCGCATGAAAACCCGCAGCCTGCTCGCTGAGTTGCGCAGCAAACAGGCGCGTGAGGCCCGTCGCAAGGCGGCCCAGCAGATGGAGAACACCCTATGAACCCGAGACGCAAAAAACGCCTCACCATCATTCTGGCCATTACCCTGGGTCTGGCGACCGTCAGCGGGCTGGTGCTCTACGCACTCAGTCAGAATATCGACCTCTTCTACACCCCGAGCGAGCTGGTGGAGGGGAAGGGGCCGGACAAGATCAAGCCGGAAGAGGGGCAGCGCCTGCGCATCGGTGGGTTGGTCGTGCCGGGGTCGGTACAGCGGGATCCCCAGAGCCTCAAGGTTGCCTTCAAGCTGGTGGATAACGGAGGTCATCTGGTGAAGGTCGAGTTTGACGGCATCCTGCCGGATCTCTTCCGTGAAGGGCAGGGGATTGTTGCCCAGGGCACCCTCAAGAACGCCACGACAGTAGAGGCGTTCGAGGTGCTGGCCAAGCACGATGAGAACTACATGCCGCCGGAAGTGGCCGATGCCACCAACGGTATGCACTTCAAGCCGGAGTATACCGAGGCGCAGTTGAAGGGAGCCAAGCAGTGATCCCTGTGGTGTTTGCCTTTTCCGCTTTGCCTGCCGTGCGTGGTGCGGCTGTTGTCACCGTTCAATTGAAAGGAATGCCTTCATGATCCCGGAATTAGGTCAGTTTGCGCTGATCCTGGCCTTTGCCACCGCCCTGCTGCTGGGCAGTTACCCGCTGCTGGGCGCCAGTTGGGGGCGTCTTGGCATGATGTCGGCGGCCCGCCCGCTCGCCTATGCCCAGTTTTTGTTGTTGCTGCTGTCGTTTCTCTGCCTGACCTGGGCCTTTATCGATAACGACTTCACCGTGCAGTATGTGGCTACTAACTCCAACAGCCTGCTGCCGCTGGCATATCGCATCTCTGCCGTGTGGGGGGCCCACGAAGGTTCCCTGCTGCTGTGGGTACTGACCCTGGGTGGCTGGACTGCGGCGGTGGCCATGTTCAGCCGCCGTCTGCCGCTTGATGCTGTCGCACGGGTACTTGGTGTGCTGGGGCTGATCTCGGTCGGCTTCACCGCCTTCGTGCTGTTCACCTCCGATCCCTTCACCCGCACCTTGCCCTATTTCCCGGTCGATGGTCGTGACCTCAATCCGCTGCTGCAGGATCCGGGTCTTATCTTCCATCCGCCGATGCTCTACATGGGTTATGTGGGCTTCTCGGTGGCGTTTGCCTTTGCCATTGCTTCGCTGATGACCGGCCGTCTCGATGCGACCTGGGCCCGCTGGTCGCGCCCCTGGACCATGGCTGCCTGGGTATTCCTGACCCTGGGCATAGTGCTCGGCTCCTGGTGGGCCTACTACGAGCTCGGTTGGGGCGGCTGGTGGTTCTGGGATCCGGTAGAAAACGCCTCCTTCATGCCCTGGCTGGCGGGTACCGCTCTGCTGCACTCGCTGGCGGTGAGCGAGAAGCGCGCCACCTTCAAGGCGTGGACCGTGTTGCTGGCCCTCTCTGCCTTCTCGCTGAGCCTGCTGGGTACTTTCCTGGTGCGCTCCGGCGTGTTGGTGTCGGTGCATGCGTTTGCCTCCGATCCGACCCGTGGTCTGTTTATTCTCGGCTTCCTGCTGGCGGTGATCGGCTCATCCTTGCTGCTGTTTGCCTTCAAAGGCTCGCAGGTGAAGAGCCACGGCAAACACGAGCTGTGGAGCCGCGAGACCCTGCTGCTTTGCAACAACATCATGCTGGTTGCAGGTCTGCTGACCGTGCTGCTCGGCACCTTGTTGCCGCTGGTGCACAAGGAGCTGGGGCTGGGGAGCATCTCTATCGGTACTCCCTTCTTCAACAATATCTATAGCTGGCTGATCATCCCGTTTGCCCTGCTGCTGGGGGTTGGCCCGCTGTTTCGCTGGCGTCGTCAGGAGCTCGGGGAACTCAAAAGCAAGGTGGTCGTGGCACTGGTGCTGAGTCTGGCCGCGGCCTTGCTGTTGCCACTGCTCTTTGCCGAAACCTTCAAGCCGTGGGCGGCAGTAGGGATTGGTCTGGGGGCCTGGATCATCGTCACCAGCGTGCAGGAGACCTGGGCGCGAGCGACCCACAAGCACAGCTTTACGGTCGGTGTGCGCAAGCTTGGCAACAGTCACTGGGCCATGATCCTTGGCCATGTGGGGCTGGCAGTCAGCATCATAGGTATCGCTTGCACCCAGAACTACAGCATCGAGAAGGATCTGCGAATGCAGGCGGGTGATCGGGTGCACTTTGCCGATTACGAGTTCGTCTTTACCGGGATCAAAGAGAAAAACGGTCCCAACTACGATGGCTTCAAGGGGGAGCTGGAAGTGCACCGCAATGGCAAGCAGGTCGCCCTGCTCAAGCCCGAGAAGCGGATGTACAAGGTGAGTCGGATGCCGATGACCGAAGCGGCCATCGATGCCGGTATCACCCGTGATCTCTATGCGGCGCTCGGCGAAGAGCTCGATAACGGGGCCTGGGCAGTGCGGATCTACTACAAGCCGTTCGTGCGCTGGATCTGGTTCGGCGGCGTCTTTATGGCTATCGGAGGCGTGCTGGCGATGCTCGACAAGCGTTACCGTTTCGGTCGTCGTGAGGAGGAGGTCAAGGCATGAACAAAAAGATCTGGTTGTTTTTAATCCCCTTTATCGTCTTTTTGCTGGGGACTGTGTTCCTGTTCAAGGGGCTCTACTCCGACCCCACCAAGCTTGAGTCTGTGATGGTGGGCAAAGAGGTGCCGGTGTTCACCCTGCAGGACATTTATGATCTGAACAAACAGCATGATCGCAGTATCCTGACCGGTCGCCCCATGCTGCTCAACGTCTGGGCCACCTGGTGCCCGACCTGTTATAGCGAGCACACCTACCTCAAGGAGTTGGCTGGGCAGGGCATTCCCATCATCGGCATGAACTACAAGGATGAGCGCGACAAGGCGATCAAGTGGCTGGCTGAGCTGGGCAACCCCTATCAAGTCAACCTCTATGATCCGGACGGTATGCTGGGGCTGGATCTCGGGGTATATGGCGCACCGGAGACCTTCTTTATCGACAGCAAGGGGATCATCCGTTATCGCCACGTGGGGGATATCAACCCCGAGAACTGGGCGTCGACCCTCAAACCCATCTTTGATGCCATGAAGTGAGGGGAGTCCTGATGAGAGTATTTATTGCTTCCCTGCTGCTGTTGCTGGGATGGGTGGTGCAAGCACCCGCCATGGCCGCTATCGATGTCTATACCTTCGACAACGACAATCAGGAGCAGGTCTTTCGCGAACTGACCAAGGAGCTGCGCTGCCCCAAGTGTCAGAACCAGGATATCGCCGACTCCAATGCGGGGCTGGCCAAGGACTTGCGCGACAAGACCTACCAGATGGTGCGCGAGGGTAAGGATAAAGAGGAGATCGTGGATTACATGGTGGCCCGTTACGGCAACTTTATCCTCTATAACCCGCCCCTGATGGCCTCCACCCTGATCCTCTGGCTCGGCCCGCTGCTGGTGATCCTGATCGGTGGCGCCGTGGTCGTGATGCGCAGCCGCCGGCCCCCTGCGGTGAAAAAACAACTGGATAACGCCTTGAGCGAGGAGGAGCAGCGCCGACTGGCCGAGCTGCTCAAAGAGGAAGAGAAACAATGACCGCTTTTTGGATAGTGATTGCGGGCTTGCTGGTGCTGGTGAGTCTGGCGCTCGTCGTGCCGCTGTGGCGTGGTGAAGGCAAACAGAGCATCAGTCGCTCGGCGCTCAACAAACAGCTCTATCGCCAGCGTCTGCTGGAGATTGGCGAAGAGCGCGAGCAGGGTGTCTTGGCTGAGGAGTCCGACTCGCTGGTCGAGCTGCAACGAAGTCTCTTGGATGATATCCCTGATGTGGAGCAGACTGCCCGCAGTGGCAAGAGTCTGATCTGGATCCCGGGTGTGCTGGTGCTGTTGGTGGTGAGTCTGGGGCTTTACTACAAGTTGGGCTCCTGGCAAGAGGTGAGTCGCTGGCAGGATGCCAACAGCCGTCTTGGCGAGCTGAGCAACCGCATTCTGGTGGAGCGGGATGCCCAAGTGACCGAGCAGGATCTGCTGGATTTCACGCTGGCACTGCGTACCCGCCTCAAGGATGAACCGAATGACTACCGCGGCTGGCTGCTGCTGGGACGTTTGGCGCTGGATGGCAATGATCCCGAGATGGCCAGCGAGGCGCTGGAGCGGGCCTACACGCTGGCTCCCCAAAAGTCGCTAGTGGCGGTGCCCTACGCGCAGGCGCTGATGATGACGGGGGATGAGGCGCAAGCGGATGCCCTGTTGCAAGCGGCTATCGCGCAGGATCCGGACAATATCGAGGCGCGCTCTGTCTATGCCTTTATGGCGCTGCAAAAAGAGGACTTCCAGACCGCGCTGGCTCGCTGGCAGGCGATGTTGCCACTGATGGAGAAAGGTACCCCCCGTTACGTGATGGTCGAGCGCTCCATGGATTATGCCAGGGCGCAGCTTAAGCAACGTGGTATGGTGGTGACGCCTTCTAGCGCAGTGGATGCTCGGGATAACCAGCAAGCTCAGTTTGAGGTGAAGCAGGGCGAGTTCCCGATCCATATCTCGCTGGCGGCCGGCATTCAGATGCCGGAAGATGCCCATCTTTTCATCTTTGCCGTGGTGCCCAACGGGCCGCCCATGCCCATCGCCGTGAAGCGTATCGCAGGGCCAACCCTGCCTGTTACCCTGTCACTCGGGGATGGCGATGCCATGATGGAAGGCAGCAAACTGGCGGCCTATCCGGAGCTACAGTTCAAGGCGCGTCTCTCGCGAGGTGGCAATGTGATGAACAAGGAAGGAGCCTTCGAAGGGGTATCCGTGCCGGTCAAGACGACCGAAATCCCTGCTGCTCCGATTGACATCCGCATCGATCACGCCCTCTAATATGCCTTTGGATAACCCGGCCCCTGGATAGGTGCCGGGTTATCTACACTTCTGATAAATCAAAATAAAACGTCAGGACAATCATATGTATCTTCGTTCAGGGGCCATACTGGCAGCCCTCTTGCTGGCTGGTTGTGCCGGTGGCCCACCCAAGCCTGGCCCAGAGAGTCTGGATCTCAATCCCGGCATGAATAATCCGGGTGCCACCAGTACGGCGGCCGATCCGCGCGATCCCTTCCAGGGGGCCAACCGGGCCATGTGGGCGGTCAACTATGATGTGCTTGAGCCTTATGTGGCACGTCCTGTGGTGCATGCCTATGCCCGCTACATTCCGGTAGGGATGAAGGATGGCATTGCCAACTTTGTGGCGAACTTTGATGAACCGAGCAGCATGGTGAACCATCTGATCACCGGTGACTTGAAAGGGGCGGGTACCAACTTGGGGCGCTTTACCCTCAACAGCACGGTCGGTCTGCTGGGTATCTTCGATGTGGCCAAACATGCTGGCCTCGAGCGTAACAAGCTGGAAATGGACACAGTGCTGGGCAGGGCCGATATCGGTAATGGTGCCTACATCATGGTGCCTGTCTACGGCCCGACTACCACCCGGGAGCTGGTTGGCGATGCGATTGACAGCTTCTACTTCCCCTATGCCCTGTTAACCTTCCCGATGAAGGTTGCACACTGGGCACTGGATGGCTTGGGCACACGTGCCAAGCTGATCGATCAGGAGCGGATCATCGACAACTCCCTCGATCCTTATGCGCTGACGAAGGACTTCTACCTGCAATATAACCAGGGCAAGGTGACGGGCAAGCAGACCGAGCTGAAAGCGTCTCAGCAAGAGCAGGCCGACGATGCCAATCTGGATGAATACATGGACGAGCTGGACCAGTAAGCAGGTTATCCCGATATGTGAAGGTGCCAGCGGGCTGTCTCTTGAGTACAACAGTGATGTGCAGGAGGCAGTCTCGCCGAGTATAGCGTTCAAGCTGGTCCCTTTATTGACCATGCAGCAATTAGATCAAACCCCGGGATCGGCGTCCAAGGGGTTGCCAGCAATCTGAGGCCCGAACATGGTTCGGGCCTGCATTTTTTTGCAGAGGATGGTGGGGAGCCTTCCCGGCGAGCTTATGCCTGTTCGGCCTCGGCCACGGGGGCTGCGCTCTCGCTACCGTTGGCGAAGCGATCCGCCCACAGGGCAATCACGCCGTCACCGGTGACGTTGCAGGCGGTGCCGAAGCTGTCCTGCGCCAGATAGAGGGCGATCATCAGGGCGATGGAGGCTTCACCAAAGCCGAGCATGGAGGTGAGCAGGCCCAGCGCCGACATCACGCCACCACCCGGTGCGCCTGGGGCGGCGATCATGATCACCCCCAGCATCATGATGAAGGGGAGCATGGTCTCGATACCCGGAATGGCCAGATGCTCGGAGAGGAACATCACCGCGGTGGCACAGGTGACCAGGGTAATGGTGGAGCCACAGAGGTGAATGGTGGCGCACAGGGGCACGGTAAAGTTGGCGATGCCATCGCTCACGCCGTTGTTCTTGCTCGATTGCAGGGCGACCGGAATGGTGGCTGCGCTCGACATGGTCCCCAGCGCAGTGAAGTAGGCGGGCAGCATGTTCTTGATGAGCTGGACCGGAGAGCGGCCAAGGGCCAGACCGGTGCCGATAAATAGCACGGAGAGCCAGATCCAGTGCATCAGGATTGCCATTACCAGCACCACACCGAAGGTTTTCAGGGTGGCGAATACGGTGCCTTCCACCGTCATCTCGACAAAGACGCCAGCGATATAGAACGGCAGCAGCGGGATGATCACCTTGGCCAGCAGGCGGTCGATGATGTCACGGCCCTGATCTGCGACCCGGCGCAGATCGGTGGCCTGGGTGGCGCTGATGCCGATACCGAACACGAAGGCGGCGGCCAGCGCAGACATCACGCCAAACAGCGGCGGGATCTCCAGATTGACGTAGGAGGTGAGCTTGACCGCCTCGGCGGTAGTGGGCTCGGCAGCGGTGGTCAGCTGCGGGATCAGGTGGCTCGCCACGGTAAAGGCGAACAGCCCAGCCAGAATGGTGGAGCAGTAGGAGAGGGCCACAGTTTTACCCAGCAGCTTGCCGGAGTTTTTCGGCAGGCTGGCGATGCCGCTCATGATAAAGAACAGAATGATGAGCGGAATGGTGAAGGTGATCAGCTGACCTATCACTGTCTTGGCCGTAAACAGCACGCGCGCCACCCACTCAGGGGCGTAGAGACCGAGCAAGAGACCGGCAAGGATGCCAGCAATGAGTTTCAGGACAAGTTTCATAAGGAAATCCGAAGTTGGTTGTATTGTCTGTTTTGTTATTAAGATTTGATATTAATCACGCTTTTTAACACGTAAGCCGTGTTATGTCTGCATTTTATGAGTTGTCACCGAGTTAAATATTGTCGAAAGCGAAGATTGCCGACTAGCTGTCTGCTTGGCGTTTACCTGGAAAATCCGTGATGAATTAGCCCGTTAGCTGGCCTGATGATCGCCACGCAGCAACATGACGTACTGACTGGCGTGTTGACTTGCGGAATCTGACGTGTTTGCTGATAAGGCTTCCATCGGCGCCAGTTGCAGCGCTATCCCGGATGTGGTGACCAGTTGCTGTAGCTGAGCGTGACTTATCTTGCCGCTTGGTGGCAGGGGGAAGCAGATCGGAGCGCCCGCGTTGAGCAGGGTTGCCAGCTGTTGCAACAGGGGGACAAGAGTGGCTTCTTCGCTATCAAGCGGGCGGCTCAGCCAGATGCCATCGTAAGGCAGCACCGAGTGCATCTTCGCCAGCGGGCAGACCCGCACCGCTTGTCCAAATTGCTGCGAGGCGACTTTGGCATCGGCCAGTACCGCTTCACAGGCGGTGACTACATACCCTTCTGCACGCAGCCAGCACAGATCCTCCCCCGCAGCGCACTGACCATTGAGCAGGTGAGCACCGGGTTTGAGACGCGCCACAAAGGCAGCTCGAACGTGGGCGTGTTGGTCGTTCAAGGGCAAGGAAGCGGGGATGGCGTCAGAGTGTGGCACAGGGGTTACCTCAAGCAGGGGGCGCACAGGGTAACAAATCGGGGCCTGACTGCCAAAGCACGCGGTCAGGCCCCGATTTGGATGTGAGGAAGTTGCCGTCGCTGGTTAGCGGCCGCAGGCAGGCCCGTGGGGCTGGGCCAGCATGGTGAACATGCTCTCTATCAGGAAGGCGGATTCGCCCTGCAGGTCGATCCGCCCCGGAAAGTGGAGCCAGTTGATGATGCACGATGTTACCAGCACGAAGCAGAGAATCTGAGTCATTCCCATGAGTCAAAACATGACTGATGGCATGCAAGCGATGCTTCTCTGAATGAACCCTGTTGTGAGACAAGAGGATTACGTAAACCATATCGGCGAATAGGACAACCAGAATAGCACCTCGTTTTGGCTCCGAATGGGGTTCTCTGGTTGACTTTTAAGCGAGTCAGGGCTGGGTTCATAAGGCTCTTGTGGTTTTCTATCGAATCTTGGCTAAAAACGAGATGTGGCAACATTTTTTGATGTGCAGTCTGGTTGGAATCGATATAGAATCTTGGGCTCTAATCGGGCTGGTACTGGGTGCTGTTTCTGCCATGCAAAGTTCTGTTTCGTCGTTTTGCATGAAATGAATACATGGCTATGCACCATCAAAACATAACAATGCTGGAGGGACCTAATGACCAACAGCAAGCAAAATCAGGTTAAAAGCAGCAAACTGGGGGCTGTAACCCAGGGGCGGTAGCCAATGCATTTTCCGCAGATTCGTTTGATTTTTAATCATTTTTGTTTTTAGTGGTGTTTAAGGCAATAACGCTGAGTTGCCTCGTTCTTTTCTCGTCCAGCTCGCTCTCGCTGTCGCTCCTAAGTCAACTCTTCTCAAGAGATAACATATCTATGAAAATTCTCGTTACCGGTGGCGCAGGCTTTATCGGCTCTGCCGTGGTGCGCCATATCATCCGTGATACTCAGGATGCCGTTATCAATCTCGATAAACTCACCTATGCCGGCAATCTGGAATCCTTGGCCGATATATCGACAAGCGAGCGTTATGCGTTTGAGCAGGTGGATATCTGCAACCGTGCCGAGCTGGATCGGGTGTTTGCCCTGCACCAGCCGGATGCCGTGATGCATCTGGCCGCCGAGAGTCATGTTGACCGCTCCATCACAGGCCCGGCTGACTTTATCGAGACCAATATCGTCGGCACCTATATGTTGCTGGAAGCGGCACGTGCCTATTGGAACGGTCTTCCTGATCCGCGCAAGGCGGCCTTCCGCTTCCACCATATCTCCACTGACGAGGTATATGGGGATCTGCCCCATCCGGATGAAGTCGCCGCCGGTGAGCCATTGCCGCTCTTTACCGAAACAACCCCTTATGCTCCCAGCAGCCCCTATTCTGCCTCCAAGGCTTCCAGCGACCATCTGGTGCGCGCCTGGCGCCGCACCTACGGCCTGCCAACCATCGTCACCAACTGCTCCAACAACTACGGCCCGTACCACTTCCCCGAGAAGCTGATCCCGCTGGT
>NZ_JBODRQ010000074.1:0-18741 GCF_050633025.1 Aeromonas sp.
AGAGTATTTGACGGATGACGATCTGGAGTTTTATGAGGCACTGCAAGATCTGATGCTGGAAAAGTTCAGCCAAAACCAGTGGGTGCTTGAGGCCTGCCCGACTTCCAACCTCTATATCGGCCGATTGGAGAGCTATGAAGAGCACCCCATATTCCGCTGGAGCCCGCCAACAACGGAGGCTTTGCAAGCCGGTAACAGCGCAAATCGATTCGGTCTGCGCCGTGGGCCGGTCAGGGTCTGTATCAATACCGATGATGCAGGGCTCATGCCCACAACCCTTGAAAACGAACACAGGATCATCAAGGAGATCGCCATTACTCACTACAAGGTAAGCGATCAAGGTGCTACAACGTGGATAGACTCGATACGACAAACCGGCGTCGATCTTTTCAAATCCAATCACCTTGACTGGGCTCAGTAAAGTACTTGATAGATATGCCCCACCAATTAACTTGGCGGGGCTTTTGTCGGTAAAAATTCGCGTTGGATACAAGCATCCGACATTAATTTAGCCAGCGCCCTTACCAACAAACTCACAAACCTTCAGCTATATACTGACCTTTTTACTACCCAATCCTGAACGGACTGTTCAAAAACCGTTCATGCCCCTTCGCTATATTGCTCGCTCGTTTATCGCTATCAGGAGTTTGAAAACAATGATGTTGCACCTCAAGAAGAGCACCCTTGCCCTCGTCCTGCTTGCCGCCAGCGGCGCACTCAGCGCGGCCGAGATCACCAACAACAATATCACCGAGGCGGAGATCAAGGCGGCGCAGGATGCCTGGGGCGCGGCGCTTATCAAGATCAGCGATGACTATCGGGCCGGTGGCATTGAGCGCGCCAAGGCGACCGCCGAGGCGGTGCTCGACAGTGCCTATGGCTACCAGCAAGGGCCGGTGCTGTTCAAACCGACCCTTGCCGGTGGTGAGCAGACCTTTCGCACCACCCGCGAGGGGGCGCTGGCTTACTTTGTCGGCAACAACAGCGCCTACCCCACCGATAAAGGTTTCGCCCTGAAAAACTGGCAGAGCTATCGCTATGACAATGCCGCCGTCTATATCAACGGCGACATGGCGCTGACCATGGGCAAGGTGCATCTGGTGGATCGCGATAACAAGGAGACCACGGTCGACAAGACCTGGGGTTTCAAGAAGGGGGATGATGGCAAGGTGCGC
This sequence comes from Aeromonas sp., assembly GCF_050633025.1. GTDB lineage: Bacteria > Pseudomonadota > Gammaproteobacteria > Enterobacterales > Aeromonadaceae > Aeromonas. The sequence goes on from NZ_JBODRQ010000074.1 coordinate 1,176, forward strand.
ATCGTGCTGCACCACTCTTCCCTCCCTTACGAGGGATAATGACGGGACACTGCCCGCCATCAAGCTGCAGGTCCAATCGGCCTCGCTTATTCATGCCGATGAAATCCGTCATCAACGGGGTGGCGAACGAAGTGGATGGCGCTGAACAAGGGACCATGGTGTGCACCAAGCGCTATCGGGATCGCTGCCAGTGGCTTCTCAAGGCTTCCCTACCGCCAGGCTGGCGCAGCTGGATATCCCGTTCCTGCTGGCCCGCATGCAGGAGGTCAACCTCTTCCTCGCCTCCACCGTGCATGTGTCCCACGCCCACGGTCGCCGTGGCAGCCGCTGGGCCGATGACGAGCAGGCCATTGCCGCCATGCAGCAGAAAGTCGCCAGCAATATGCGCGATGGCTTTGCCCAGATTGAGCAGCACTATCTGGCAGGCCCCTGGGTGCAGGGCGAGCAGTTCAGCGTGGCGGACATCTATCTGTTCGTGGTCGCGGGCTGGCTGAAAAGCGATGGGGTCGAGATCAGTGAATTCCCCAAGGTTGCCGATCATTATCAGCGCATGCTGAGCCGTCCGGCGGTCGCCAAGGCACTGGCCAACTAACCATAAAATCAATAGCTCGATAAATAACAAGGGTGTCAGGGCTCTGCTGACACCCTTCCTGCCTCCTCCCCTGCACTTCTTCTTCCGCCTTTGAGATCGTTTTCACATTTCCGTGGTTTTGCCGTGGCCCTTCCATCCCAAAAAGCATATCTTTGCGCCATGACGCAACCGGTTGCGTAACCGGTTGCCTAGCGGTTCACAGATTGACGGGCCAAGGCCTGATGAGGTGCTGTATGAAACGAGGCGCACTGCTCAATGCTCCCCTGAGTGCTCTGGTGGCACAGATGGGCCACACCGACGAGATCACCGTCTGCGATGCGGGCTTGCCCATTCCGGCCGGTCCGGAGCGGATCGATCTGGCGTTGATGGCGGGCACCCCCAGCCTTGCAACCGTACTGACCGCCCTGCTCACCGATCTGGTGGTGGAGAAGGTGATCATGGCAACAGAGATCAAGCAGATCAGCCCCGCCGCCCATCAGGCGCTGGTCGAGCAGCTTGAGGCCCACGCAACCGCCCAGGGCAAGCCCATCGCCATCGAATACTGCCTGCACGAGGAGTTCAAGACCCGCTCCCGCCAGAGCAAGGCCATCGTGCGCAGCGGCGAGGTGACCCCCTACACCAACCTGATCCTCTGCGCCGGTGTGGCGTTCTGAACTCTTCAAAGAAGGCCTCTTCAAGGAAGCTGCAAATGAGCACAACCTCTCCCCTCTCACCCATTCTGGAGCTGACCGGGATCGTCAAGACCTTCCCCGGTGTGCGCGCCCTCGACGAAGCGGGTCTGCGGGTCTATCCGGGCCAGGTGATGGCCCTGCTCGGTGAAAATGGCGCCGGCAAATCCACCCTGATGAAGGTGCTGACCGGCATCTATCAGGCCGATGCGGGCAGCGTCAGCTACCGCGGTCAGCCGGTCCACTTCAAGGGCCCCCGCGACTCTCAGGATCAGGGGATCAGCATCATCCATCAGGAGCTGAACCTGCTACCGGAGTTGTCGATTGCCGCCAATATCTTCCTCGGTCGCGAACCGCGCACCCGCTTTGGCAGCATCGACCACAAACAGCTGCGCGAACGGGCAAGCGGCCTGCTGGCGCGACTTGGTGTCAAGCACGGGCCTGATACCCGGCTCGGGGATCTCTCCATCGGCGAACAGCAGATGGTGGAGATCGCCAAGGCGCTGTCGTTCGATGCCAGCGTCATCATCATGGACGAGCCGACCGATGCGCTGACCGATACCGAGACCGAGCAACTGTTCAAGGTTATCCGCGAGCTGCGTGAGCAGGGTTGCGGCATCGTCTATATCTCCCACCGCCTCAAGGAGATCTTCGAGATCTGTGATCGGGTCACTGTGCTGCGCGATGGCAAGTGGATCGGCGAGAAGGCGGTGAGCGATCTGGATGAAGACAAGATCATCGAGATGATGGTGGGTCGCCGACTGGAAGAGCAGTATCCGCGTCTTGAGCGCGAGCTTGGCCCCGTCAGCCTGCAGGTGAAGGATCTGGCCGGTCCCGGCGTACGCGGGGTGAGCTTCTCCCTGCGTCAGGGGGAAATTCTGGGCTTTAGTGGTCTGATGGGCTCCGGCCGTACCGAGCTGATGAAGCTTATCTATGGCGCCAGCCCCATCAGCGCCGGCGAAGTGGCAGTGGACGGTCATGCGCTGGTGCCCAAAAGCCCGGCCGATGGTCTGGCCGCAGGCATCGCCTATATCTCTGAAGATCGCAAGGGGGATGGGCTGGTATTGGAGCTGTCGGTGCGCGAAAACATGAGCCTCTGCGCCCTCGACGAGTTCATCAGCAACGGCAAGATCGACGGCAAGGCCGAGCGACAGGCGGTGAGCGACTATGTGCGCCTCTTCAACATCAAGACCCCGAGTCAGGATCAGCTGATAAAGCTGCTTTCCGGCGGCAACCAGCAGAAAGTAGCCATCGCCAAGGGACTGCTGACAAGGCCCAAGGTGCTGATCCTCGACGAGCCGACCCGCGGCGTCGACGTGGGGGCGAAGAAGGAAATTTATCAGCTGATCAACCAGTTCAAGAAGGAGGGAATGAGCATCATTCTGGTCTCCTCCGAGATGCCGGAAGTGCTCGGCATGAGCGATCGCATCATGGTAATGCACGAAGGGCGCATCAGCGCAGAGTTCAACACCCGCGATGCCAATCAGGAGAAGCTGATGGCGGCGGCAGTCGGTAAACAGTGGCAAGCAGAGCAAGAGGCATCCCAATGACAACCCAAACCCTTTCCCGCCGTGGCGTCATGAGCAAGGCGTGGTGGATCGAGAACAAATCCCTGGTCGCCCTGCTGGTCCTGATTGGTGTGGTCTCCTTCCTGAGCCCCAACTTCTTCACCGCCGACAACCTGCTCAACATCCTGCGCCAGACCTCGGTCAACGCCATCATGGCGGTCGGTATGACGCTGGTTATTCTCACCGCCGGTATCGATTTGTCGGTCGGCTCGGTACTGGCCCTGTGCGGTGCGCTGGCGGCGACTATGGTCGCTATGGAGCTGCCCATCTGGCTGGTGGTGCCCCTCACTCTGGGGGCTGGTGCCCTGCTGGGCGGCGTCAGCGGCCTCATCATTGCCAAAGGCAAGGTGCAGGCATTTATCGCCACCCTGGTCACCATGACCGCCCTGCGCGGCATTACCATGGTCTATACCGAGGGTCGCCCCATCTCCACCGGTTTCAGTGACGGCGCCGATCACTTCGCCTGGCTCGGTACCGGTTACCTGTTCGGTCTGCCGGTGCCCATCTGGCTGATGGCCATCGTCTTCCTGCTCGCCTGGTTCATGCTCAACCACACCCGTCTCGGTCGCTACATCTACGCGCTGGGCGGTAACGAGTCTGCCACCCGCCTCTCCGGTATCAATGTGGATCGGGTGAAGCTGGCGGTGTATGGTCTGTGCGGCGCGCTCTCGGCGCTGGCAGGGCTTATCGTTACCTCTCGCCTCTCCTCTGCCCAGCCGACGGCGGGCATGGGTTACGAGCTGGATGCCATCGCCGCCGTGGTGCTGGGTGGGACCAGCCTGATGGGGGGCAAGGGCCGCATCATGGGTACCCTGATAGGTGCCTTGATCATCGGTTTCCTGAACAACGCCCTCAACCTGCTCGACGTATCGTCCTATTACCAGATGATCGCCAAGGCCAGCGTGATCTTGCTTGCCGTGATGATCGATAACAAAAGCAACCGTTAATAAGACAAGCCACACACAAGGAATGAAATGATGAAAAAGCTCAATACCCTGCTCGCTGCCGCCATCATGTCCGTGCTGGGCACCGCCCAGGCTGCCGACCATACCCTGGCGATGGTGGTCTCCACCCTCAACAACCCCTTCTTCGTCACCATGAAAGAGGGTGCCGAAGCCAAAGCCAAAGAGCTTGGCTACGAGCTGGTGGTACTGGATTCCCAGAATGACCCGGCCAAAGAGCTCTCCAACATGGAAGATCTCACCGTACGCAAGGTCGGCGCCATCCTGATCAACCCCACCGACTCCGAAGCGGTCGGCAATGCCATCCGTCTCGCCAACAAGGCCAGCATTCCGGTGCTGACCTTGGACCGCGGCGCTGCGCAGGGTGAGGTCAAGGCCCATATCGCCTCCGACAACGTGGCAGGCGGCAAGCTGGCCGGTGACTTTATCACCGAGAAACTGGGTACCGGTGCCAAGGTGATCCAGCTGGAAGGGATTGCCGGTACCTCCGCCGCCCGTGACCGTGGCGAAGGTTTTGCCCTTGCCGTGGCAGCCAACAAGTTGCAGGTGCTGGCTTCCCAGCCCGCCGACTTTGACCGCACCAAGGGTCTGAACGTCATGGAAAACCTGCTGGCAGCCCACCCGACCGTGCAAGCCGTGTTCGCCCAGAACGACGAGATGGCGCTGGGTGCCATCCGCGCGGTGCAGGCTGCCGGTAAAGAGGTGATGATCGTCGGCTTCGACGGCACTGACGATGGCAAAGCCGCCGTTGCCAAGGGTAAACTGGCCGCCACCGTGGCCCAGCAACCTGCGCTGATCGGTGCCATCGGCGTCGAGAGTGCTGACAAGGTGCTGAAAGGTCAGCCGGTCGAGAAATCCATTCCGGTACCGCTGCAAGTAGTTAGCAAGTAAGTGCTCGAGGGGAGGTTCGCCTCCCCTTTTCCCTCTCGTTCAGGTGCCTCCCGGCTTGGGCTTACTCCATCACAGTGTTCAAGCCAAGATGCATCAGGAGTAGTCAACATGAATCGTCTCGTCGTTCTGGGCAGTGTCAATGCAGACCATGTGCTGCGCGTTCCCCACTTTCCTCGCCCGGGTGAAACCCTGACCGGCCACAGCTATCAGGTGGTCCCGGGTGGTAAGGGGGCCAATCAGGCGGTTGCTGCCGCCCGCCTTGGCGCCGCCGTCTCCTTTATCGCCCGGATCGGTGATGACGCCATCGGCCACCAGATGAAAACCGGCTTTGCCAAAGACGGTATCGACGTCAGCGCCGTCGAACTCGATCCCAAGCTCCCGACCGGTATCGCAATCATCTATGTGAACGATGAGGGGGAGAACAGCATAGGTATCTCCGCCGAAGCCAACGGGGCCCTCTCCCCTGCCGTAGTGAAAAGCCACGAAGCGATGATCGCCGACGCCCACACCCTGCTGTTGCAACTGGAGGTGCCGCTCGAGAGCGTTCATGAAGCTGCACGCCTGGCTCGCGCCCACGGCACACGGGTGGTGCTCAACCCCGCCCCTGCTCGCCCGCTCTCAAGCGAGCTGCTGGCACTGGTCGACCTTATCACCCCCAACCAGACCGAGGCCGAGCTGCTGACCGGCGTCAAAGTCACCGACGAAGCGAGCGCCCGCGAGGCGGCTGCCCGCTTCCACCAGATGGGGATTGCGGACGTGATGATCACCCTGGGGTCACAGGGGGTCTATTGCAGCAACGCACAGCAGCAACAGCTCATCCCGGGCTTTCGGGTCAAGGCGGTGGATACCACTGCCGCGGGCGATACCTTCAACGGTGCCCTGCTGGCGGCGGAACTGGCCGGCGCCAACTTTGACGCGGCGGTGCGCTTTGCCCACGGGGCGGCAGCGCTATCCGTCACCCGATTCGGTGCCCAGAGCTCCATCCCGAGCAAGCAGGAGGTCGACACCTTCCTGCTTGAGCAGACTGCGCAGGGGCATTGATGGCCAATATCAAGGAGGTGGCGGCGCTGGCGGGGGTGTCGACCACCACCGTCTCCCACGTCATCAACGAGACCCGCTTTGTGGCCGAGGAGACCCGGGATCGGGTCTTCGCCGCCATGAGCGATCTTAACTACGCCCCGAGTCTGGTGGCCCGCAGCCTCAAGGTGAAGGAGACCAACAGTATCGGCATGCTGGTCACCACCTCCAGCAACCCCTTCTTCGCCGAGGTGGTGCGCGGGGTGGAGCGCTACTGCTTCGAGCAGGGCTACAACCTGATGCTGGGCAACACCGAGGGGCAGGCGGAAACCGCCCTCTCCTACCTCAAGATGATGCTGCGCAAGCGGGTCGATGGCCTGCTCATCATGTGTAGCGAAGGGCAGCAAGAGGTGTTCAATCAGCTCGACTGGCTCAAGAGCCTGCCGGTGGTGGTGATGGATTGGGGGCTGGTCAGCGAGGATGTGGATCTTATCGCCGACAACTCCTTCCACGGTGGTTATCTCGCGACCCGCCATCTGATTGAGCTGGGCCATACCGCCATCGGTTGCATCACAGGCCCCCAGAGCCGCGCCCCTGCCAACCAGCGGCAGGCAGGTTTCGAGCAGGCGCTGCAAGAAGCCGGGCTCATTGTCAATCCCGACTGGATCCAGGAGGGGGATTTTGATTGCGCCAGCGGCCATCAGGCGATGACTCGTCTGCTGGCATTGCCCGAGCGCCCCACCGCCCTCTTTGTCTGCAACGACATGATGGCGATGGGGGCCATCAGTGCCGCCCATCAGGCGGGGTTGGTGATCCCGCGGGATATCTCCATCATCGGCTATGACAATGTGGCGCTGGCCGAATTTATGTCGCCGCCGCTCACCACCGTCAACCAGCCCAAAGAGGAGCTGGGGCGCCTCGCCGTCACCCGCCTGTTGGCGCGCATCAACGACGAAGCGGTGGATAACCACCAGATCACCGTCGACCCTGACCTGGTGATCAGGCAATCCTGTGCTCCCAACCCGAACAATCGTAACGGGCCTCTGCTACCGGACAAAAACGCAGCAGATAAAATCATCACATAACAAAAAGGCGACTCACGGGTCGCCTTTTGCTTTGTTGTCACACCTGATCCCTAGCGTTCACGCATCTCCATCCAGTTGTTGTGCCCCTCGATCTGTCTGGGCTGATGGATGCCGTACGCCTCCAGCAACTCATCGACATAGGCGGGCACCAGCAGGGAGGCTGGGCCATAGCGTTTCTCGTCAAACTGGCTACCCACCTCGCTCGGTTCGAGATTGAGCTCGATGGTGTGGGCCCCGTTGAGGCCCGCCTCATGGACAAACCCGGCGGCCGGATAGACAGCGCCAGAGGTGCCGATGGAGATAAAGAGGTCGCACTGGGCCAACGCGCTGTAGATGCGATCCAGCCCGAGCGGCATCTCGCCAAACCAGACCACATGGGGACGCATCGGCTGAGGAAACTGGCAGCAGGAGCAGAGCTCGTCCTGATGGAGATCGCCGCGCCACTCGATCACCTGACCGGACTCGGGGCAGCGGGCCTTGAGCAGCTCGCCGTGCATATGGATAAGGTTCTTGCTGCCAGCGCTCTCGTGCAGATTGTCGATGTTCTGGGTGACCAGCGTCACCGAACCGGGCAGCAGTCGCTCGAGGCGGGCCAGCGCATAGTGGGCCGGATTGGGGTGAACCTGGGGCTGTTGCAGCTGTTTGCGGCGGGAGTTGTAAAAGCGCAGCACCAGTTCGGGGTCCCGGGCATACCCCTCGGGGGTCGCCACATCCTCGACCTTGTGCTCTTCCCACAAACCGTCGCAGGCACGAAAAGTCTTGATGCCGGATTCGGCAGAGATCCCCGCTCCGGTCAGGATCACGATATGTTTATATGACTGCGCCATAAGCTGCTCCGTCTATCCCCGTACAATAAATGTGACCTTAGCACAGGGAAAAAAGTGTCACTATTCGCCCTTGGTCTTAAGCGGCTCCGCTGGCAACACGGGTAACCAGGCATCCAGTACCGACAGATCCAGCCTGACAAAGACCATCTCCCGCCCGGTCACCAGGGTCAGCGGCAAGCCAAGGCGCTTGAGCAGGGTCAGCATGGGCCGGTTCTGGGCCAGCACTTCCGCCGTCCACTCCCGGATCCCGTCCGCCCTGGCCAGCAGTGCCAGCGCCAGCAGAATCCGTCGTCCCGCCCCCTTGTGCTGGAAGTGATCCGCCACGATGCAGGAGAACTCCGCCCGATCGGGATGAAGGCGGCGGCGGATTGATTGCGCCTGAGCCAGCGGCTCACCGGCCAGATCGGTCAGTAGCAGCGAGATCTGTTGTTCGGGATGGTAATCAAGAAAGTGGGCAACTTGCTCCGGTTGCGGCGTCCGTTTCGGGCGCATAAAGCGCAGATAGATGCTCTCTTCACTCAATGCATCATAAGCGGCCAGCATGCGGGAAGGCGCCACACCATGCAGCTCGCGCAGCAGGCAAGGCACCTCGGCGACCTGCATCGCCAGTGGTAACGCGGCCCGGGAAACCGGATGGAGCCAGCCCTCCAGCCCCTTGCCAAGGTGCTCCCGGTGCATGGACCAACAGTGGTAGCGCGCCATGATTTACCAGCGCCCCGTCATACCGCGCTCCCGCCACACCTCGACGTCGAGCAGGTTGTAGGGATCATCCAGATAGATGGCAATCCCCAGCTCTCGAACCCGGGCCATAAAGCGTCCCAGCAGGGAGTCGTCGGCCAAGGACTCCATCTCGGGCAAGATCCCCTGCCCCAACAGCAAGGCACTCAGCGGCAAGCGCTCCAGCAGGTCGAATGGCAGATGCTGGCTGTTATCGAGCAGTAGCGCCAGCTTGCTTCCCGCCAGACTGGCTTGCAGCACCAGCGCGAAGCGATCAGCATTGCCGAGCAGGTGGTCTCGACGGTGGATCAGCAGGGTCAGTTCGGATGGGGTGCGTGACTGCTCCGTCAGCCACTCCCTGAGCGCCTCCCAGCGACCGGGCAAGCCCGTCACTGCCAGCCAGACCGGATATGGGGTCGCCGGGCTGGATAGCAGGCCAAGCTGCCCCTGCACCTCCCCCTGCCAACGGCGAATGGAGCGGCGCTGACCACTCAGACGACGCTGTCGCAGAGGCCCCAAGTAAAGTCCGCGCAACAACCGGAGCAATTCATTCTCATCGAGTGGCTTGGCCAGTGCAGCCAGAACATTGAAACCGGCATCGTGCAGCAGACGGCGGGCACCATCGATCAATGTCTGTTCATGAGCTGACAAGAGAATGATCGGCAACTCGCTGCGCTGAAGTTGCGGCTGGTTCATCAGCAGACTGATGGCATCCTGTTCCACCAGACTAAGATCGCACACCAGCAGGCTGATATCCCCCGCAGCTAGCGCCGCAAGACAAGCCGATTCATCTTGCACCCACTGGCAGGATAGCCCCAGCGAGGCGACGGCTTGTTGCAGTTGCATCCCCTGAAACGGGTGATCTTCGAGCAGCAACACACGCCTGCTTGCCAGCCAGTTGATCCAGGCACGATAACTGGTCACGAGCCCATCCAGCCAATCCTCGCCAATCGCGTAAATCCCCTCATGCTGCAGCAACTGGGGGAAGTAGTCCGCCTGCTGATGAGCGGCGGGGTCATAAAGGGCAATGGCACCTGCCGCAAACAGTCCTTCCCACTGCCAGCAGGCATCCGGTTGGGTGCGGTGCAGCGTAACATAGGAGGGCAATTTCATCGCGCTGGCCAACTCGTAGGCGGAGCGATCAAGGGCATAGAGCACTATGGGGCAAAATCCTGCCGCCTCATGCTCTTCCGAATCGAGCAACGCCAGCAATTCTTCATCAGTGATGATCATCTTGAGCCCTCTTTGAAAAGTGCTGGCTGAACTCATCCAGTGCCCGGTTCAATCTGGCTTGCAGCATCGGATGGGGCGCCTGTTGCCACTCTTCAATGACCGCGACCAACGCAGTCGCCCCTACCATTCTGGCGGCCCCCTTCAATTTATGTAAAGCAGCATTCACGCCAACTTCATCTTCTTCTGTGCTGCAGCGCTCAAGTTCGGCCAAATCATCACGAGTGGCCTTCAGATAAAGGCTGGCCAGTTCATCGGTCAGCAGTGAGGCAGCCGGTGTCGGGACGACAGCATTGCTCCCCTCTTTGGCGATATGGCGTAGCAAGGCCGCCAGCTCCCTGAGAGCGACCGGCTTATCCAGATGGCCATCGCAGCCGCAGGATTGAAGCTCCTTCGCCGCCTGTTCACTGAGATCGGCAGTGATCACATAAACCGGCAGACGGGCCCAACGCGCGGATTGGCGCAATTGCCTGCACAGCTCGGCCCCGTTCATCACCGGCATCTGCAGATCGGTCAGTACAAAATCCACCTCCTGCTGCGCCAGCATCTTCAGCGCCAGCTGCCCGTTGGCGGCAGTGATAACGTTGGCACCAAGTTGGCCCAGTTGCAGGCTGATCAGCTCGCGATTGACATCGTGATCTTCAACCAGCAGTACCCGCATGCCAAGTCCTGGCTGGGTACCGTAGACCGGTTGATCCGGTGTCAACCGTGGCTGCAGCAGGGTGATGATGGTGCCGGGCACCCAGGACTCTCCTTGCCATGACCAATAGTAGAGTCCCTTCTCGTCCACCTCGGCTTGCAGCATATCAACCGCGTTACTGACGATGGCAACACCCAATCGGCTGAACCAGGGAGCAATGGCTTGCGCCTCATCGTGAGGCAAAGAGAGCGCCAGCTGCCGCACCTTGGGCCGCCAATCCGGATCCTGCTGCACCCGATTCAGGGGCAACTCGCAGAAGAATCGGCTACCGCCACCAACGCGTCCCTCGACATCGATAAGGCCACCCATCTGCTCGATCAACTGCTTGCAAATCGCCAGACCAAGACCTGTGCCTGGCGCCCGCAGTTGCCCTGCCACAGCAAACTGCTCGAACGGCATAAAGAGCGTTGGGCGCATCTTGGCGGTGATCCCCGGCCCCTGATCATCCACGCCGAAGCGCAAAGTCGATGCGGACAGCTCGGTCCACAACACGACTTCCCCACGCAGGCTGAACTTGATGGCATTGGAGAGCAGGTTGTGAAGCACTTGTTGTACCCGATGAGGATCGAGGGTCTGCAGAGCAGGCAGAGCCGGATCCAGCTGCAGGCGCAGTTGCAATCCCTTGGCCCTCGCCTTGGTCCAGTGCACCGCCGCCACGTGCTCGCACAGTTCGGCGAAATCGGTGGGCCGGGGCGAGAGGGAGAGTTTGCTGTTCTCGTTGCGGCTGAAATCGAGCACATCGTTGAGCAGGCCGAGCAGCTCATCCCCCGCCTGCCGCACTCGCGCCAGTGCCGAGTCCTGCTCCTGAGACAAGGGAGTGCGGGCCAGCCACTCCAGCAGACCGAGAATGGCGTTCATCGGCGTACGGATCTCATGGCTGATAGCTGCCAGAAAACGGCCCTTGGCCTGAACCGCCTGTTGCGCCTGCTCATGAGAGTGCTGCAATGCCTGATCCTGCTCGACCCGGTCGGTCACATCCTGCATCACCGCATAGATCCGCCAGCCCAGCGGCTGACTGCGACCACGGCCATAAAACTGCAACCAGCGCACACCCTTGGTCGGATGGTGATAACGCAGGGTGAACGAGAAAGGTTTGCCTGCCTGCAGCATGGTGAACATGTCGCGCCGTACCCGGCTGAGATCCTCGCGCTCCAGCATAGTGAGCACCCGTTTGGGCTCACGGCGGATCTGCTGGCTTGCAAGTCCCAGCAACTCGTAAGAGCCCCGGCTGATAAACTCGATGGCCCCGACCCCTCCTTGCTCAAACATAAACTGCAACACCACACCGGGCACAGTATTGGTCAGGGCGCGCAGGCGGCGCTCTGCCTGACGCAGAAAACGGGCCTGCTCACGCAGCTCGCTGATATCCGACAGGGCGATGAGATCGGTAGCAGGCGCTTGCTTGTCGAGCCGCAGCGGATGTTGGACATAGGCGAATACCTGATCCCCCAACACCAGCTCCCCTTCACTCTTCTGAACTTGTACTGGCGGCAGCATCAATTGCTCTGAATAGCGCAGGGCCAAACGCCGCCCCTGTTTGTTGGATTTGATCACCTGGCCCTGACTGTTGCGCAAATAAACAGGCACCGGCAACGCCTGAAACATGGTTTCGCGCAATTCACTTTCGATTGCCAGCGCTTTTTCTGCCGCCTGCCGCTGGGCGACCTCGCGGGCCAGCTGCTGTCGCGAGCGCCAGATCCCGCCGATGACGATGCCACTGATCAACAGCGCCAGCGCGATGGAGCCAAACCAGGCTCCGTAGCTGACCCCGGACTGCTTCATCACTACCAAACGGCGCCACCGCTGGTTGAGCTCATCGATCTGGGTATTGGTCAGGGCCATCAGGTTGCAATCCATCACCGCAGCCAGTTCGGTCTGCTCCTTGTTGATGGCAAAACCAAGACCAAAACGATCCTCCAATTCTTCGATATCGAGCCCTTCCAGCAAGTTCGTGCGCTGGGGATATTGCAGCTGATATAGCTCGCTCAGCATGGCGTCAGCCTTGCCCTGCCGAATAGCCGCAAGTCCCTGCTCAAGGCTGTCGGTAAGAACCCACTCCTGATCACCGAGCAGGGCGAGCAAGGAGGGGTCGTAGAGAGATTCCGGCACCAGAATACGCTGCCGCATGAGCTGGCTGATGTGATCGGCAGCCACCTTGCGCTTGCTGATCAAGGCAAACCGGTTGGTGGAGATCGTCCGACTGAAAATGAACTGATCCGTCAATGTCGGGGATTCCGGCAAACCAGCCATCATGTCCGCCTCACCACGACGCAGCTTTTCTACTGCCTCCGCTTTGCTGGCGGCAGGCACCAGCTTGTATTTCAGGCCGGTCTCCTGGGTGACCCAGCGCAGCACATCCGCGCTCCATCCTTTCGCCTCCCCCAACTCATTGACGCCGCTATAGGGCATCAACTCGGGATTGACCACTAGGCGAATGGTACGCCCGCGGCCGGATAACCAGGCCTGCTCGGTATCGCTGAAGTGGGGTTGGTTGACGTAGAGCGACCCCTGATCGAGATAACGGGCCAGATCGGTATAGATAGTACCGGCGGGCATATGCCGGATCAGGGTGTCCACCAGATTGGCCAACTCAGGCTGATCACGCATCATCAGGCGATAGCTGATGATCCGATCCTCACCAAACAGGCGACGCAGGCGCAACCCATCGGCAGGAAACTCGCGCATCAGATAGCGCAGTTGCAGATAGTCCCCCAGGTAGGCATCACCCTTGCCGCTCTGCAGCGCGTCGTAGACCTTCTCTCCGCTTTTTAGGGAAATAATGCGCGCCTGAGGATAGAGATCGTGCAGCAGGCGGGCTGAGTCTGCCACCGAGTAGACCAGAAAGCGGGCCTGTTTGAGATTTTCACCCTTGTAGAGGATGGCGGCATCTGTCTCCATCATCGGACGGCTTAACCGCATGCCCTCCACGGCCTTCATGCGGGTTCCGACATAGGGAATGATGTCGCAGTTACCCTCTGCAAGCCCATCGCGCAATGTCTGCCAATCGGGCAACTCTTTGAGCACCAGCGGAACCGGGAACAGCTCCTGCAACCGGGCAAGGCGATCCTTGAGCAGCCCCCCCTCAGCCATCAGGTATGGTGGAGGAAGCGTCGCAGGATAGCAGAGCGAAAGCTGGCTAAGTGAATTTACATAAGTTTGGGTCGCCGGCGCCAACGGCAGCAACGTGGTCTGCAATGGCTTGGCATGCAACGGCAGGGCCAGCACGGCACCCAGAAGAAAAACGGGGAATTTGGTCATCTGAAAACAAAAGCCAGGCATCTGCCTGGCTTTTTATCACTCGTTGGGTTCAACATTTTCTACCCTGGCCTTGAGCTTCTGGCCAGGCCGGAAGGTCACCACGCGACGGGCGCTGATAGGAATATCCTCGCCCGTCTTGGGGTTGCGTCCGGGACGCTGATTCTTCTCACGAAGGTCAAAGTTACCGAAGCCTGAAATCTTGACTTGTTCACCACGCTCAAGCGCTTGTCTGATCTCTTCAAAGAAGGCTTCCACCATATCTTTGGCTTCACGCTTGCTCATCCCGAGCTGGGTGAACAGGTGCTCTGCAATATCGGCTTTGGTAAGCGCCATAGATCAATCCCTCAAGGATGCATTCAACTCTTCACCAAGGGCCCGCACAACATTATCTACGGTCTCGGCTATCTCTTTCTCCTCCAGAGTGCGCTGGGTATCTTGCAGAACAAGAGTGATGGCCAGGCTCTTCTTGTCCTCGGCCATACCAGCACCCTGGTATACGTCAAACAAGTTTATTCCAACTACCTGATTTCCGCCAACTTTTTTAATTACCGCTAGCACATCACCTGCCAGAACCGCAACATCGACCACGACGGCAATATCGCGACGGTTCGCCGGGAACTTGGAAACTTCGGCAGCCACAGGTACCTTGGCCGGGGTCAGCTTGTCCAACTCCAGCTCAAACATCACCGCGCGGCTCTTAAGACCCAGCTTCTTCTCGAGGCTCGGGTGGATCACGCCGATGTGGCCGATGATCTCGCCATTACGCAGAATGGCTGCGCTCTGGCCCGGGTGCAGGGCGCTGTGCTCGGTGCGCTCGAAGGTAAAGGTGGCCCCTTCGGCGGTCAAGTCCAGCACCGCTTCCAGATCCCCTTTCAAATCAAAGAAGTCGGCTGCGCGGGTTTTGATGTCCCAGTGCTCGTCGCTCTGGTTGCCAGTGATGATACCGGCCAGCATCGGCTCCTGACGGATGCCGTTCTCGGCGCTTTCATCCTTGATGAAACGCAGACCCTGCTCGAACAGACGCACGCGCGGCTGCTGACGGTTCTGGTTGTAAACGACGGCCTGCACCAGACCCGGGAACAGAGAGACACGCATGGCGGACATCTCGACCGAGATCGGGTTCGGCAGCACGATGGCATCGCTCTGCGGGAACAGGGTTTGCTGGGTCTTGGGATCAACGAAGCTGTAGGTGATCGCTTCCTGGAAACCGCGGTCAACCAGCAGGTCGCGTACGCGCTTCAGGGTCACCTGCCCTTCTGCCTGCTCCACCATCGCCAGAGAGGCGGCGGGTTTCAGGTTCGGGATATTGTTGTAGCCGTAGATGCGGGCCACTTCCTCGATGAGATCTTCCTCGATGGAGATATCGAAACGCCAGGAGGGTGCCAGCGCGGTCCAACCGTCAGCATCGACAGTGACTTGCATACCGAGGCGAGTCAGGATCTCGACCACCTGAGCGTCAGCCACGCTGATACCGATCACTTTGTCGAGCTTGCTGCGACGCAAGCGGATGGGGGCCGCTTTCGGCAGATGGGCATCGGATTTGACCTCGATGACCGGACCGGCTTCACCGCCGCACTCTCCACCACAAATATCCAGCAGCAGACGGGTGGCTCTGTCCATCACCTTGGCTTGCAGCTCGGGATCCACCCCGCGCTCGAAGCGGTGGGAGGAGTCGGTGTGCAGACCATAGGCACGGGCACGGCCTGTGATGGAGAGCGGCGCGAAGAAGGCGCACTCCAGCAGGATGTCGGTGGTGGTCTCACTGACACCTGTGCGATTGCCACCGAAGATACCGGCCATGCAGGCAGGGCCTTTGGCATCGGCAATCACCAGGGTGGTCTCTTTGAGCTTCACTTCGTTGCCGTCGAGCAGGGTCATCGGCTCATCAGCGTGGGCACGGCGCACCACCAGTTCCCCTTCCAGGGTAGCCAGATCGAAGGCGTGCATCGGCTGACCGTATTCCAGCAGCAGGTAGTTGGTGATGTCGACAATGGCGTCGATGGAGCGGATACCACCACGGCGCAGCTTCTCTTGCATCCAGAGCGGGCTCTGGGCCTGCAGGTTCAGCCCCTTGATGACGCGCCCCAGATAACGGGGGCAATCGGCGGTTGCTTCAACCCGGATCGGGAAGGTGGCATCGATAGTGGCAACAGCTGGTGCCCAGGTCGGCTCGACCACGTCAACACTGTTGAGCACGCCGATTTCACGGGCCAGACCTGCGATGCCGAGGCAATCGGCACGGTTCGGGGTCAGATCCACATCGATGCTGACGTCGTTGAGCGCGAGGTATTCGCGGATATCGGTCCCGATGGGGGCGTCAAGCGGCAGCTCGATGATGCCATCGGCTTCAACGTCGATACCCAGCTCACTAAAAGAGCAGAGCATGCCGTGGGACGGCTGCCCACGCAGCTTGGCTTTCTTGATGGTGAAATCACCCGGCAGGGTCGCCCCTACTTTGGCCACACACACTTTCAGGCCCTGACGGCAGTTCGGCGCGCCGCAGACGATGTCCAGCAGTTCGGCCTCGCCCACGTTGACCTTGGTCACCCGCAGCTTGTCGGCATCCGGATGCTGGGCGCACTCGACCACTTCACCCACGACTACATTGTTGAACTGGCCAGCAACCGCTTCCACGGCGTCCACTTCCAGACCAGCCATGGTGATCTGCTCGGCCAGTGCATTGTCACTCAACTCGGTGCGGACCCACTCCATCACCCAGGATTTACTGAATTTCATGTTCTCTCGCCCTTACTTGAACTGCTTGAGGAAGCGCAGGTCGTTTTCGAAGAAGGCACGCAGGTCGTTGACCCCGTAACGCAGCATGGTCAGGCGCTCAACGCCCATGCCGAAGGCAAAGCCGGAATATTTTTCCGGATCGATACCGACCGAACGCAGTACGTTCGGGTGCACCATGCCGCAACCCAGCACTTCCAGCCACTTGCCGTTTTTGCCCATCACATCTACTTCAGCACTCGGC
This sequence comes from Aeromonas sp., assembly GCF_050633025.1. Taxonomy (GTDB): domain Bacteria; phylum Pseudomonadota; class Gammaproteobacteria; order Enterobacterales; family Aeromonadaceae; genus Aeromonas. The sequence goes on from NZ_JBODRQ010000074.1 coordinate 17,668, forward strand.
TCGGTAAACGGGAAATAGGAAGGACGGAAGCGAATGGTCAGGTCTTCCTCGAAGTAGTTGCGCAGGAAATCGTGCAGAATGCCCTTCAGCTCGGTAAAGCTGGCATGCTCGTCAACCAGCAGACCTTCAACCTGATGGAACATCGGGGTGTGGGTCATGTCGTAGTCGTTACGATAGACGCGACCCGGCGCGATGATGCGGATCGGCGGCTGCTGATGCTCCATGGTGCGGATCTGCACACCGGAGGTGTGGGTACGCAGCATCAAATCAGGATTGAAGTAGAAGGTATCGTGATCGGTACGTGCCGGGTGATGGGCCGGAATGTTCAGCGCATCGAAGTTGTGGAAGCCATCTTCAATCTCGGGACCACGGGCAACCTTGAAGCCCATCTCGCCAAACAGGCGCTCGATACGCTCGATGGTGCGGGTTACCGGGTGCAGGCCACCATTCTCGATACGGCGGCCCGGCAGGCTGACGTCGATGGTCTCGGCAGCCAATTTCTGGTTCAGCACAGCGACTTCGAGGGCTTCACGGCATGCGTTCAGGGCATCCTGAACCTGCTGTTTGGCCTGGTTGATCACGGCGCCAGCGGCGGGACGCTCTTCAGCAGACAGAGCGCCCAGGCCCTTCATCTGCTCGGTAAAAAAGCCCTTTTTACCCAGATATTTGACCCGGATTTCGTCGAGAGCCGCGATATCGCTCACACCCTCAATTTCGGCTCTGGCTTGGCCGACTACTTCTTCAAGCTGTTGCATGTCTTCCTCGTCACCACTCCCGGTACAGGAGCCTTTAGGCTAAATAAGGTCAAGAGGGGAATAATACAAAAAAAGCCCCTTCACTGACCATAGTTAAGGAGCCCTTTTCTCCCTTGAAATCATTTTGTTATCAAGATGAACCGCAAACAGAGCGTGCAATTTGCTCAATTGATGAACGATAAATCTTGTTTGTTGGCATATAAGGCACTTTAAATATCGCCATCCCCGCACATCGGGATGAGAGTCAGCAGCGTTGTATGTTGATCAGCGCGCAAAAATGACCAGGTTTCCGGGGTTTTCAGCGTCCAATTTTGACCAC
>NZ_JBODRQ010000075.1:0-18088 GCF_050633025.1 Aeromonas sp.
TCTCCCACTTGTTTCCACCAGCTCCCGGTTTTTCATTCTTGGTGGTGGGTTACACGTCAACATCCCCTCTCACCCACTATGCGGGGTCAGAAGATGGCGCGCGAGTGGTGAAAAAATGTCAAAAGATGCCAATTAATGCACGATTAAACCACACAAGGGGGGTCTTAACTGCATATAATGTGCCTACTTTGCACATTACCAGGAAGGAGTTAGCCCTTGGACGCCGCTACCATCAACAGTTTCTTTTTTGTCGCTGCCCTGTTGGTGGGAGCCAGCGTACTGTTGAGCGCCCTCTCTTCCCGCCTCGGTATTCCCATTCTGGTTATCTTCCTCGCCGTCGGCATGCTGGCCGGTGAGGATGGCCCAGGTGGCATCCACTTCGCTGACTACTCCATCGCCTATCTGGTGGGAAACCTGGCGCTCGCCATCATTCTGCTCGACGGCGGCATGCGCACCCGGGTCTCCTCGTTCCGGGTGGCACTCTGGCCTGCCTTGTCGCTGGCGACGGTCGGGGTGGCTATCACCACCGGCCTGACGGGTCTGGCCGCTGCCTGGTTGTTTGACCTCAACCTGATGCAGGGGATGCTGATCGGCGCCATCGTCGGCTCCACCGATGCGGCGGCAGTCTTCTCCCTGCTCGGCGGGCGCAGCCTCAACGAGCGGGTAAGCGCCACTCTGGAGATAGAGTCAGGCAGCAACGACCCCATGGCAGTGTTTCTCACCGTCACCCTGATTGAAGTGCTCGCCACCGCCCAGCAGGGACTGGATGGGGGCTTCCTGCTGCTGCAACTGGTCAAGCAGTTCGGCCTTGGTGCCGGGATCGGCCTTGGCGGCGGCTGGCTGCTGTGGCGCCTTATCAACAGCGCCAAGCTGGCCCCCGGCCTCTACCCGCTGCTCACCGTCAGCGGCGGTCTGCTGATCTTCGCCCTCACCACGGCGGTCGGTGGCAGCGGCATTCTCGCCATCTATCTCACCGGTCTGTTGCTCGGTAACCTCGCCCTGCGCAGTCGCAGCACCACCTTGTCGGTGCTGGACGGCCTGACCTGGCTCAGCCAAATCGGCATGTTTCTGGTGCTGGGGCTGCTCGCCTCCCCCCACAAGCTGCTGCCCATCGCCCTGCCCGCGCTGGCGCTGGCGATGTGGATGATCCTGTTTGCCCGCCCGGTGTCGGTCTGGATCGGGCTGCTGCCGTTCAAGAACTTCGCCCCCCGCGAGCGCTGGTTTATCTCCTGGGTCGGCCTGCGCGGCGCCGTGCCCATCATTCTGGCGGTGTTCCCCATGATGGCGGGGCTGCCCAACGCCCAGCTCTACTTCAACGTCGCCTTCTTTGTGGTGCTGGTCTCGCTGATTTTGCAGGGCAGCTCGCTGCCGCTGGCCTCAAAACTGGCGCGGGTGGAGGTACCTGCACCGCCGTCCCCCATCAACCGCTCGGGGCTCGAGATCGATCTCGACAGCCAGTGGGAGACCTTCGTCTACCAGCTGGGGGAGGAGAAGTGGTGCATCGGCTCGCCACTGCGGGATCTGCAGATGCCCGCCGGCACCCGGATCTGCGCCCTGTTTCGTGGCCGCGAGCTGCTCCACCCCTCGGGCAGTACCTGTCTGCAGGCCGATGACATCCTCTGTGTGATCGGTCACGAACGTGACCTCCCTGCCCTCGGCCAGCTCTTTAGCCAGGCGCCGGAGCAGGATCTCGGCCCCCGCTTCTTCGGTGACTTCCTGCTGGAAGCAGCCGCGCGGCTGGTGGATCTCGCCCCTCTCTACGGGTTGGATGTGAGCGAGGTGGCGGATCAGACACTGGGCGATTTTATTGCCAGCCAGTTGGGCGATAATCTGGTGGTCGGTGACAACATCGAATGGCAGGGCCTGATCTGGACCGTGGCCGAAATGGACGAGAGCGTGCCGAGCAAGATCGGGGTGCGCTTTCAGGAAGAGGACCCGGTCTGACTGACCGTCCCGTATCAAGTCCCCAGCAAGAAGGGAGAGAGTTATGCCATATCAAAGTTTGCTGTCCGGCCCCCTGCCCCCCGCTGCCAATCTGGGGGTCATTGAAGGCTTTTTTGGCAAGGGATGGAGCTGGCAGGCCCGCGCCCGCTACGCCCAGTGGCTGCCACGCCACGGTTACGGCTTCTATATCTACGCCCCGAAAGAGGATGGCTATCTGCGCAAGCACTGGGCCCTCCCCTGGCCCGAGCAGCAGCTGGCGGATCTCGCCGAGCTGGCGCGCCAGTGCCGCGCCAACGGGCTCGCCTTCGGGGTGGGCTTGAGCCCCATGGGGGCGCATCACGACTATGAGCGGCAGCGCCCGGCACTGCTTGAAAAAGTGCGTCTTATCGACGAGATGCTCCAGCCCGATATTCTGGCTGTGCTGTTTGACGACATGAAGGGGGATACCCCGGACCTGGCCCGTCACCAGCTCACCATCGCCCACGATATCGCGGCCCACAGCAAGGCGACCCGCCTCATCTTCTGCCCCAGCTACTACTCGACCGACCCGGTGCTGGAGAAGGTGTTTGGCGCCATGCCTCCCCGCTATCTGGAGGAGCTTGGCGAGCAGCTCGATCGCCGTTTCGAGATCTTCTGGACCGGCCCCAAGGTCTGCTCCAGCGAATATCCGGCCAGCCACCTCAGGCAGGTGACCGAACTGCTCGGCCGCAAGCCCTTCCTGTGGGACAACTACCCGGTCAACGATGGCAGCAAGGCGAGCAGCTACCTGCACCTGCGCGCCTTCGAGAATCGCCCTGCCGAGCTGGCGGAGCTGGTCTCTGGCCACGCGGTCAACCCGATGAAGCAGGCAGCGCTCTCCGCTCTGCCCCTCGCCACCCTGCCGATGAGCTACCGACTCGGCAAGCAGTACGACCCCGACAAGGCGCTGCATGCCGCCCTCAACGCCACCTGCGGCCCGCAGATCTCGGCGATGATCGAGGCCGACCTGCCGCTGTTTCAGGATCTGGGGCTGGCGCAGCTCACCCCCGAGCAGATTGCCGCCCTCAAGGCGCGTTACCTGCCGTTTCGCGACCAATACTGCGTCGACGAAATCGTGCGCTGGCTGGATGGCGAGTATGTGTTTGACCCCGACTGCCTGACCGATTGATTGAATCGCCCGGCGGGGAGCGTTAGAGTCTGTCTCGGCTATCGTGATGGACGCGCCCGGACCCAAGCTGGTCGTGCAATAGCCCTGACAGGATGGTTTCAAGGGAGCTGGTATGGATACACATCTGCTTTACCAGAATCTGGCGGTGATCGCCGCCTTCTTGCTGATCTACAGCCTGATCGCGGGGCGCTTCGAGTCAAAACTGGTCAACGGCCCCCAGCTCTTTCTGCTGACCGGCTGGCTACTGGGACCCGGTGGGCTGGAACTGCTCTCCCTCTCTATCGACAGCGCCGGCATCAAGCTGCTGGCCGAGCTGACCCTGGTCATCGTGCTGTTCAACGATGCTGCCAACACCAACTGGCTGGTATTGCTGGCCAACCGCCAGCTCCCCATCCGGCTGCTACTGATTGGCCTGCCCCTCACCCTGCTCTGTGGCGCCCTGTTTGGCCACTGGATCTTCCCCGACTTGCCACTGCTGGAGATGGCCATCCTCTCCACCATTCTTGCCCCCACCGATGCGGCGCTGGGCAAGGCAGTGGTCAGCAACCCCGCGGTGCCTGCACCGGTGCGCGAAGGGCTCAATCAGGAGAGTGGCCTCAACGACGGCATCTGCGTGCCCGTGCTACTTCTGCTGCTCGCTCTTATCGCCCCCACCGAGGAGCACACCGGCACTGCAGCGCTGGCCATCACCCTGATGCTGGAGGAGATCGGTATCGGTCTTTTGGTCGCCTTCGTGCTGACCGCCCTCACCGTCCGGCTGCTGAAAGTTTCCTGTCTCAACGGCTGGCAACTGCCGCTCTGGCGTCAGCTCACCATGCCCGGGCTGGCGCTGCTCTGCTTTGCGCTGGCCCAGACTCTCGGTGGCAGCGGTTTTATCGCCGCCTTCGTCGGTGGTTTGCTGATGGGACGGCGCCTTGGCGAGCACAAGCACGCCTATATGGATAGCTGCGAAGGGTATGGCGATCTGCTCTCTGTAGTGATCTGGATGGTGTTTGGCGCCACCCTGATGCCCATCTTGCCGGAGCTGCTGCACTGGCAGTTCTGGCTCTATGCCGCCGCCAGCCTCACCCTGCTGCGGATGGTGCCGGTTTGGCTCAGCCTCATCGGTACCGGCCTCAAGCCCGAGCTCAAACTCTTTATCGGCTGGTTCGGCCCACGGGGCCTTGCCAGTATCGTCTTTGCGGTGATGGTGCTGCAAAACCAGCCGGCCCTGATCGGCCAGCGCCCCATCATCGCCACCGTACTCTGCACCATTATCCTGAGCGTCATCCTGCATGGCCTCACCGCCAACCCCTGGGTCGCTCGTTTCAAATCCCGCTGAGCTACTCGCCCATAAAAAAATACCACCTTGCGGTGGCATTTTTCTTTCGTGGCATAGGTCACTGACGGCTCTTACCCGAGCGCCAACCAGACTCCTACCCCCAGCATCAGGGTACCGGCGATGCGGTTCATCAGGGTGACGTTGCCGCTCTTGGCAAGGAAGTGGCGCAGAGTGCGGCCACCGCTGGCATAGAGCAGCAGGCAGGAGAACTCGATGACCAGAATAAGCGTCACCAGCGCAGTGATCTGTGGCACCATCGGCTTACTGGCCGAAATAAAAGGTGGCAACAGAGAGATCATGAAGGCCCACCCCTTGGGGTTGGCGATGGCGGTGACAAAGCCCTGCACCGCCAGCCCCATGGCGCTGGTCTGTTGACCGGCCGAGAGATCCGCCGGAATGGCCATCTTCCCCTTGGCCTGCCACATCTGGATGCCAAGCCACACCAGATAGGCGCCCCCCACATATTTGAAGGCGGCGAAGATCCCCGGATAGTTGAGCATGATGGCGGCTACCCCGATCACCGACAGCACCGAGACCAGCCCGACCCCGATCAGCTCCCCCCACATCATGTGCAAGGTACGGCGCACCCCCAGGCTCATCCCCAGGGTCATCGACAGGGTCATGCACATACCCGGGGTCACCGAGACAAAGAAAAAGGTCGGGATAAACAGAGCCAGAATGGCCGGATCGATCCAGCTGGACACAACACACCTCCATATGAATATGACGAAAGCAGGAAATAACGACTACGGGACAGGATTGACATAACCTAACCAGTTGTATCACATATCCAGCAGATCAGCCAGTTGTACCACATACTCAAACCATCAAGCGATAAATATTTCACAAAAAACTCAACTTACACAATTAAAACCCTTTTAACATGCCAATTTCAGCAATAAACACCTACTCAACCTCCTAGGCGCATGTGTCATATGCCAGTCCTGCCAATTCCGTGTAAGATCTACCCATGTAAATGATTGATACATCAATAATAATCCCATTCTTGATCGCTAAGCGGCTGGCAAGCCTGCTGATGATAGAGATGAGCGCCATCCGCAAACAGAGTCTGTACCAAGCCATCAGTGATGGATAGATAACTCCCCCTGTGTGGTCCGGAACAAGGGGGATAATGCCAAATTGATCCGCGCCATCTGACCTATGCGCACCAGAAACATCGAACGCTTCTGTGAAACCAAGCTGTTTACCACACAGACTGCAAACCGCAACAATGCGCCAAGCAGGAAAGCACCGCCGAAAAACCGCCCACGGTGTAAATGTCAAGTTGGCCCTCCCCGCGACCTGACCTTCATCCAATAAAAAGAGGGAGACATCATGTCTCCCTCACTCTTTGGCCCTTATCCCCTGCGGGTTGGGACTCTAATCTCTTGGCTGGTTTGCATTAGCTCCGCAGAGCCATGCTTTCACTTGCGTCAGATTCAGAGCTCGACCACGTCGAATTTCACATCCGGATTCACATCCGCATCGTAATCGACCTCATCCAGACCGAAACCGAACAGGCGCAGGAACTCCTGCTTGTAGCCGGTGTAATCGGTCAATTCGGAGAGGTTCTCGCTGGTGATGGATGGCCACAGGTCGCGGCAGGTCTGCTGCACATCTTCGCGCAGTTCCCAGTCATCCATGCGGATGCGAGCCTGCTCGTCCAGCGCCATGTCGGACGCGTAGAGACGGGTGCGCATCATGCGATCCACCTGCTCCATGCAGCCCTCGTGAATGCCCTTCTCCTTCATGATCTTGAAGGCCATGGAGATATAGAGCGGCATCACCGGAATGGCGGAAGAGGCCTGGGTCACCACGGATTTCAGCACAGCCACGTGAGCGGTGCCGCCCTTGGCAGCCAGATCGCCACGGATGGCGGCGGCGGCGCGATCCAGATCTTCCTTGGCGCGGCCCAGGGTGCCATGCCAGTAGATTGGCCAGGTCAGATCGGTACCGATGTAGGAGTAGGCCACGGACTTGGCGCCGTCAGCCAGCACGCCGGCATCACGCAGGGCCGCCATCCACAGCTCCCAATCCTGACCACCCATCACTGTGATGGTGTTCTGGATCTCTTCCTCGTTCGCTGGCTCGACGGTAGCGGTGATGATCTGATCCTTGTTGGTATCGATGGCGGTGGTGGTGTAGACCTCGCCGATCGGTTTGAGGGCAGAGCGCACCACTTCGCCAGTTTCCGGCATCTTGCGCACCGGAGAGGCCAGGGAGTAGACCACCAGATCGATTTGACCCAGATCCTGCTTGATAAGCTCGATCACCTTGGCGCGGCACTCGTTGGAGAAGGCATCGCCGTTGACGCTCTTGGCGTAGAGGCCCGCCTCTTTAGCTGCCTTGTCGAAGGCAGCAGAGTTGTACCAGCCAGCGGTACCGGTCTTGGACTCGGAGCCCGCTTTTTCAAAGAAGACGCCGAGGGTGGCAGCGCCGCTACCGAAGGCAGCCGCAATCCGGGAGGCCAGGCCATAACCGGTGGAAGCGCCGATCACCAGCACCTTCTTGGGACCATTCTCGATGGTGCCCTTGGCCTTGGTATAAGCGATCTGGCGACGAACATTGGCTTCACAACCGACCGGATGAGTGGTGGTGCAAATAAAGCCGCGAACCTTGGGTTTGATGATCATATGGGGTCTCGGATCCGTTTAATGGATGAAATCGGGGCATAAGATACCTCATCTTGCCGCGATAAGGTGCTCTGATGTGTTGAACTGCAGCAAATATGTCGAGACGAAAACGGGTCGATCCTGACCCGTTTGCTACCAATTTGACCAGTTTGAACCGGCTCAGCCCTTCTTGATCTCCCGCAGATAGCGGTAGATGGAGTGGACCGAAATGCCGAGCTGGCGCGCCGCAATCTGGGCGCTGTCTTTGAGTTCGAAGATCCCCATGTCGTGCAGTTGATTGACAATAACCCGGATCTTCTGGGAGGGCGGCACGGCTTCATTGCCGCGCACCTCGGCATTGACGGTGTCGATGGTGCTGTTGAGCGCTTCGTCGATGTTCCGGGCGAACACCTCCGGGGTGGCATGGCTCTCATGGGGATGCATGCACTCCGGCATCATGGTACGCAGCACAGATTGCAGCGGAGCATCCATGTCGCTGTTGATACAGAGCAAACCGATGGCCCTGTGCTCCCGGTTACGAATAACCGTGGTGATGGAGCGCAGGGTCTTGCCGGTGGCACACTTGGTCATGTAGGGGCTGGAGATATCCTGCCCGCTCTTGAGCTTCATCATCGCCAGGTTGGTGATGGGAGCGCCGACACTGCGGCCGGTGATATGGCCGTTGGCAATCTTGACGATCGAGGGATTGCGCGCATCCAGACTGTGGAGCAGCACTTCGGTGTGCTGGCCATACATGGCGGCGATGCCGTCCACTATGTTCTCCATCGACTTGAGGATCTCAAAATCGCTCGGACTCAACTCTTGCAGCTTCACAATGGGACCTTCTTGCAAGGGTTGCTGCCGGACAATGGGCGCCGGGCAGCAACCGACAGGGATATCAGGCGGACATGATATCAATAATGGTGCTGTCTGTGGCAGACATGCCCTCCTTCACCATCAGGCCAACGTTGCGGATGGTCTGATCCACGTCGCCGGCGACGATCCCCTGCCCCGATACCGAGTGGCTGTTGAGGGCCATCAGGAAGCCGCGCACCGCCGCGCCGGAGGAGGTACTCACCTTCATGGCGCAGGAGGCTTTCGCCCCGTCACACACCATGCCGGCACTGTCGCTCAGCACGTTCTGGATGGCGAAGCAGGATTGCTCGAAGCTGCCGCCCGCCAGATAGACCATGGCCATGGCGGCGGCCGCGCTGGTCACGGTATTGCCACAGAAGGCCGACAGCGGCGGATAGTGGGACTTGATATAGATGGCCCCCAGATGGCTCATGATGAGGGCGCGAGCCAGCTGCTCTTCGCTGGCCGCAAAGCGCTCGGCAATCACCATCACCGGAATGGTGGCGGCAATGCCCTGGTTGCCGCTGCCGAAGTTGCTCATGGCTGGCAGGGTCGCGCCCCCCATGCGGGCATCGGAGGCGGCCGCCGTCATCATCACGATGCGGTTCATCACATCCTCGCCGATAAGACCGGCATCGATGTTCTGCTGCATGGTGCGGCCAATCTCCAGGCCATAGGGGTTGTTCATCCCCTCGGCGGAGAGCTTGCCGTTGAGCTCGGAGGCTTTGAGGATGAACCGGATCCGTTCGAACTCCACCTGGGTGGCGAACTCGTAGATGGCAGCGATGCTGATATCGACGCCATCGCAGATGGAACCGGTGGCGCCGCCCTGGCTCTGATCGGCGGTGAAGGTCACCTCGCCATCGCGACGCTGCTCGACGATGCGGGTATGACCGCCGCACAGGGTCACTTCGGCGCTGTGCTCTTCACCCTTGTCATCAGTGCCATAAACGGTCACGCGGCAGAAGATAAACTCGGGGGCAGCGGTGCGGCTGACCAGCACGCCACCGGCATCGATCAGAGCCTGGGCACGGGCCACCTGATCTGCGGTGATGGCGGCCAGCACCTCCAGTCCTGCGTCGGCGTTACCGCCGATGGCGCCGGCCGCGGCCGCAATGGCCAGACCGATCTTGCCAGTACCCGGCACATAGACACCCATCGAGTTTTTGTAGAGATTATCCGACACCGCCACCTCGATACGACGCGGTGCGCAGCCCATTTGACGGGCGGCAACTGCGGCGGCATAGGCGGCGGCGATTGGCTCGGTACAACCCAGCGCTGGTTTGACAACCTGTTGAATAATCTGCAGATACTGCTGCCACGCTTGTTTCATCACTTGAACCTTTTTATCAACATTAACGAGCGATATGGGCGATCGCTTCCACTTCAACCTTGACGCCCATCGGCAGATCCTTCACTGCGAAGCAGCTGCGCGCCGGACACTCTTTCTGGAAATAGGCTTTATAGACCTCGTTGAACGCGGCAAAATCGCTGATCTCGGCGAGGTAGCAGGTGGTTTTGAGGACGGTCTCCAGCGAGCCGCCGCCCGCTTCCAGCACCGCTTTCAGGTTTTCCAGTGACTGGCGGGTCTGGGCAGCAATGCCCCCTTCCACCACACCACCCTGCTGCTTGCAGACCGGCAACTGACCGGAGGTAAAGATAAGGTCGCCATAGGCTGTGCCGTGGCTGTAGGGACCGATAGCGTCAGGTGCCGCTGCTGCTGTGATGATGCGTTTCATATAGCCACTCCTGTTTGTGCAATTTTTTTTGCAATCATAAATCTCATTTAGTTCAACATTATTTGCTTTTTATTTTATCCATTCAACAAAAAGATACAAAAATGGCGTTTAAAAGCACCTTTCGGCCTCAATATAAACCGTGATCACCATCCTGATTTGAACAAAAGTACTCTTATGGGCATTGTTTATGACAGTTCCACTCAACTATATTTGCGCCGATTTTTCTCATCCCTACAAAAAAGAAGGTTTTAATGGACGCGCATAGCACTACACTCGCCAGCCCCGCGATAGGCACGCTGGAATGGAAAGAAGCGGTTCGCTTCGACAGCACCGACTGGGGCTGGATCATCATGAGCATCGGCATGGCCATCGGCGCAGGGATCGTCTTCCTGCCGGTACAGGTGGGGCTGATGGGCTTGTGGGTCTTTCTGCTCTCGGCGGTGATCGGCTACCCCGCCATGTACATGTTCCAGCGCCTCTTTATCAACACCCTGGCCACCTCGCCCGAATGCAAGGATTACCCCAGCGTCATCACCGGCTACCTCGGCAAAAACTGGGGTGTGCTGCTCGGCGCGCTCTACTTCGTGATGCTGGTGATCTGGGTCTTCGTCTACTCCACCGCCATCACCAATGACAGCGCCTCCTTCCTGCAGAGCTTCGGCGTCACCGACGGCCTGCTCTCCGAAAGCCCGCTCTACGGTCTGGTGCTTATCTGCGGTCTGGTGGCACTGGCGTCGCGCGGCGAAAACCTGCTGTTCAAGATCTCCACCTTTATGGTGCTGACCAAGATCAGTGTGGTAGCGGTGCTCGGCCTGATGATGGTGGACAAGTGGGATGCGGCCAACATCACCGCCATGCCCGCCGCCGGTGACTGGATGAAGGATGCCATCATCATGCTCCCCTTTACCCTCACCTCCATCCTCTTTATCCAGAGCCTGAGCCCCATGGTGATCTCTTATCGTTCGCGGGAGAAGTCGCTGGAAGTGGCCCGCTTCAAGGCGATGCGCGCCATGAATATCGCCTTCGGCATCCTGTTCGTGGTGGTGTTCTTCTACGCGGTCTCCTTCACTCTGGCCATGGGCCACGATCAGGCGGTCAAAGCCTCTGAAGAGAATATCTCCGCGCTGGCGATGGTAGCCCAGGGGATGCCCGGCCAGACCCTCAAGCTCCTGAGCCTCACCCTCAACATCTTTGCGGTAATGACCGCCTACTTCGGCGTTTACCTCGGTTTCCGTGAAGCCTGTCAGGGTCTGGCGATGAACCTGTTGCGTCGGGTGCTGCCGGAAAACCGCATCAACAAAGGATTGGTAGGCAAAGGGATCATGGTCTTTACCGTCATGCTCTCCTGGGGTGCCATCGTGCTCAACGCACCGGTACTTAGCTTCACCTCTATCTGCAGCCCCATCTTCGGCATGGTGGGTTGTCTCATCCCGGCCTATCTGGTCTATCAGGTACCGGCGCTGCACAAGTACAAGGGCACTTCCCTCTACATCATCATCGTCACCGGTCTGCTGCTCTGCGTCTCGCCCTTCCTGGCGTTCAACTGATCGGTTTCCCCTTATCGACCGCAGGTCACCTTCGGGTGGCCCGTTTTCTATTGGGGCGGCTGACGGCGCCCCCGCCCGGAACTAAAAAGCCAAGGGGATCACAACTTGCAACCGGCCATCACCCAAGGGAGGCCGCTCGGAGTACTATTCAGGCAACACGACTCACGCCCGCACTCAGGTATCGAGGCTTAACATGAAATGGATTTTCAACCCAGCCATCCAGCTGGGCAATCAGCTCTCCTTCAAATACAAATTCCTGCTCTGGTCCTGCCTGATGCTGCTGCCACTGGCCTACAGCATGACCAATCTGCTGGGGCGGCTGCAGGATGACAATGCACAGGCGCGCAAGGAACTGGCTGGTGTTATCAGCCTCGCCCCCGTGCCTGCGATCGAACAGGCGCTACTCACCCATCGCAATCTGGTGACCCGTCACGCCCATGAGGTGGATCCGGTCGGTGATGATCAGGTCAAGGCAGCCGCACAAGCCGTTGATCAGAGCCTGCAAGCCTTTGCCGACACCCGCCAGAACAATCCCTCCTTTGAGGTGATCCAGCAGGGCTGGGCCGCCCTGCAGAGTGAAGCGGGCAAGCTGGAAGTGGAGCAGAGCAACCTGCGCCACGACAAGCTGCTGACCGAGGTGCGCCACCTCTACAAGCACATTACCGCCAGTAGCAGCCTGATCCAGGATCCGGCGCTCGGTACCTATTACATGGTGATCCTCGCCAGTGAGCGGTTGCCGCAACTACGCGACCTGCTGGCCCAGGTGCGGGATCGCGCCGCCACCATCGCCGACTTCGGCCTGTTTCAGGCAGAGAGCTACAGCGGCCTGCGTTTTCGTCTTGACCTGATCAGCGCCACCCTGCAAGAGCTGGAGGCCGATCTGACCCTGCTCTACCAGATGGAACCGGCCTACCGCGCCGAGCTGGGTCAGCAGACCGATGCCCTGATGCAACTGGTGCGTCAGGGGGTCGAGACCATGGAAAACAAGATGATGAAGGATCAGCTGGTGCAGCTCTCCACCAAGGAGGTGCAGGCACTGGGGGATAAGATGGAGGAATCCATCACCACGCTGGCAGGCCAGGTACGCCAGCGGCTGGAGGCCGATCTGCGTCAGCGCCTTGCTGCCAACCAACGCCACTTCTGGTGGGTCACCGCGCCGCTGACCGTCAGCTTGCTGCTTTACCTCTACCTGATGATCGGCGCCTATCTCTCCCTGCGCGAAACCGTAGGGCGGGTCCGTGATATCGCTGCCCGGGTCAACGCCCAGGATCTTAGCCAGCACATCGAGATTGTCGGTCAGGATGAGCTGGCCGCCATCAGCCGGGATTACAACGTGACCCTGGAGACCCTGCGTACCCTGATGCTGCGAGTGCGGGAAAATGGCGTCACCGTAGTGGAGAGCGCTACCGAGATCGAAGCGCGCACCTGCCGCTCGCAGGAGGTCATTGCCGATCAGCAAGGGGAGACTCATCAGGTCGCCACCGCCATCAAGGAGCTGGCCGCCACCTCACAAGACATGGCGGGCAACGCCCTGCAAGCCGCCCGCATGACCCAGGAGGCACAGAACGTGGTCGGTCAGGGCGAGGATGTAGTGGAGCGCACCATCAAGGCCATCGACCATATCAACCGCGAGGTGCTGCGTACCGCCGACACCATCGGTCAGCTGGAACAGCAGTGCAGCCAGATTGGTGGCGTCATCAGCGTGATCCGCGGCATCGCCGAGCAGACCAACCTGCTAGCTCTCAACGCCGCCATCGAGGCCGCCCGGGCCGGTGAGCAGGGGCGCGGCTTTGCGGTGGTGGCCGATGAGGTGCGATCTCTTGCCAACCGCACCCAGGGGGCTACCGTCGAGATCCAGCAGATGATTGAACAGCTGCAATCCGGCGCCCGCGCCTCGGTCACCGCCATGTCGGCGGCCAGCCATGAAGCACAGGAGGGGGTCGGCCTGGCGCAGGAGGCGAAACAGGCCTTTGGCGCCATCACCGAGAAGGTGGATCGGATGGTCGATACCAACGCCATCATCGCCAGCGCCATCGAGCAGCAAGGCGCCGTGGTCAACGAGATCGAACGCAATGTGGTGCGCATCTCGGATGGTAGTGACGAGGCGCTGCAAGTGGCCAACGCCGCCCGCGATGTCGCCCGCCAGATCCACCAGCTCACCGAACAGCTGCGCACCATGGTGCAGAGCTTCGTGCTGTGACAGAGCGCTGACAAGCCGGGCTCAACGTGAGCCCGGCATTATCCCGCTCTCACGTCTGTCCACAACGCCGTGAAGAGGTGTGGCCATCGTGGCAACGCGCCAGATGGCCATATGGCAAGACATCAATTCGGTAAGTCAGAAGCGCCCCAGCTGCTGGAGCATCTCGATCAGCTCCTCTTCGCTGCTCGGCTCATAGGCCAGCTGAAGGCTCGGCGCAGCGCCCCCCATCAGCATGTAGACATTGGTGCTGCAGTGGTCGTAGTGATACCACTTACCGTCGATACAGAGGTCGGTATAGCATCTCGGGTCCCTTTTCAGTTCCATATGCACATCCTTTTGTTACATCCCATCAACATCACTTCTGACCGTAAAATAACCACCGAGGTTCACGCTTGATGCAGATCAAGAGAAGCAGCTGAAAGGGACAGATATCAGCCAGATCTGTGGCCTACGGATGCCCCGAGCCACCATAGGTTATCCGAATGAAGACGGGCCGAGTGCCCTGTCATATTGCCGGATGGCCCCCGGTAACAAAAACGGCGCCCGCAGGCGCCGTTTTTCATTTTCCCTCAAAAGCGAGGGGCAAACAGAAGGCTTATTCGTCTTCCAGATAGGCGTAGCCTTGCAGGCCCAGCTCCAGCTCGTCGAGCAGGGCTTTGCGAGTGGCATCGTCCAGCGCCGGGTGAGCGGCGATCCGCTGGTAGTTTTCGCGGATCACGGACGGGTCGATGTTGACGTAACGCAGCAGCTGGTCGACGGTGTCGCCACGCACCACGTTGCGAATGTCCATCTTGCCCTCTTCGTCCAGCCACACTTCCGCGCAGTGGGTGTCACCGAACAGGTTGTGCAGGTCGCCGAGGATCTCCTGATAGGCACCGACCAGGAAGAAGCCGACGTGGCACTCTTCGTTCTCGCCGTAGACCGGCATTGGCAGGGTGCTCTCGACCCCCAGACCGTCGACATAGTGCTCGACCTGACCGTCGGAGTCACAGGTAATATCCATCAGGATACCGCGACGGCTAAGCGGACGATCGAGACCAGCCAGCGGCATCACCGGGAATACCTGACCGATACCCCAGGCATCCGGCAGGGACTGGAACAGAGAGAAGTTGGCAAAGCACTTGTCCGCCAGCTTTTCACTCAGCTCGTCAGCCAGCGCACGGTGGTTACGGTTGACCGGGTTGAGCATCTCTTTGAGTGCCAGACAGGTGTTCTGGTGCAGCATCTCGGCCCAGGCACGCTGTTCAAGGTTCAAGAGGCCCATGGTGTACTGGGTATTCACGTCACCCAAATCTGCCACCGAGTCATGGAAGATCTCCAGCAGGGAGGGATCTTCGCTGCGCAGATCCAGCCAGCCTTTCCACATGTTCTGCAGAATGGTCGGCGCATCTTCGTCCGGTGCGCTGATGTCGTTCATCTCCACCCCTTCGGCACCAATGATGTTGGTGACCAGCACGGCGTGGTGGGCGGTCAGGGCACGGCCGGACTCGCTGATGATGGTCGGGTGCGGCAGATCGAACTCGCGGCAGACATCACCGATGCCCCATACCACGTTATTGGCGTACTCGGAGAGGCTGTAGTTGGCGGAGCAGTGGCTCTGGGAACGGGTTCCCTCGTAGTCCACCCCCAGGCCGCCACCGACGTCCACTACCTCGATGTTGGCACCGAGGCGACGCAGTTCAGCGTAGAAACGGCCGCACTCGCGGATGCCGCCCTGAATGTCGCGGATATTGGCGATCTGGGAGCCCAGATGGAAGTGCAGCAGTTGCAGGCAATCCAGCTTGCCCAGCCCGCGCAGACGCTCGATCAGCGCCAGGATCTGGGAGGCGGAGAGACCAAATTTGGACATGGAGCCGCCGCTCGATTCCCACATGCCGGAGCCGGTGGAGGCGAGCTTGGCGCGCACGCCGATATTGGGTTTGATGTTGAGACGAGCTGACTCGTCCAGCACCATCTCCAGCTCGGAGGGCTTCTCTACCACGATGTAGACCTTGTGGCCCATCAGGTTGCCGAGCAGAGCGTGGCGGATATATTCGCGGTCTTTGTAACCGTTGCAGACGATCACCGAGCCTTGCTCATGGTGATGGGAAAGCACGGCCAGCAGTTCCGGTTTGGAACCAGCTTCCAGGCCAAGCCGGGGCTTGTCGCTGTAGGACTGGCTGATGGTCTCGATGACGCGACGCTGCTGGTTTACCTTGATCGGGTAAACGCACAGGTAGTCCCCTTCATAGCCTGACTTCTCGATGGCCTGACCGAAGGCATTGAACAGCGCATCGACCCGGCTCTTGAGAATGTCGGGGAAGCGCAGCAGCACGGGGGTAGTCAGCCCGGACTGACGCAACTGTTCGATGGCGTCAGAGAGCACAATATGCGCGTCAGGGCGTGATTTGTCGGGGGCGACGGTCACATGACCGGCGTCATTGATATTGAAAAAACCCGCACCCCAGTAGGGAACGTTGTAGACCTTCAAGGAGTCCTTGCTGGACCAGTTAGTCATGGGCTATGCCTCGCAAATGAGCGACGGGAAGTCGCCTTCGTTACCCTCAATCACATCCAGACCATCTTGTGCAAAACAGTGTTGCGCTTTGCACATCGCGGCAAGCCAGAGGCTGCCTGGTGGATCTTGGGAAGTAACGAGTCTTGATGTGGGGCTGGTGGCTTTACATCAAGCTCAACGGTATGCGGTGCTACTTTACGTTGCGCCGCGGTACTTTGATGACAGACGACATCAGCCACGTCGTCCGTTCATCATTCGGCAGCGATCCCGACAGAAGGAGAGGGTTCCAAGGAAGAGAAGCGAAGGCGCCAGCACGCATGCGTGTTGATAGACGACAACAACCACAGCCCACCTCACCGTCAGTGACCGCCCATGACAAGGGAAGATGATGAGCCTGTGGCCCACTCGGTCAAATGAAGGATGAGAGTCTGTTGTTCTCCCTGATACCGGAGCCTAACCGGTATTAAAGAAACCATTCCCCAGCAGTGTCTGTCGTTTCTGCGTGCCTCGCCCTATAGGCGTATGATCGGTCGGGTTTCTGGCGGCTCTGCCTGCTTCAGGGTTGCCCTTGGATCGGCGCGGAGTGTACACACTTACCGCGGGCAGTGACAATAAAAAATAGTGTTCAAAATCCCCTTTTAATAAGTCGATCAAATCTTGCTGGCGGGCAGGCGGGCTCTGGGATGGCGCAGGTTATGCGACAGCCCGGTTTCCCCTTGAAAAGTGTGTGAAAACGCCATGATTAGGCTGACGCCTTGCTGTGCGGTCGCTGAGGGGAATTTGGTCGCCACCGCCAGCGCCTAAATATCGTAATAAAT
Organism: Aeromonas sp.; assembly: GCF_050633025.1. GTDB lineage: Bacteria > Pseudomonadota > Gammaproteobacteria > Enterobacterales > Aeromonadaceae > Aeromonas. The sequence continues at coordinate 16,681 of NZ_JBODRQ010000075.1, forward strand.
GCCACATTTATGCGATCTCCCTCCCGGACGTTGTTCCGCGCGCCGCACATTCGCCGCTCTTCCCTTGCGTCAAAAAATGGGAAAAACCTGCGCTGACGCAATGAGTGGTGGGGCTGGAATGGCGCAAAATGAGCGCTCACAACCGGAGGTTGATTAATGGATACCCTGCTTGAGCGTTTTTTGCGTTACGTGACTTTTCATACCCGCTCTGACGAGACCAATCCCGCCTGCCCGAGCAGCGAGGGGCAGCTGATCTTCGCCCGTGCCCTGCAAGAAGAGATGAAGGCGCTGGGGCTGACCCAGGTCATTCTGGATGAGCACGGCTACCTCACCGGCTGCCTGCCGGGCAACCAGCCGGACGCCCCCGCTATCGGCCTGATTGCCCACATGGATACCGCCGACTACGAGGCAGAGCACGTCGTACCGCAAATCATCGAAAACTATCAGGGCGGCGACATCTGCCTTGGCAAGGGTGACGAGGTGCTCGCCATCCGTGACTACCGCTTCCTGAAAAACTACCTGGGTCAGGATCTCATCACCACCGACGGCACCACCCTACTTGGCGCTGACGACAAGGCGGGTATCGCCGAGATCCTCACTGCCATCGACCACCTGCAGGCCCACCCCGAGATCCCACGTGGCGATATCTGGGTCGGCTTTACTCCGGATGAGGAGATCGGCCGCGGCGCCAACCTGTTCCCGCTGGAGAGATTCCCGGCCAGGTGGGCCTATACCGTAGATGGCGGCGAACTGGGCGAGCTGGAGTATGAAAATTTCAACGCCGCCAGCGCCACGGTGCGTTTTATCGGCAATAACGTCCACCCCGGCACCGCCAAGGGGAGCATGATCAACAGCCAGACCCTGGCCGCCCGCTTCCACGTCGCCATGCCTGCCGAGCAGACCCCTGAGTGTACCGACGGGTATGAGGGCTTCTTCCATCTGGCTCAGATGAGCGGCACCGTGGAGGAGAGCACCCTGCACTACATCATCCGTGACTTCGACGACGAGCACTTCGCCGCACGCAAAGCCGAGATGCAGAGCCGGGTTGCCGCCCTGCAGGCCGAGTATCCGAAGGCCCGCATTGAGCTGACCCTGACCGACAGCTATCGCAACATGCGCAGCCAGATCGAGCCGCACATGCATATCGTCGAGCTGGCTCGCGCCGCCATGGAGGCCGCCGACGTGGTGCCGAAGATCAAGCCCATTCGCGGTGGTACCGATGGCGCCCGCCTCTCATTTATGGGTCTGCCCTGCCCCAACCTCTTCACCGGTGGCCACAATTTCCACGGCAAGCACGAGTTCATTCCGCTGCAATCCATGGAGAAAGCAGTCGCCACCCTGGTGGAGCTGGTGCGCCTCACCGCAGCCTGGCGCGGTTAGCCACGACAAGCTATCAGGTATCAATCTG
>NZ_JBODRQ010000076.1:0-17996 GCF_050633025.1 Aeromonas sp.
ACAGACAAACGTTTTCTTGTTTTGTGCGGTGTGACTCGGCACACACTCTCTGGTATAAAGGTGCTTATTTTTTGACAAATGCCGATTTTTTCAACAAAGGTACTCCGCTACTTGCGCTGCATTTTTCGACTGTTTATCGGGCTGACCTTGCTACTTACCCTGGTTGGCTGTGACTTTTATACCCCCTCCAGCCAGCTGGAGCGGATCCGCCAACGGGGCGAGATCCGGGTTGGCACCATCTATGGTCCCACCTCCTATTACCAGCGTGACGACCTCGCCCAGGGGTTCGATTACGAGCTGGCGCAACATTATGCCGACTGGTTGGGGGTGAAACTCACCATCATCCCGGTCGACACCACTGACGAACTGGTCGCTCTGCTGAAAAAGGGCAAACTCGATCTGGCGGCTGCCGCCATCATGGTCACCCCCGAGCGGCGCGAGCTGTTTCGCTTCGGCCCGGGCTTCTACCAGGTCTCCCCTAAACTGATCTATCGCAACGGCAAACCCAAGCCGGCTTCGTTGAACGATATCAAGGGAAAGCTGGTGGTAGCCGCCGGCTCCACCGGGGAAGATCTGCTCAAAGAGATGAGCAAGGAAAACCCCAAGCTAACCTGGAGCACCAGCGACAACGCCGATGTGGAGGAGCTGCTCAAGCAGGTGGTGGATGGCAAGATTGACTACACGGTGGTGCAGGATACTGTGCTGGCCCGCAGCCAGCGCTACTACCCGGAGCTCACCGAGGGGCTAACCCTGGCCCAGAAGCAAACCGTTGCCTGGGCCATGAGCAAGCTGCCCGATGACAGCCTCTATGCCAGCGTCATCGACTTCTTCGGCCAGCGTTTTATGGATGGAGCCATCGCCAAGCTGGACGAGAAGTACTTCGGCCACGTGCAGAACTTCGACTTTGTCGATACCCGTACCTTCCTCAAGCGCGCCAAGAGCCTGCTGCCCAAGTACCAGCCGCTGTTCCAGACCCACGCCAGGAATATCGACTGGCGTCTGCTCGCCGCCATCAGCTATCAGGAGTCCCACTGGGACCCTCAGGCCCGCTCCTACACCGGCGTGCGCGGAATGATGATGTTGACCGAGCCTACCGCCAAGGCGATGGGGGTCAACGACCGGCTTCATCCGGAAGAGAGCATCAAGGGGGGATCCCTCTATCTGCAACAGATGATGGAGAAGGTACCGGATTCGGTGCCCGATGACGAGAAGGTGTGGTTTGCCCTCACCGCCTACAACATCGGCTACGGCCACATGATGGATGCCCGCAGCCTGACCAAAGAACTCGGTAAGAATCCCGATGCCTGGAGCGACGTGAAAGAGGTGCTGCCGCTGCTGCAGCAAGCGCGCTGGCACCGCAAGGTACGTTACGGCTATGCCCGTGGCAGCGAAGCGCGCAACTATGTCAATAACGTGCGCCAGTACTACCAGAGCCTGCTGTGGCTCGACAACGAGCAACAGAAGGCGCATCAGCGGGAGAGTGTCGACAACGACAGCGAACCCGAGCTGGCCGAGCGCCCCACTGCCATCGTTGAAGTGGTCAATCAGATCACCATGCGCTAACCAGCCATTATTCGGCTGTTTTCATGCAAACATCTCTGTTACCATCGATTCACATCGGAGCCTATCCGAAATCGCATTGTTTTCATTATCTTGAAAGACTAAAAAACAGCAATTTCGGATGGGCTCCATCAATGACCCAAGGCCTGGATGGCCACCTGAGTTGGGAGGAGACCAAGATGCAAAAACGTAGAAAAATCAGTCTGGTCAGAAAAGCGAAGTGCAGCTGGAGCCCCAGACGCAAGCTCAAGCTTAATGACATCAAGCGCAACCTGTGGCGCAGAAATCGATCCTATACCCTGCTGATTGCAGAGCACACAGCATAAACCCGGCATTCGCCGGGTTTTTTATCTTCTTTCTCACCTGAATATCGTCTTACACCAGCGCAGCCTTGAACTGTACCGTCCGCTTGGAGATCAGCGAGTTGCAGTGGTTGCAGAAGTAATCCACCGCGCCGCACGCCTTGAGACGCTCCAGCTCCTGCTGGCAGGTGGGGCAGATGGCCGTAACGTGAACGTTAGCCTGGCACTGACCACAGGTTTGCGCCTTGCCGCGGGTATCCAGTTCAGCCTGGCATGATGGACAAAGCAGGGCTTCCATAGTCGACTCCTCATAAACTGAACCTGCGATAGGCTTGCCCATGGCGGGTTCCCCTCCCCGCCGGACATTTCACTACTGCAGGGGGAATAACAAAGCGGCTGCCGGTGAGAACAGCCGCCATGGCTTAGTTCTTCTTCATCTTCAGCAGCCGTTTGCGCTGACGCTCCTGACTCAGGGTCATGGTGTTCTTCTTGCCTTCAAACGGGTTGACAGACTCCTGGAACTCGACCCGGATCGGCGAGCCCATGATCTTGAGGGACTTGCGGAAGTAGTTGATCAGATACCGCTTGTAGGAATCCGGCAAGTCGTTCAGCTGGTTGCCGTGGATCACGATACGCGGCGGGTTGTAGCCACCGGCGTGGGCATATTTCAGCTTGACGCGGCGACCGTTGACCATCGGCGGCTGGTGATCTTCCTGCGCCATCTGCATGATGCGGGTCAGCATGGCGGTACTGGTACGACGGGTGGCGGACTGGTAAGCCTCCTGAATGGATTCAAACAGATGGCCGACACCGCTGCCGTGCAGGGCGGAGATGAAGTGGACGCGAGCAAAATCGATGAAGCCCAAGCGACGATCCAGCTCGTTCTTCACATCCTCTTTCACCTTCTGATCCAGACCATCCCACTTGTTCACCACCAGCACCACGGAGCGGCCGGCGTGGAGCACATAGCCGAGGATGCTCAAGTCCTGATCGGTGATGGTCTCCTGAGCGTCGATCACCAGCAGGCAGACGTTGGCATCTTCGATGGCCTTCAGGGTCTTGATAACGGAGAACTTCTCCACCGTCTCGTGCACCTTGCCACGACGACGCACACCGGCTGTGTCGATAACCACATACTTCTGCTCGTCACGCTCCATCGGAATGTAAACGGAGTCACGGGTGGTGCCGGGCATGTCATAAACGATGACCCGATCTTCCCCCAGCATGCGGTTGGTGAGGGTAGATTTACCGACGTTGGGACGACCGACAATGGCGAACTTGATGGGCAAGTCGGCGAACGGGGTCTCCTTGGTGTCCTCTTTGGTATCGAGTTCACCGGCAGCCACCATGCGCAGCAGGGCTTCTTCGTCGAAGTCCTCCTCTTCCTCATCCTGCGCATCTTCATCGGTAGCGGAGTCGACCAGGGTCTCCAGATGGGGAGCCAGGGCCAGTTCCAGCAGGCTCAGCACACCACGACCGTGGGCGGCCGCGATCTGGTAAACCTCGCCCAGCGCCAGACCGTAGAACTCGGAGACCGCGGAATCACCGTCGATACCGTCGGTCTTGTTTGCCACCAGAAATACCTTCTTGTGGGCCTTGCGCAGGTGCTCGGCGATGGCTTGATCCGCCGCGGTCAGACCGGCACGGGCATCCACCATGAACAGCACGACATCCGCTTCTTCGATGGCCAGCAGGGATTGCTCGGCCATCTTCAGCTCGATACCCTCTTCGGTGCCATCGATACCGCCTGTATCGACCACGATAAATTCCAGCTCGCCCAACTTCGCCTGACCATATTTACGGTCCCGGGTCAGGCCGGGGAAGTCGGCAACCAGGGCATCCCGGGTACGGGTCAGGCGGTTAAACAGGGTGGATTTCCCCACATTGGGGCGGCCCACCAGGGCTACTACAGGAGTCATAAAAGCCTCATTCTCAAGACGACAAAGGCTCCGGGTCCGAAGACCAGGAGCCGGATATTCACTTTATCGGACGATCAAGGACGCTTTAGCGCGTACAGCTTGCCGCCACGGCTCTGCACATACAGGGTCTCGCCATCAACCAGTGGGGCAGCATACAAACCACTGCTGTCGAGTTGCTGCATCGCCTTGATGGTACCGTCGGTACGATCAAGCCAGTACAGGTATCCTTCCACATCACCCACCACCACATAGTCACCAAAAATGACAGGTGCAGTGACGGTACGATTTTCCAGCTGGGTGTTGGACCACAGCTCCAGACCGTTGCGACGGTCGATGGCAAACAGGTGGCTGCGACTGTCGGTCAGCACAATGGCGTTACCGGTGATCGCAAGATCACGATAACCGGAATACTTGCGCTTCCACACCTCATCGCCGCTCATCAGTTTGCGGGCCATCAGCTGACCGTTGTAGGCGATGGCATAGAGCTCATCACCGGCAATCAGCGGGCTGGCATCGACGTCCACCATGCGGTCAAGCTCGGTAGCTCCACGCGGATCAGCCACTTTGGACTGACGCACCGGCTGGCCATTGCTCAGCAGGGCGATGCCCACCTTGCCATCGGCACGGCCGTAAATCACGGCGCCGTTGGTGATCACCGGTGCACCGGCACTGCGCAGGGTCAGCGGCGGCTGCTCTTCGGAGAGCGACCACTGCATCTTGCCTTCATCAGTGTCGAGGGCGATCAGGCGACCGGAGGTGGTCAACACCACCACGCGGCCATCTTCCACCGCGGGGCTTGCCACCACTTCGCCGGGCACATTGGTCTGCCACAGCACTTCGCCATTCTCTTCGTTCAGGGCGTAGACCACCCCGTTCTCGGAGCCGAGGAACAGCTTGCCGTAACGGGAGACCAGACCACCGGAGAGACGAGCGCTGCGCTTGTCGGCGTTGACCGGCAGGTCGGCCAGATCGACGGTCCAGAGGCGATCGCCACTGGCACGGTCAAAGGCGCTGACATCGCCGTCGCGGGCCGCCGCGTAGATGCGATCCTCTTCCACCACCGGCTTGAGCTGGGAGTAGAAGTCACCGATGCCATCACCCACAGTGGATGACCATGCGGTGTCGGCCGTGAAGGCAGATTCAACCTTGGGCAGCGGCGCCATCGGGTTGAGATCCTCTTCGGAACTGAACAGGGAGCAACCCTGCAGAGCGAAGGAGACCGCAGCCCCCAGCGCCACCATCTTGAATAGATTACGCATCCGGTGCCTCACCAGTCGCAACGGCCGGCAGGGCCAGATCGTCCATTTTCAGCTTGAGCTCGGCGCTACCCTGCAGGCCGCCGGCATCCGCCGCCGCCTGATAGGCATCACGCGCCTCTTCGCTCTTGCCCTGCTTTTGCAAAATGTCACCACGGGCCTCGGCCACCTGGGCCTTGAAAGCCTCGCTAGTTATCTTGCTCAGCTGGGCCAGCGCTTCATCGGCCTTACCCTGATCATTCAGCACGCGAGCCAGACGCAAGGATGCGATGGGTTTGATGCTGTCGTCACCAGTGGTGGCGACCTGAGCCAGCTGCTCGGCAGCCAGATCCAGCTTGCCCGCCTTGACGGCAGCGGCAGCCAATTGCAGCGCGGCCAACTCGCCATAGGAGTCGCCCTTGTTGGCGGTGACAAACTGCTGTGCCTGCTCGAAACCGGTGGCATCCCCCTTGGCCAGCTGCTCAATCACCTGGTTATAAGTGAGTGAGGAGGCCTCCATGGTCTCTTGCTGGTGCTGGTTGTAAAAGCGCCAGCCGAACAGACCGACCAGACCGATCACGGTCCCGGCGATCACCGAGGTTCCGTTCTCTTTCCACCACTCCTTGATAACCTCAACCTGTTGTTCTTCGGTGGTATAGACTTCCACAGCTTACTCTCCTTTGGCTGCCAGCAGGGCAATGGCGGCGTCAACCTTGACGGTCTGTTGCTCGGCCTGACCACGCAGATATTTGATAGTGATCTCCCCGTTTTGCACCTCGGTTTCACCAAGGATCAGGGCGATTGCCGCGCCGCTCTTGTCGGCACGTTTGAGTTGTTTCTTGAAGTTGCCGCCGCCGCAGTGGCTCATGAGGCGCAGGTCCGGCAGGGCATCACGCAGACGCTCGGCCAGCTGGAAGCCAGCCTGTTCGGTCTCCTCGCCCACCATCGCCAGATAGACATCCACCGCCGGGCGGATATCGGCGTTGAGCTCGAGGGTCTCCAGCATCAGCACCAGCCGCTCCATACCCATGGCAAAGCCCACGGCAGGAGTCGGTTGACCACCCAGTTGCTCCACCAGACCATCGTAGCGGCCACCGGCACAAACTGTACCTTGGGCACCCAGACTGTTGGTGACCCACTCGAATACGGTCAGATTGTAGTAGTCAAGACCACGAACCAGACGCTCGTTCACTTCGTACTTGATACCGGCGGACTCGAGCAGGCGCTTGAGCCCCTCGAAGTGGGCCAGACTCTCCGCCCCCAGATGATCGAACAGACGGGGGGCGCCGACCAGCACGGCCTGCACTTTCTCGTCCTTGGAGTCGAGCACCCGCAGCGGGTTGCTGTACATGCGGCGCTGGCTCTCTTCGTCCAGTTGGTCCTTGTACTGCTCCAGATAAGCCACCAGCGCATCGCGGTAGGCGGCACGCTCGGCGCTCTGACCCAGGGTGTTGAGCTGCAGGGTGACATGCTCGCTGATGCCAAACAGACGCCACAGACGGTGGGTCAGCATGATCAGCTCAGCGTCAATGTCCGGCCCGTTGATGCCAAACAGCTCGACACCGAACTGGTGGAACTGGCGATAACGGCCCTTCTGGGGGCGCTCGTGACGGAACATGGGGCCCATGTACCACATCCGGCGTTCCTGGTTGTAGAGCAGGCCGTGTTCGATACCGGCACGGACGCAGCTGGCGGTCCCTTCCGGACGCAGGCTCAGGCTGTCGCCGTTGCGATCTTCAAAGGTGTACATCTCTTTTTCGACCACGTCGGTCACTTCACCGATGGCGCGCTTGAACAGATGAGTCTGCTCGACAATCGGCATGCGCACTTCGCTGTAGCCATAGCTGGCAACGACCTGGCGCAGGATCTGTTCAACCTTCTGCCATACCGGGCTCTGCTCCGGCAGGCAATCATTCATACCGCGAATAGCTTGGATCTGTTTTGCCACGTTGATACTCGAGAAAAAGAGGTAAAATTTGGCCGCATTATAGGGATTTTCCCCCCCGAGGTAAAATCAGGGAATCCGGATGCGGGATTTAAAATCAGTCACCTGGAAAAAGGGCCACCCAATGTGGCCCTGTTTCGCTCACTCCTTGTCCATCGGGATCCGGTTGGCGGGATCCAGCATGGCGGCGCGGGCACGAATGCGGCGCTCAAGGGTCGGGATGAGATCCTTGTTGTCGAGTCGGTCAACGCGCTGGCCTCCTTCGTAGAAGGCACTCTTGTTGGCCGCACCGGCAAGACCCAGATCGGAAACCAGCGCTTCGCCCGGCCCGTTCACCACACAGCCGATGATGGAGACATCCATCGGGGTGATGATGTCTTCGAGCCGCTCTTCCAGCGCATTGACAGTGCCAATGACGTCGAACTCCTGACGGGAGCAGGAGGGGCAAGCGATGAAGTTGATGCCACGGGAGCGGATCCGCAGAGATTTGAGGATATCGAAACCGACCTTTACCTCCTCCACCGGATCAGCCGCCAGCGAGATGCGCAGGGTATCGCCAATACCGTCAGCCAGCAGCATGCCAAGACCAATGGAGGACTTCACCGCACCGGCACGGAAACCGCCCGCTTCGGTGATGCCAAGGTGCAGCGGCTGCTCGATCTGCTTGGCCAGCAGGCGATAGGCACCGACCGCCAGGAACACATCAGAGGCCTTGACGCTCACCTTGAAGTCCTGGAAATCGAGGCGATCGAGGTAGTCCACGTGACGCATGGCGGACTCCACCAGCGCCTCTGGGGTCGGCTCGCCGTACTTCTCCTGGATATCTTTCTCCAGCGACCCGCCATTGACCCCGATACGGATCGGGATATTGAGGTCGCGCGCGCAATCGACCACCGAGCGCACCCGCTGCTCGTTGCCGATGTTGCCGGGGTTGATACGCAGGCAGTCGGCACCGTACTCGGCCACTTTCAGGGCGATGCGATAGTCGAAGTGGATATCGGCAACGATGGGGATGCGGGTCTGCTGTTTGATGAGCCGGAAGGCTTCCGCCGCTTCCATGGTGGGCACTGAGACACGGACGATATCGGCACCGACCCGCTCGATCCGCTGGATCTGCTCAACAGTGGCGGCGACATCTGTGGTCTTGGTGTTGGTCATGGTCTGCACCGTAATGGGGGCATCGCCCCCTACCGGTACATTGCCAACCATGATCTGTCTGGATTTACGACGAATAATGGGAGATTCGTGTGCGGACATGACTAACAGATTACTCCTGCGGCAGTGAGAAGCGGGCAGTACGGCCGTTGTTGTAACGGCTCATATCAAACGACTGACCCTTGTAGTCAAGCTTGACGGCCATGGGCGCGCCAATGATGAACTTCAGGGGCTCGGCGCCTTCCAGCACCAGCTCGTCGTTGGCCTTCTTCAGACCACTGAACAGGGTCTTGCCGTTGGCATCCTTCACATCCAGCCAGCAATCGGCGGTGAAGCTCATCTTCAGTTGTGGCGCAGTCGCCGGATCCACGACAACCTCTTCAGATTCGGTGCCATTGGCGCCGGATACCGCGGCATCGGTCGCAGTGCCGACAGCCGCGCTGACATCGCTCGGGGCAACAGCCGCAGAAGCAGGCGCCAGGGTAGCAGTCGCATCGGAAACCACCGCAGGGGCCGCCACGTCCGTGGCGGCCGGTGCGATGGCTGCGCCTTCCACCGGCGCGGTGTTGATCGCATCGGGCGGCGTGATGGCAGGTTCAGCCGGAGTCGAACCGGTTGCACTCATCTCGGTGGCTGCCAGCGCTTCATCACCGGCGGATCGACGAGCAGTACTCTGCCACCACCAGGCGACCGAGAGCGCAATCAACACCAGGATCACCAGCCAGGTCACCACCTTGAGCCGACTGTCGTTGGCTTGCTGGCGGGAGCGACGGGAGAAACTCTGCATGTCGATATTGTCGGGAGGTGTCAATCCCAGCTTGTCATAGGCAGCCAGAATGGTCTCGTCAGGGATCCCGACCAGCTTGGCGTAGGAACGCAAATAGCCCCGGATAAAGGTATGGGACGTGTGCTTATCGTAGGTATCCGATTCGATAGCGGCGATCAGGGTCAGACGAAGGTGAATGCGGGACGCAACCTGTTCTCGTGTCCAGCCAAGCTGTTCGCGGGCGTTGCGCAGCAGTTGGCCTGGACCCACTGCCTGGGTTTCGTCTTGAAAATCGTGTTGCTGTTCAGTAGTCATTGGCTAAATAACGCTTGGCTTGTTGCGAAGTGGGATATTGCCTTACCAGCTCATTCCCGAATTGGTGGAGTAATGCCGGCTTGTCCATCGCCTGCGCCAATCTAAGTCTCAACCAGAGACTTTCCTCATTCTCGTCTGACACATCGGCAAAACGGGCGAGGTAGGACTGCACATCAGGCAGCTTGCCATCTTTCATGGAAAGCTCGGCCAAGTCCAGCAATAACCCTGGATTGCGGGGATTATACCCCAAGGCCAGGCGATAGTACTCGCTTGCTTTATCATTTCTGCGATTTTGCAGCGCACAAAGTGCCGCATTTTCATAGGTATCGGCAATTTTTACATAGCCTGGCTGAATAACAGCCTGGTTGAACGCCTGATCTGCCTCGGCATATCGGCCGCGATCACAGAGGAAGGCACCATAATTATTCATTGCGTCAGCATTGGACGGATCCATGGCAAGGGCGTTCTTGTAATGGGTCTCGGCAGCCTTGAAATCCCCTACCCTCTGGTAGAAGTAGGCAAAACCGATCTGGATCCGGGAGTTGGAGGGATCATATTGAAGAGCGCGGTCAAGATTGAACTTGGCCTGCTCGGCATTACCCTGACGCAGGTACTGGATACCCAGGTCAAGGCGGGTTTGGGCCGCCGCCTTGAGATCAGGACCCACTTCACGCTGGGTAGAGTTCTGGCCAGCGTAAGTGGTCTCGGTCACACAGCCTGGCAGCGCACTAAGCGCTGCCACTACCATTAATGTACGTGTATCCATTCCCTGTCTATACAATGGCTTAACAGTTAAACCATTTTGACGGAAATCCCATCCTGTTGCATCCGATTTTTAATGGTGCGCTTGGTGCGGTCAATTACATCGCCCACCAGCTGGCCGCAAGCGGCATCGATATCGTCACCACGGGTCTTGCGAACGATCACGGTAAAACCGTACTCCATCAGCACCTTGGAAAAGCGATCGATACGACTGTTGCTCGGCTTGCCGTAAGGGTTGCCCGGGAAGGGATTGAACGGGATCAGGTTGATCTTGCTCGGAGTATCCTTGAGAGCCTTGGCCAGCTCGTGCGCATGCTGCATATCGTCATTAATATGATCGAGCAGCACATATTCGACGGTCACCCGGCCACCGTTGGCATTGGATTTGGCCAGGTAACGACGGACACCGGCGAGGAACTCCTCGATGTTGTACTTGTCGTTGATCGGCATGATCTCTGAACGCAGCTTGTCGTTTGGGGCGTGCAGGGAGATAGCCAGCGCCACGTCGATCTGGTCACCCAGCTTGTCCAGCGCAGGTACCACGCCAGAGGTAGAGATGGTCACCCGGCGCTTGGAGATACCAAAACCGTAGTCATCCATCATCAGACGCATGGCGGGCACCACGTTGGCGAGGTTGAGCAGCGGCTCGCCCATCCCCATCATCACCACGTTGGTGATGGGACGCTTGCCACCGACCACACGGGCAGCACGCCACACCTGCCCGATGATCTCGGAGACTTTCAGGTTGCGGTTGAAGCCTTGTTGGGCGGTAGAGCAGAACTTGCACTCCAGCGCACAGCCGACCTGAGAGGAGACACAGAGGGTCGCGCGATCATCTTCCGGGATGTAAACAGTCTCTACTTCCTGATCACCCACCTGCAGGGCCCACTTGATGGTGCCATCGGCAGAGCGCTGCTCGCGGCTGATCTCGGGCGCCTTGATCTCGGCGATCACCTTCAGGCGCTCCTTGAGCACCTTGTTGACGTTGGTCATCTGATCGAAATCATCACACCCAAAGTGATAGATCCACTTCATGACCTGATCTGCCCGGAACGGCTTCTCGCCCAGTTCGACGAAAAAGGCACGCATGGCATCCCGATCAAGATCCAGCAGGTTGATTTTTGTTTCGCTCATCAATGGCCTCAGTTCAAACACTTCATCAATTATTGGCTGACGACGTCAGGGGGCGGCATTGTACAAATAATGGGTCTGGCTTTCCACCTGGAGAATAGAGGGATATTGCGTAAACAGCGAAAACAACAAAGGGAGCCGAGGCTCCCTTGGGTCATCATCCACGTAAATCAGCCGCGCGGGCAGATCTCGTTGTCAGAGAAGAAGTAGGCAATTTCGCGGGCAGCGGATGCAGGTGCATCGGAGCCATGCACGGCGTTGCGATCGATGCTCTCGGCATAACAGGCACGCAAGGTACCAGCCAGCGCCTCTTTCGGATTGGTAGCCCCCATGATCTCGCGATTGCGACGGATGGCGTCTTCCCCTTCCAGCACCTGCACCATGACAGGGCCAGAGGTCATGAAGCTGACCAGATTGTCATAAAAAGGCTTGCCCTGATGTTCGGCATAGAAACCGGCAGCCTGTTCACTGCTCATGTGCAGCATTTTGGATGCCACCACTTTCAAGCCTGCGCTTTCGAAACGGCTATAGATGGCACCGATCAGGTTCTTGCTGACAGCATCCGGTTTAACGATAGAGAAGGTACGTTCGATGGCCATTGATATCTTTCCTTAACTACAGAGTTTTATTGTTAGAATCCATGTTCGCTGGCGATTATACGTAAACAAAAACCGGAAAAACACACAAAAAAGCAACTTTTTATTAAACATCACTCCCTTGCAATCAACATCCACACTCATCTTGACCGAGCAGAGCCGGAAAATATGTGCGCTTGCGCACGATAGTTACCTTAAGCCGCCAAAATCCCATTTTTTGTTCACAATTCGAACAGCATGAAAAAGGCACCCGAAGGTGCCTTGTCTCGCCTATTTGGCTTCCGCCAGCAGGGCCCGCGCTATGGTGCGCATCCCCAGGGTATTGGCCCCCGGCGCCCAGAGGGCATCGCCGTTATCACTGAAGCAGGCGGCCAGATCGATATGCAGCCAGCCCATCCCTTCGTTGGCAACGAAACGGGAGAGGAAACCCGCCGCGTTGGAGGCGCCACCCGGCCCGCCCCCCTTCACCGGACGGCTGTTGGCCGTGTCGGCGTAATGGGAGGGGCACTGCTGGCGGTGCCAGGGCTCCAGCGGTAGCGGCCAGGCCGGCTCATGCTCGGCATCGGCATAGGTCATGGCCCGGCTTACCAGCCCTTTATCGAGGCCAAACAGGGCATTGTAGCGCCCACCCAGCGCCATCACGGCAGCGCCGGTCAGGGTCGCGGCATCGATGATCAGCGGTGCGCCGGACTCGCTCGCCAGTTGCAGGCCGTCGGCCAGCACCAGCCGCCCCTCGGCATCGGTATTCACAATCTCGACCGTGGTGCCGTTCTTGTAGGTGAGGATGTCGCCCAGCTTGTAGGCGTGGCCGGAGACCAGGTTCTCGGCGCAGCAGAGGATCAGCTTCACCCGCTTGTCGAGCCCACGCAGCATGGCCAGCGCCAGCGCACCGGTGACAATCGCCGCACCACCCATGTCGCACTTCATGGTGAGCATCCCCTCGGAGCTCTTCATGGAGTAGCCGCCGGAGTCAAAGGTGATCCCCTTGCCTACCAGCGCTGCCGCCACCGGCGCCTTGGGGTCACGCTCCGGGTTGAAGTCGAGCTCCAGCAATACCGGTTCGCGCACACTGCCGCGGCCCACCTGATAGAGGCCGACCCAGCCCGCCTGTTGCAGCGCTTCTCCTTTCAAAATGCGATGACTCACCTTGTCCGGCGCCAGCTCGGTAATAAAGGAGGCCGCTTCCACCGCCAGCTCCAACGGGCCCAACTGCTCCGGGGTGGCATTGGTCATCTCGCGCACCCAGCGGCCGCAGAGCCAACGCGCTTCCAGCTCCTCTCTGTCCTCTTCCGAGGACATGGCCCACTGCAGTTGCACCTCCGCCTTGGGGGTTTGCAGCCCTTGGGCAAATGCCCACTGCTGTTCACGCTCCCAATGACCAGCCAGGGTCACTTTCTGGATCCCCTGCTGGCAGAGGCGACGGGCCGCCTGCTGGATATCGAGCAGCGGATTGGCCGTCACCAGATGGATCACCATGCCGTCGGCACGGTGAGAGAGCAGCGCCCCCTCCCCCCACTCGGCCGGTGCAAATTCACGACTCAGCCAGACATTCATGCGGTCACCTCCTGCAGCCCACGAAGGGCCGATAGCGCGCAAACTGTCGCGTTATGAACCAGCTGTACGTCACCCGAGATCAGACTTAACCAGATAGTCATACAGTCACCTCCTGCAGCCAGCGGGCGATGGTACGCAGACCGTGCCCCTTGGCGCCGGTCGCCCAGAGATCATTGCCCGATTTCTGATAGGAGGCCGCCAGATCCAGGTGCACCCAACCCTTGCCCTCATCACGTACGAAACGGGAGAGAAACGCAGCAGCCGTGGTGGCACCGGCCGTGCCTTCTGCCGAGGCGACGTTGCCCAGATCGGCAAAGGCCGAGGTGAGCTGGCTGGCATGCCAGGGTTCCAGCGGCAGCGCCCACGCCTGTTCGTTTTCCACCTTGGCGGCGGCCAGCGCACGAAGCTGTTCGGTCTCATCGAGGGCAAACACCGCATTGTAGTCGCGCCCCAGCGCCATCTTGGCGGCGCCGGTCAGGGTGGCTGCGTCAAGGATATAAGCCGCACCGCTGTCGGAGGCCGCCATCAGGCCATCGGCCAGCACCAGACGCCCTTCCGCATCGGTGTTCTGGATCTCGACC
Organism: Aeromonas sp.; assembly: GCF_050633025.1. GTDB lineage: Bacteria > Pseudomonadota > Gammaproteobacteria > Enterobacterales > Aeromonadaceae > Aeromonas. Next base: position 13,822 of record NZ_JBODRQ010000076.1, read on the forward strand.
GAGATGCCGTTCTTGTAGGTGAGGATGTCGCCCAGCTTGAAGGCGTGGCCCGAGACCAGGTTCTCGGCGCAGCAGAGGATCAACTTCACCCGCTGGTTGAGACCGCGGCTGATGGCCAGCGCCAGCGCGCCAGTCACCATGGCAGCGCCGCCCATATCGGACTTCATCGGCAGCATGTTGTCAGAGGACTTCATGGAGTAGCCACCGGAATCGAAAGTGATCCCCTTGCCCACCAGCGCCGCCACCACGGGTGCATTGCGATCACCGGTCGGGTTGTAGTCGAGCTCCAGCAGCACCGGCTCGCGCTCGCTGCCACGGCCCACCGACCAGATCCCGATATGGCCGGACTCGCGCAGCGCTTCACCGGCGGTGATGCGGGCAGTGACCTGATCCCCGGCCAGACCACGAATGAGCAACAGGGCCGATTCCGCCAGACTCATGGGGTAGATCTCTTCCGGACAGCCATTGGTGATGTCACGTACCCAGCGAACCGCCTTGAGCAGCGCACCCAGTTCACGGGCGTCCGCATCGCTCTGCTGGCCGAAATCCAGTTCACGGGCTCCCTTGGCGGCGTAGAACCCCTGGGCGAACGCGTAGCGACGCTCCAGATCCCAGCCTTCACCGACCAGCGTCACCCGCTTGATCCCGCTCGATTCGAGGCGACGGGCGGCGCGCTGAACGGTGCGCAGAACATCCTTCTCCTGACCGGCAGCACCAAGATGGATCAGTGCCTCGTCGCCATTGAAACTGAGCTGGGCGCCCTCGCCCCAATAGGCGGCCGCAGCCTGGGTGGATAACGCTACCTTCATCATGTCAGCCATCGTGTTTGCTTCCTTTTTACTAGCACTATGTATAAGCACTCTTTATGGGAAAGAGCTTATTGGCAAAGAGAGAATAACGAATACAAAAAAGGCCGTACCCCCGAGGGTCACGGCCTTCCACCATATCACTGAAGCACCACAGGATGCTGCAGGTGCAATTCACTCATGTGTAATTAATGGCGTTCAGAGGCAAGGTTCAGGGTGTACTTGGGCAGTTCCACCACCAGATCCTCGTCCGCCAATTTTGCCTGGCAACTAAGACGGGATTCAGGCTCCAGCCCCCACGCCTTGTCCAGCATGTCGTCTTCCAGCTCGTCGCTTGGCTCGAGAGAGTCAAAGCCCTCGCGCACCACGCAGTGGCAGGTAGTGCAGGCACAGGATTTCTCGCAGGCATGCTCGATTTCGATACCGTTGCGCAGCGCCACATCCAGAATGGTCTCGCCGCTTTGCCCCTCGAGGGCGGCGCCATCCGGACAGAGTACGGGATGAGGAAGAATGATCAGTTTTGGCATATTACACCTTGTTGACGTTTTGTCCGGTCAGCACCTTGCGGATGGAGGCGTCCATCCGGCGGGCTGCAAATTCGCCACTGACAGCATCGGCTGCCTCAATGGCTTCTTTGATTTGATGGGTTGCGCCGCTGTTGCGCATGGTCAGCAGATGGGCGATGGCGGCATCAATCTCGGCACGCTCGGCAGCATTGAGCAGGGCATCGCCATCGGCGGCCAGCGCCGCATTGAGACTCTCGACCACCCGGTCGGCTTCAACCTGCTGCTCGGCCAGCATGCGGGCATCCATATCCTGCTGGGCGTTCTCGATGGAGGCGCTCAGCATGTTGAGGATATCCTGCTCCGCCAGCCCGTAAGAGGGCTTGACCTGGATCTCGGCCTGCACGCCGGAGGATTTCTCCATGGCGCTGACCGAGAGCAGACCATCCGCATCCACCTGGAAGGTGACGCGAATATGGGCGGCGCCGGCTGCCATCGGCGGAATACCGGTCAGGGTAAAGCGGGCCAGGGAGCGGCAATCGGCCACCAGCTCGCGTTCACCCTGTACCACGTGAATGGCCATGGCGGTCTGACCATCCTTGAAGGTGGTGAACTCCTGGGCGCGGGCCACCGGAATGGTGGTGTTGCGCGGGATCACCTTCTCGGCGAGGCCACCCATGGTCTCCAGACCCAGCGACAGCGGGATAACGTCCAGCAGCAGCATCTCTGCATCAGGCTTGTTGCCCACCAGAATATCGGCCTGGATGGCGGCGCCGATGGCGACCACCTTGTCCGGATCGATGCTGGTCAGCGGCGTACGCTGGAAGAACTCGCCCACCAGTTCACGCACCAGCGGCACCCGGGTGGAGCCACCGACCATCACCACTTCCAGCACTTCCACCTGCTCGAGAGCGGCATCGCGCAGGGCGCGGCGACAAGCCAGCAAGGTCCGTTTCACCAGCGGGGTGATGAGTTCATCAAACTGGCGGCGGCTCACTGAACCCTGCCAGCCAGCAAAGGTGCACGCCACCTGCTCGGCATCGGTCAGACCGTGCTTGACGGCGGCAGCCACATCCAATAGCTCACGCTGCAGATGGGCATCCAGTTCACCGGAGAGGCCCGCCTGCTCCTTGATCCAGTCCGCCAGCAGGTGATCAAAATCATCGCCGCCGAGGGCAGAATCACCGCCGGTCGCCATCACTTCGAACACACCTCGATGCAGCCGCAGGATGGAGATATCGAAGGTACCGCCCCCCAGATCGTAAACCGCAATCACCCCTTCCTGACCGGAGTCGAGGCCATAGGCAATCGCGGCCGCAGTCGGCTCGTTGAGCAGGCGCAGCACGTGCAGACCGGCCAGACGGGCCGCATCCTTGGTGCCCTGACGCTGGGCATCATCGAAATAGGCGGGCACGGTGATGACAACCCCATCGAGATCCCCACCCAGGGTCTGGGCGCCACGCTCGGCCAGTTTTTTGAGAATTTCGGCCGATACCTGCACCGGGTTGACCAGCCCCTGACGGGTCTGCAACTGCGGCATACCGTTGTCGGCGGCAACAAACTGGTAAGGCTGCTGGCGGGTATCGATATCGGCCAGCGCCTTGCCCATCATCCGTTTGACCGAGACGATGGTGTTGTGAGGATCAAGCGCCGCTTCGCGCTTGGCATCAATCCCGACTCGAATAGCGTCGCTTTGATAGTGCACCACTGACGGGAGCAGGTCGCGCCCTTGCTCATCGCAAAGGGTATCGGCGTGACCGCTGCGAACCGCAGCGACGAGAGAGTTGGTGGTGCCGAGATCGATGCCGACGGCACGTTTGTGCTGATGAGGAACAGCGCTCTGGCCGGGTTCGGCGATTTGCAGTAATGCCATGGGTAATGAAACTTCCAGCGTTAAAGGATCAAGACTCGAGAAGCGAGTCTTCGAATCGTTCCAGCTCTTCGAGGAGCTTGTCGACAAACTTGAGTTTGCGAACGCAATCAGCGGCAACGAGATCTCTGCCGGCGGCAAGAGACTCGGTCAGCTGCTGCATCAACAGCTGGTGATCATGCCTGATCTCGCTGCGAAAATCCTTGATGGCGCGCTCAGGGTCGGCGTCATCTTTCAGGTCGGCCAGACGCTCGCGCCACTCCAGCTGCTGCATCAGAAACGCGGTATCTTGCAGAGTCTGCTGTTCACCGCGGATATCGGTGCCACGCAGGGAGAGCAGATACTCGGCACGGCGCAGCGGCGCCTTGAGGGTGGTGAATGCTTCGTTGATCTGGGCGGCACGTTGCACCGCAATCAGCTGCTCCCGTTCGGGGGCGGTGGCAAAACGATCAGGATGGAATTGGGTTTGCAGCTGGCGGTAGGTATCAGCCAACTGACGGGTATCGAGCTCGAAGCCTTCAACCAGCCCAAACAGCTCAAAATGATTCATGCAAACCTCTTGGAAACGTTCGCCACTACCTCACTCGCCCCTGGCAAATGAGATGTGGTTGAACGGGTCATGGGCGACCCGTTCAACCACAGACGAAGGATCATTGACGTCAAACATCTCAGACACTGAAGCTTTCGCCGCAACCACACTCGCCTTTGGCGTTGGGATTGTTGAACTGGAAGCCCTCGTTGAGGCCCTCCTTGACGAAATCCAGCTCGGTGCCATCCAGATGGATCAGGCTCTTGGCATCGACAATAATCTTGACGCCCTGCTGCTCGAACACCTGATCCTCATCGGTCAGTTCATCAACGAACTCAAGCACGTAGGCCAGACCGGAGCAGCCGGTGGTTTTGACGCCGAGGCGCAGGCCAATGCCCTTGCCCCGGTTAGCCAGAAAAGAGGAAACCCGTGCCGCGGCGGCATCTGTCATGGTAATAGCCATACTG
>NZ_JBODRQ010000077.1:0-17892 GCF_050633025.1 Aeromonas sp.
CTATTCTGAATGCTGGCATGAATGTGGATGGGGGATGGGTAGGGTATGCAGAGGTAAAATGAGAGGCCGGCATGTGTGTCGGCCTCTCTTGTTTTTCGGGTCAACGGAGGTCGGTTATCCGATCACTCCTCTTCAGCCCAGCGGCGTGAACGTTCGACCGCTTTCTTCCAACCGCTGTAGCGCTTGGCGCGATCGTCTCTGTCCATCTGCGGGATGAACTCGCGGTCCACGCTGAACTTGTCTTCCAGCTCGCCCGAGCTCTTCCAGAAGCCGACTGCCAGACCCGCCAGGAAGGCGGCGCCCATGGCGGTGGTCTCGATGCGAGTCGGACGCACCACCGGGGTGTGCATCATGTCAGCCTGGAACTGCATCAGGAAGTCGTTGGCTACGGCGCCACCGTCTACTTTCAGCGCTGCCAGCTTGATGCCGGAGTCCTGCTGCATCGCATCCAGTACATCGCGGCTCTGATAGGCGATGGATTCCAGCGCGGCACGAATGATGTGGTTGCGGTTGGCGCCACGGGTCAGGCCGACCATGGTGCCGCGAGCATACGGATCCCAGTAGGGCGCGCCCAGACCGACGAAGGCCGGTACCAGATAGACGCCGTTGGTATCGCCCACCTTGGAGGCAAAGTAGTCGGTATCGCGGGCATCGTGGATGATCTTTAGCTCGTCACGTAGCCACTGGATGGTGGCGCCGCCCATGAACACTGCACCTTCCAGCGCGTAGTTCACTTCCCCTTTCGGGCCGATGGCAACGGTAGTCAGCAGGCCGTTGCTGGAGCGAACCGGCTCGGTGCCGGTGTTCATCAGCATGAAGCAGCCGGTGCCGTAGGTGTTTTTGGCCATTCCTTTTTCAAAGCAGAGCTGGCCGAACAGGGCAGATTGCTGGTCACCAGCGATACCGGCGATGGGGATACGGGAGCCGCCACCACGGGTGGTGTAGCCGTAAACTTCGGAAGAGGGTTTCACTTGTGGCAGCATGGACATGGGGATGCCCAGCTCGTCCAGCATGCGCTGATCCCACTTCAGGTCGCGGATGTTGTAGAGCATGGTACGGGAGGCGTTGGTCGGGTCGGTGACGTGCACTTCGCCATTGGTCATCTTCCAGACCAGCCAGGTGTCGATGGTGCCGAACAGCAGCTCGCCGTTCATCGCTTTCTCGCGGGCACCTTCCACGTTGTCGAGGATCCACTTCACCTTGGTACCGGAGAAGTAGGCATCCAGCACCAGACCGGTGTTCTCGCGCACGTACTCTTCCAGACCGCGAGCTTTGAGCTCTTCGCAGATGGCGGCGGTACGGCGGCACTGCCAGACGATGGCGTTGTAGATGGGCTTGCCGGTGGCCTTTTCCCAGACAACGGTGGTTTCACGCTGGTTGGTGATACCGATGGCGGCGATCTCTTCGCTGCGCAGGCCGGTCTTGGCCAGCACTTCGGTAAAGACGGAGGATTGGGTTGCCCAGATCTCCATCGGGTCGTGCTCTACCCAGCCCGCTTTCGGGTAGTGCTGGGTAAATTCGCGCTGGGAGGTACCGATAATGTTGGCATCCTGATCAAACACGATGGCGCGGGAAGAGGTGGTTCCCTGGTCCAGAGCGACGACATATTTCTTTTCAGCAGACATGATGTTCTCCACGTTTCTATTTTCCACGTTTTTATACGTTGGAGGGGGCCGCTCTTATGCGGCAGCCTCTTCTTTGGCGGTTTGGGTCGCTTGCTCGGTGGTGACGACACGGTTGCCCGGGACGCAGGGAGCCAGCACTTTGACATACAGAGCGGTACCAATCTGGGCACCGACAATAGGTCCAAGGATAGGGACCCAGAAGTAGGGGTTGTCACGGCCACCGGTCAGGGCCACATCGCCCCAGCCAGCAAAGAACGCGAACAGTTTGGGGCCAAAATCACGAGCCGGGTTCATGGCAAAACCGGTTAACGGGCCGAGGGAGGCACCGATCACCGCGATCAGGATACCGATCAGCAGGGCGGCCGCGAATCCTTTGGGGGCGCCGTTGTTGTTGTCACCCAGCGCCATGATGCCCAGCATCAGGACGGCGGTGATCACCAGCTCGACGGCAAAAGCTTGCATATTGGTCAGCAGGGCATTGGGGTAGGTGGAGAAGATCCCGGCGGTGCCGAGGCTCTCGACGCTGCCGCGCACCACGTTATGGGTCACTTCCCACTGGGTGAAAAGGTTACCATAAAGGAAGTAGACAAGGGCCGCGAAGCAGAAGGCACCAGCTATCTGGGCGATGATGTAGGGCACCACCTTGCGCTTGTCGAAACCGGCGAAGGTCATCAGCGCCAGGGTCACGGCCGGGTTGAGGTGGGCACCTGAAATGCCGCCGGTCACATAGATAGCGATGGCCACGCCCAGACCCCAGGTAATGGAGATTTCCCACTGCCCGAAGTTGGCGCCAGCCAACACAAGTGCGGCCACACATCCGACGCCGAAGAAGATCAGCAGGCCGGTTCCGATAAACTCGGCAATGCACTCGCCAAGCAGGGTATTGGGTCTTTGTATGCTCATAAGTATTCCTTAGGTATCCACCCGTAGAGGTTTGATGTTCCGTTTTATCTTTATTGTGGCGATCCATTGCAACCGAAAACGTTTCCTGCTTCTTTATTCTTCTTGCGCAAACGTTATGCTCGTTTTCGCTCGTTCCCAGGTGAGAGAGAAAATAAACCTTCCCATAGATTTCACCATCCCCCTGCCATGGGAAATGTGGACAAGATCCCACACATTGCTAACGAAATGTGACGTAAAGCAAGCTGATGCTTGCCTTGTACTACTTAAGTGGTACATCAAAATCCTTATTCCACACGGGCTGGCGCTTGTTGGGTAACCGCTTATTGGGGGCTTTTATTTGTAATAAAACTGCAATATTTGAGCATGCATCACAGATTAAATGAGTGCATGTGATCACAATGAGCTCGCTTTCGAATCATGAGACTCGCATGGTTCGTGGAGATGGTCAGGGCATCCTCAACCGCCCATAACAACAATAAGGAAGCAGAACATGCTTAGTCTCTTCAGGCCTGCGGCGCACATCGACAGGCTCACGGCCGACAAAGTCGACCCCTTCTACAAACGTATGCGTTGGCAGGTGTTCTTCGGGATCTTCTTCGGTTACGCCGGCTACTATCTGGTGCGGAAAAACTTCAGTCTGGCGATGCCCTATCTGATCGAGCAGGGCTTCTCCCGTGGTGATCTCGGTTTCGCGCTCTCCGGGGTGTCTATTGCCTATGGTCTCTCGAAGTTCCTGATGGGAAACGTCTCTGACCGCTCCAACGCCCGCTACTTCCTCTCTGCCGGTCTGCTTCTCTCGGCCGGTCTCATGTTTATGATGGGTACCATGCACTGGGCTACTTCCAGCATCGCCATCATGTTCGTGCTGTTGTTCCTGAACGGCTGGGCACAGGGCATGGGCTGGCCGCCCTGCGGTCGCACCATGGTGCACTGGTGGTCACAGAAAGAGCGTGGCGAAGTGGTTGCGGTCTGGAACGTGGCGCACAACGTGGGTGGCGGCATGATTGGCCCGCTGTTTATCCTCGGGATGGGCTGGTTCAACGACTGGCGCAGCGCCTTCTATGTGCCTGCGGCAGCGGCGGCCGCCATCGCGGTGATCGCCTTCTTCGTGATGCGTGATACCCCGCAATCGGTCGGTTTGCCTCCTATCGAGGAGTACAAGAACGACTATCCGAAGGATTACAACGAGAGCCACGAGCAGGAGTTTTCCGCCAAGGAGATCTTCGTCAAGTACGTGCTGCACAACAAACTGCTGTGGTACATCGCGATCGCCAACGCCTTCGTTTACCTCATTCGTTACGGTGTGCTGGACTGGGCGCCAACCTATCTGAAAGAGGCCAAGCACTTCACCGTCGACAACTCCTCCTGGGCCTATTTCCTCTACGAGTGGGCCGGTATTCCGGGCACCCTGCTGTGTGGCTGGATCTCTGACAAGATGTTCCAGGGCCGCCGTGCACCGGCCGGTATCCTGTTCATGGTGCTGGTGACCCTGGCAGTGCTGGTTTACTGGTTCAACCCGGCCGGTAACCCGACCATCGACATGATGGCGCTGGTGGCCATCGGCTTCCTGATCTACGGCCCTGTTATGCTGATCGGCCTCTATGCTCTTGAGCTGGCGCCGAAGAAAGCAGCCGGTACTGCGGCAGGCTTCACCGGTCTGTTCGGTTATCTGGGCGGCGCCGTGGCAGCCAACGCCATGCTGGGCTACACCGTTGACCACTTCGGCTGGGACGGCGGCTTCATGGTACTGACCGTCTCCTGCGTGCTCTCCATCATCCTGCTGGCGATGACTCTTAAGCACGAGAACCTTGCCGTGGCAGCCAGAGCCGAGGCTCATAAGGCATAAAACGTGATCCTCAGCTTATTGATCCCCAAGGGGATCGGGTAAACTGCCAAAAGGCCCCGCACCTGCCGGGGCCTTTTTTCGTCTCATCATCGGAGTGCAAGCGTGAAGCAAACCCAACGACATCTGGAGATCCTGGACGTCCTGACGCGGCAGGGATTTGTCTCGACCGACGATCTGGTGACCCACTTTGACGTCAGCCCCCAGACCATTCGCCGGGATCTGAACGATCTCGCCGAACAGAACAAGATCCGGCGCCATCATGGCGGTGCCTCCCTGCATTCGAGTACCGTCAATACCGCCTACAGTGCCCGTAAAGTGATGCAACTCAAGGAGAAAGAGCGCATCGCCCGCGAGGTCGCGGCCAATATTCCCGACGGTTCATCGCTCTTTATCGACATAGGTACCACCACCGAGGCGATCGCCCGCGCCCTGCTCGATCACCGTGAGCTGCGTATCGTCACCAACAACCTCAACGTGGCCAGCATTTTGACGGCCAAGGATGACTTCACCGTCATCATTGCCGGTGGCGAGATCCGCAACCGCGATGGCGGCATCGTGGGGGAGGCGACCCGCGACTTCATTGGTCAGTTTCGCATGGACTATGGCGTCATCGGCATTTCGGGGATCGACAACGACGGCTCCCTGCTCGATTTCGACTATCACGAGGTGAAGATTGCCCAGGCCATCATCGCCCACTCCCGTCAGGTGTTCCTGGCCGCCGACCACACCAAGTTCGGCCGCAACGCCATGGTCAATCTGGGCAATCTCAGCCAGATCCACGCTCTCTTTACCGATCAGGAGCCACCGGAAAAGCTGACGCGATTGATGGCGCAACACCAGATCGCCTGCCACATCGGCTGACGGCGAAACACGCCAAGGCAGTGCCGGTCGCCCGTCAGGGCGGCCTCCTTTATCTTTCTCTCCCCCAGTCCCGCACTCATCTCACCCCACCCCTTTATAGGTATTGTCAAAACGACTATTCAATCTGGTTTTTTGGCTATTAACCCGCCGATGTTGGCCCGACGCCATTTGCTCAGCTGACCTCTTCCCTTTGCCACTTCTGGCGGGCTGTGGCGATCACACTTTCGCCATGAAATGTTCGTTTGTTGTGTTTTTACGTTCTAAAATGAGCGAAATAAAACATTTATGTCATGGCAATCATAAAAATGAAAGTAGGTGAACATGAGCGAACATTATGATCTGGTCGTCGTTGGTGGCGGCATCAACGGGGTAGGCATTGCAGCTGATGCGGCAGGACGGGGTTTGAAAGTGGCCCTGTTCGAGGCGCAAGATCTCGCCTCAGCCACCTCTTCCAACTCCAGCAAGCTGATCCACGGTGGTCTGCGCTATCTCGAACATTACGAATTCCGGCTGGTGAAAGAGGCGCTGGCGGAGCGGGAGGTGCTGCTCGGCATGGCGCCCCATATCGCTCGGCCGATGCGTTTTCGTCTGCCGCACCGCCCGCATCTGCGTCCGGCCTGGATGATCCGCGCCGGCCTCTTCCTTTATGACAATCTGGCCAAGCGCGACAAGCTCAAGGGCAGCTGTGGCGTGCGCTTCCTGCCGCAAGATGGCCTCATCTCCGGTATCAACAAGGGTTTCGAGTATTCGGACGCCTGGGTCGACGATGCCCGGCTGGTGGTGCTCAATGCCATGATGGCGCGCGACAAGGGTGCCGACGTGCAGACACGCACCCGCTGCGTCAAGGCGGAGCGTGGCTCAAAGCACTGGACCTTGACTCTGGAGCGGGAAGGGGGCGAACAGTTCAATGTCACTTGCCGCGGTCTGGTCAATGCGGCCGGCCCCTGGGTCAAGACCTTCTATGATGAGAGCCTGCACGAGAAATCCCCCCGCGGCATTCGCCTTATTAAAGGCAGCCACATGATAGTGCCGCGCATCCATGAGCGCGAAGAGGCCTATATCCTGCAAAACGAAGACAACCGCATCGTCTTCGTCATCCCTTATCAGCAGGACTACTCCCTCATCGGCACCACCGATGTGGAGCACCACGGCAGTCCGCGCGAGGCGAAGATCAGCGACGCCGAGATCAACTACCTGTGCAAGGTGGTCAACGCCCACTTTACTCGCCAGATCGCCCCGCAAGATGTGATCTGGACCTATGCAGGGGTGCGCCCGCTCTGTGACGACGAGTCAGACTCGCCGCAGGCGGTGACCCGCGACTACACCCTCGAACTCTCTGGCGAATCGGACGGCGCGCCGCTGCTCTCGGTATTTGGCGGCAAGCTCACCACCTATCGCAAGTTGGCGCAGGCTGCCTGCAACAAGCTCAAACCCTGGTTCAGCCAGATGGGGGATGACTGGACTGCCAGCAGCCGGCTGCCCGGTGGTGAGTTTGACTGCTCGGTCCGCGAGCTGGCGCGGGCCTTTGCGCTGGAGTTTGACTGGCTCGATGATCGCAGCGCCCTGCGTATCGCCGAAGCCTATGGCGCCCATGCCCGGCTCTGGCTCAAGGAGTCCCGTGGCCAGCACTTTGGAGCCGGACTATACGAATCTGAGGTGCGCTATCTTATCGAGCGGGAGTGGGCCTGCACTCTGAACGATATCCTCTGGCGCCGCAGCAAGCTGGGGTTGCGCCTGTCCGATCCCGATCGAGAGCAACTGGGTGAGTGGCTGGCACACCATCACCATGGCCTGCGCAAAGCAAGCTGAATTCTCAGAAGGGCGGCCTTGCGTCGCCCTTTCTATAACTGCAACAAACCTCTGATAGAACAATTACCTACACACAATAATAAAGAGCATCACATATGAAAAAACTCGCCGTTTCCCTCATCGCCTTGAGCCTTGAGGCATCCCTCTCATTACCCGCATTGGCTGCCGATGAAGGCAAGGTGGTGATTGCCCACCGCGGCGCTTCCGGCTACCTGCCCGAGCATACCCTGGAGTCCAAGGCACTGGCCTATGGCATGGGGGCCGACTATCTGGAACAGGATCTGGTGATGACCAAGGATGAGCAGCTGGTGGTGATGCATGATCACTTCCTCGATGGCATCACCGATGTGGCGGCGCGCTTCCCCGGTCGTTCCCGTTCTGACGGCCGTTATTATGTGGTGGATTTCACCCTGGACGAGGTGCGCTCTCTGCGCATGACCGAGCCGTTTCAGCTGGTGGACGGCAAGCAGGTACCGGTCTATCCGGTCCGCTTCCCGCTCTGGAAGTCAGACTTCAAGATCCACACCTTCCAGGAGGAGATCGAGATGATCCTGGGGCTCAACAAGAGCACCGGCAAAAACATTGGTATCTATCCGGAGATAAAAGCCCCCTGGCTGTTCCGCCACGAAGGTAAAGATATCTCCAAGGCGGTGCTGAAGGTATTGAAGAAGTACGGCTACACCAGCAAGGATGACAAAGTCTATCTGCAGAGTTTCGACACCAATGAGCTCAAGCGCATCAACAGCGAGCTGATGCCCGCCATGGGGATGGATCTGAAGCTGGTGCAGCTGATGGCCGAGACCGACTGGAATGAGACCATGGTTTATGACGCCAAGGGCAAGGCGACCCCCTATAGCTATGACTGGATGTTCAAACCGGGCGCCATGAAGGAGATCGCCAGCTACGCCGAGGGGATCGGCCCCTGGAAGCCGATGATAGTGCCGGAGCCGGGTTCTTTGGGCAAACCGACCTTTACCAGCATGGTAAAAGAGGCCCACGCGGCTGGTCTCAAGGTGCATCCTTATACCTTCCGTCAGGATGAGGGGCAGATCCCTGCCTATGCCAAGGACTTCACCGCTCTCCTTAACATCTTCCTCTATCAGGCCGATGTGGATGGGGTGTTCAGTGACTTCCCCGACAAGGCGGTGGCCGTCATCAAGGCCCATCAAGAGGCGTCCAAATAGCACTCTGGCGCCATTGGAATGCAACGCGAGGCCAATTGGCCTCGCTTTTTGTTTCAGGCTCCCGCAACGGGAGTGTGCGCCCTGTCAGAAAATAGTCAGATAACGTCATGGTGTGCCGGATCTGCATCATTTTACGCAGTTTTTACGTAGTAGATCGCTGGCATGAAATCGGCAGAGCGGTTAGTCTAGCGGCGTTGAACCAACCCCATGAGGTACAGATGAAAACCGTATTGCGTTTTAGCCTGCTGGGCGCCTTGTTGCTGGGTGGGCATGCCTTCGCCGCCGAGCCGAAAAAATTTGATATCAGCATGTTCCCAGCCGCTGACGTGAATCAGGAACGTGTGGTGATCCGCCTGCCTGAAGTCGAGAAAGAAGCCGACATGATGGTCGAGCTGCAGGTCGGTAAAAAGATGATGGTTGATTGCAACGTCCCTCGTTTTGCAGGCAACCTGGAACAGCACAGCGTCAAGGGCTGGGGCTACAACTACCTGAAACTGGGCAAGATCTCTGACCCCATCAGCACCCTGATGATGTGCCCGGATAACCAGCAGAAAGAGACCTTCGTTCAGATCTACGGCCAGGGCTTTTTCGTCAACTACAACTCAAAACTGCCGTTCGTGATCTACGTGCCGCAGGAGTATGAAGTGCGTTACCGTTTGTGGCGTGCCGACAACCTGGCCCAACCGGCTATGATTGAGTAAGCATGTTGGAACCAAGGGTTCAGCTGGTTCACCTGATATGACAATGGGCGCCTAGTGGCGCCCTTTTTTTGTCTGCGGGCTCTGAAAAGTGACGTGCAAATTGGTTGCATGTTTACATAAGTTGATTATTTATCAACGTTTTTATGTGTTATGCCACAGAATCTGTGTCTGCTATGGGGTAAAGCGACTTCGATAAAAAATGTTTATCAATATAGTGAGAAAATTGATTTTGCACTCGGCGGTGGCCTGATGATACTTGCCCGCAAAGGTCAAACTAACCAGAAAAAAGAGCACTATGAGCTTCGAATCAGACAAGCGTTTTAACGACTTCAAACATTTTCCCCGTGGCCTGCGTCGCAGTGGTGAATTCACTGTGGCCGAAGCGGACAGTCTGGAAAAATATGGTACCGCCATGCTGGCACTCTATCAGGGTACCCAGACGCCCCGTGATGATGTCGAGTCCGCCTTCGTCGAGCAGGTCAAATCCGGCGCAGCCGGCGCCAACCCCCATGCCAAGGTGTGGTTCAAGTACCTCAAGGTGATCGGTCCCAAGCGCGTTCATCGTCTTTGTACCATCGTTGGTGGCGCCAGTGAAGAGAGCAGCGGTGGCGGCAGCTTTGATGTCGGTGGTGGCAGCGGCGGTGGCAGTGACGAGTCCATCGATTAATGGATACCGAGCTGCTTCGGACCTTTATCGAGGTCAGCAAGACCCGGCACTTTGGCCGGGCTGCTGAAAATCTCTACCTGACCCAGTCGGCGGTGAGTTTCCGGATCCGCCAGCTAGAGCAGCAACTGGGTGTCAGTCTGTTTGCCCGTCATCGCAACAATATCCGCCTGACTGCCTCCGGTGAGCGTCTGCTGCCCTATGCAGACGCCATTTTGCACACCCTCGGCCGTGCCAAGCAGGATGTGGCGCTCTCGCCGGGATTCAGTCAGCAGCTGGCCATTGGTGCGCCTGCGGTGTTCTGGGAACTTGATTTCAACGACTGGCTCAATCGCATCTACACACAGGTGCCTGGTTTGGCGGTGCGCCTTGAAACGGCCTCCCGCGAGCACCTCTGCCGCCAGTTACTGGAGCGCTCCCTCGATCTGGCGTTGCTCTCCGAGCCCACCAAGATAGATGAGATCGCCCTGCATCCCATCGGTGAGCTGGTGTTCGAGCTGGTGAGCCGGGATCCGGCGGTCAATGCCGACAACCTGATGCAGATGCCGCACATTCACCTCGACTGGGGGACCAGTTTCGAGCCGCAACCCAGCCGCTTGCAGAGCCTGCAAAAGACCCCGGTGCTGCACTCCAGCTCCGCCAGCATGGCGTTGCAGTTCGTGCTGGCCAATGGTGGCGCTGCTTATCTGCCACGGCGGATGGTCAGTCCCTTCCTCGAGAAAGGGGCGCTCCATCTGGTGGAGGGAGGCCAGCTGCTGAGCCGTCCGCTCTATCTTGCCTATCTGGATAAATCCGATCGCCGGGAGCTGATCGATCAGCTGTTGACGTTGCCACTGGGTTGGCACGATGCCGAGTTGCGCCTCAACGTCGAATAAGCGTCGAGTGTTATCCAAGGAAGAGCCCACCCCACGGTGGGCTCTTCTGTTTGGGAAAAATTGCAGGGAGCGAGGTCACGTAATTGGCGCGGGAGGCTTGGCGTCATCGGCCTGTAACGGTACCTTTTCAGGCTGTTTATCCGATTGAGCACTGACAGGGATGGATTGTAATTGATCGACTTTAGTCACCCCGAATGGCGGGCACTGGCACAGCAGTTGCTGAGCCACTCACCTGTGGTGATCCGTGGCCGCCAGTGGCAACCGCTGGTGGGCCTGCTCAAGGATAACCAGCTGCTGCTCGCTCATGGTAGCCACAGCTATGAACTCACCCCGGCCGGACGGCGCTATCTCACCCGCGAGCTGATGCTGGTCGAGATCGCTACCGCCCCCCCAGAGCCCGAGGAGTGGTTGCATGCTCAGGGCTGGCAATTGGGGGAGCAGGTCAACGAGCGGGTGCTGGCGGCGCTCTATCGCAAGTCAGAGGTGAGCTTCACCCCCAACGAGCAGATCGATTTTGAGGACAAGGGCATCCGGCTCTGCGCTGATCAGCTGTTGCGCTTGCGCGCCGCCCAGCCGTTTAGCCTCTTTTTCAGCGGCGGTACCCTGCTCGACGCAGCCCCCTGGTTGCAGGCGCTGGGGGAGGTGGCGCTGCCCGAGCGCACCCTGGCGGGTCTTGGCAAGATCCTGTGGGGGGAGGGGAATATCGAGCGGGTGATCACCACAGACAGCGTTGGCGCCTTTGCTGATTTGCCCCTTGATGTAGGCACCTTACTGGTGTGGGCCCCCCCATCGTCTCCTCTAGCCTTGCAGCAGGTGGTAGCCGCCTTGCCCCCCAATGTGCTGTGGAGTCATCTCACCGCCCTCGACCCGGCCGGGGTGGATCGGCTGCAGGCACTGGCCCAGCGCTTGGGTCGTCCGGCCCGCTGGTGGCTGCCCCGTGATCTGGCCCCCATCCTCAGCGCGTATGCCCAGCCTTTGACTGAGGCTCAGCCGTGGGAACCGAGCCGGATCCCCAGGTCGTTGTTAGCTGTTTGTAGCGGTTTGGTTGAATCGAATGGAGGCTTGTCAGCTGAGGTGTGCGCACTGGCACCAGCGTGGCATGCGGTTGGTTGAAATTGGCCTGAAAGCGAGCCAAAAAGCGGTTTTCCCCCATTGAACGCGATGATATAAAGAGTTGACGAAGCGCTCGCCAGATGAGCGCTTTTGTTTATCAAGCCGCTTTGCCACCCAACGAACTCAACGGAATACAGGGAATACCATGTTTGAAAAGGTTGTTGCCGCCCCAGCGGATCCGATCCTGGGCCTGACCGAAGCCTTCCGTGCTGACTCTCGCAGCCACAAGATCAATCTTGGCGTAGGGATCTACAAGGACGAGTCCGGTGCCACCCCCATTCTTCACTGCGTCAAGAAAGCCGAGCAGAAGCTGCTGACCGACGAGAAGACCAAAAATTACCTCGGTATTGAAGGTAATATCGAATATGGCCGCATCGTGCAGCAATTGCTGTTCGGGCAAAACGCCGCGCTGGTCGCCAGTGGCCGCGCCAAGACCGCCCAAGCGCCGGGCGGCACCGGTGCCCTGCGTATCGCTGCCGAATTCGTGGTGCGCAACGGTCTGGCCAAGACAATCTGGATCTCCGATCCCACCTGGGCCAACCACGTCAGCGTGTTCCAGGCCGCCGGTCTGACCGTCAAGTGGTACAAGTACTACGATGCTGCCACCAAGGGGCTCGATTTTGCCGCCATGCAGGCCTCTCTGGCTGACGTTCAGGCCGGCGATCTGGTGCTGCTGCACGGCTGCTGCCACAACCCGACCGGTATCGACCCCACTAGCGATCAGTGGCGCGCCCTGGCCAAGCAGAGCGCTGCCGCCGGCTGGTTGCCGCTGTTTGACTTCGCCTATCAGGGCTTTGCCCGTGGTATCGAAGAGGATGCTGAAGGTCTGCGCATCTTCGCCGAGTGCCATGACGAACTGCTGGTGGCGAGCTCCTTCTCCAAGAACTTCGGCCTCTACAACGAGCGGGTCGGTGCCTTCACGCTGGTCAGCGCAACCAAAGAGATCGCCGATGTGGCCTTCACTCAGGTCAAGACCGTCATTCGTGCCAACTACTCCAACCCGCCGTCACACGGCGCCGCTGTGGTCACCGCCGTGGTGAGCGATCCGGCTCTCTATGCCGAGTGGGTCGAAGAGGTGGCTGCCATGCGGATGCGTATTCGCGAGATGCGCGAACTGCTGGTAGAGAAGCTGGCGGCCCTCGGCGTGAGCCAGGATTTCAGCTTTATCCGCGAGCAGAACGGCATGTTCTCCTTCTCCGGCCTCTCCAAGGATCAGGTTGAGCGCCTCAAGAGCGAATTTGCCATCTACATCGTCGGCTCCGGCCGGATCAGTGTGGCCGGTATCACCCGCGCCAATATCGATCCCCTGTGCGAGGCCATTGCCAAGGTGTTGTAATCCCATCGCCTTATGCTTTGGCGTTATGCCATGAAAAAGCCCGTCACCTAGGTGACGGGCTTTTTTGATCGCCAACGGCTGAGCGTCAAACAAGGATATGGATAGCTCACTGGTGGTGGGCGCCTTGCCACCATTTGCGCAGTTGCAGCAGCAGCGCGGTCAGGACGCCGCCGCTCAGGGCGGTGAGTACCGCCAGCAGCAGGCTGCCGAGCAGGAAGGGAGGCACCAGGGTGGCCGCCTCCTGCTCCAGCCAGTGAAGAGTCCAGCTGAGGTGGAACGGCTCCTGCGTCTGGTGCAGTACCAGACAACCGGTGCGATAGGCGTAGAGATACATGAACGGCAGGGTCAGCGGATTGTTGAACCAGACCGCCAGCAGCGACAGCGGCAGGTTGAGGCTGAATGCCAGCGCCAGACCGACAGCGATGAGCGAGTGCATCGGGATGGGGAACCAGCAGGCGAAGATCCCGGCCGCTACCGCGCCGCTCAGGGCGCGGGAGCCCCCTTGCCAGAGGGCAGGGGCGAGCAGTCGCTCACCAAACAGGGCAAACCACTTCTGCTGGCGCAGGGTGTCGGGATCGAGTTTGAAGCGGGCAAACCAGCGACTCAGCATAGGCGGGCCATCTTGCGTTTTTGCCACTGGCGTACCGTGCTGATCCGCCAGAAGGTGCGGATCAGGGTGTAACCGATAAGGGAACTGAGCAGAGCCAGGATCAGCGAGCCCAGCAACAGCGGCGGTGCCACTGTGCCCAGTACCGAGACCAGCCACTCCCAGGTGAAGGCAATCTCTATCTGCTGTGCCGAATGTCCCAGCAGCTGACAACCCACCAGATAGGCGCCATAGAGCAGGGGCGGCATGGTAAAGGGGTTGGAGAGCCAGACCAGCGCCACCGAGAGCGGCAGATTGACCCGGCACAGGATGGCGCCACCGGCGGCCAGCAGCATCTGGCAGGGGAGCGGCACCCAGGCCATGAAGAGGCCCACCGCAAATGCCCCTGCGGCCGATCGCCGGTTGAGGTGCCAGAGGTTGGCATCGAGCAGCAGTTTGCCGAACAGCCGCAAGTGCTTGTGTTCTTTCAGGGTTTGCTGATCGGGCATCCAGCGTTTAATGAGTCGTTTGGGCATATTGAAACCTTGCTAAATACTTGCTCCATGGATCTGCGTCTGTTGTCGTTTGCCCTGGGGGCAAGCTCCTCACTGCTCTGGCCATGGTTACCTTCACTCGCATGGGGGGGCCTGTTGCTGTCCCTGCTGATCCCCCTTGCATATTGCCGTGCCTGGCGGTGGCTGTTTCTCCTGCTCGGCATCCTCTGGATGCAGGCCAATCTTGCCTATCGGCTGGCCTGGCTGGAGCGGTTGGGCGATCAGACGAGCCACATGATAACCGCACAGCTGCAAAGTGCAGAGCCCGAGGGGGATAAATTTGTCCGGCTGCTGCTGCGGGTGAGCACCCTCGACGAGCAACCGGTGACACCTGAGCCCCTGATCCGGGTCAATGCCTATCAGGCGTTGCCCGCCATGACTGTGGGTAGCCGGATCACCCTGGTGACCTCGTTGAAACCGGCTCACGGTCTGGCTAACGAGGCGGGGCTGGATGGGCGGCGTCTGCTACTGGGTAAGGGGATCACCGCCACCGGCAATTTGCGCCGGGTGATCGACATTCAACAGGCACCTGCGGGTTGGCGCGAACGCTGGTTGGGCGCGGCGACCGAGAGTTGGCGCCCATTTGATCATGCCCCCTTGCTGGCGGCGCTCACTTTTGGCGAGCAGAGCGGCATTACGGATGCCCAGTGGGAGCTGTTTCGTGGCAGTGGTCTGACCCATATCATCGCCATTTCAGGGCAGCACATTGCGCTGGTGGCGGTGCTCGGGTGGTGGTTGGGCAGGTTGTTTGGCCTGCGCGGCGCCATCATCACCTCCCTGCTGTTTGCCGCCGTCTACAGCGCGTTGGCGGGGTTTGCGGTGGCCACCGAGCGGGCCCTGATCATGGTGCTGGTGTGGAGTGTGCTGCGCTGGAGCCGGCGAGAGTGGCCGGCCTGGCGCATCTGGCTGTGGGCCTTTGTTGTGCTGACCCTCTGGGATCCCTTCGCACTCTATTCCGCCGGCTTCTGGCTCTCGTTTCTGGCGGTGGCCATCTTGCTGCTGGTGGGATATGTCCACGACAAGCCGGGGCTCTGGCAGGTCCAGCTCTGGCTGCTGCTCGGTCTGCTGCCGCTGCAACTGGCATTGTTCGAGGGGATAGCGCCCCTTGCCATGGTGATCAACCTGCTGGCGGTGCCGCTCTTTTGTATCGCCATCATTCCGCTGGCCCTGATCGGTGTGCTGCTGGCGCCGCTATCCACCTCGCTCGCCTATGGTCTGTTCTGGCTGGCGGATCTGGGGCTCGGGTGGGTGCTGACCATCCTGAATTGGCTTTCCGAACAACTGCAACTGTGGTGGCCACTGCCCGGCTGGTGGCTGCCGCTCTGCACCCTGTTGTTGCTGCTCTGGTTCGCCACGCAGTGGCGCCCGGCACGCTGGCTCTGGCTACCGGGTCTGTGTGCGCTGTTGCTGGCGATCTGGCCAACGCCTGCCCGCTGGCAACTGCGGGTGCTGGATGTGGGGCAGGGGCTGGCGGTGCTGATCAGCAAGGGGGATCGCGCCATCCTTTATGACACCGGTGATCGCTATCCCGGAGGCTACAACATGGCGGATTCGGTGATCCTGCCCCAGCTAAGCCATCTGGGGATCCGGGTCATCGATCGCCTCATCATCAGCCACAAGGATCGGGACCATGCTGGCAATCGCAAGCGACTGCTCAGCGCCATGCCGGTACGTCAAGAGCTCTCCTCTTACCCCTTCAGTGAGGGAACCACCCTGTGCCAGCGTGGGCAACAGTGGCGTTGGCAGGGGCTCTCGTTTGCAGTGCTCTGGCCCGAGCGCCCCGGTGGCGGGCGCAATAACGATGGCTGCGTGGTGCGTATCAGCGATGGGCAGCGCAGCGTGCTGCTCAGTGCCGATATCGAACGGCAGGCCGAGCAGCGACTGGTGGCGCTCGAGGGCGCGGGGCTGGCCAGCACCTTGCTGGTGAGCCCGCACCACGGCAGTCGCACCTCCTCCACGCCCCCGTTTGTCGCGGCGGTAGCGGCGCAGGATGTGATCCACAGCGCCGGTTTTATGAATCAGTGGGGCTTTCCCCGTCCCGATGTGGTGGCCCGCTATCGGGATGCCCGCCAGTGGATCACCGGCCAGCAAGGGGCGCTGCTGATCGAGCCCACCGCAGCGGGCTTGAGCGTCACTGCCGAGCGAGATTCAGGCCCTTGGTATCGGCGCAGTGGGGAGTGGTGGCGACCGCGAGTGTGGTTTGAGCAATAATCCGTCATTTCTGCCATGGCGTGATGCTATATCGGTGGCGGCGCTTGGTGTAAGCCTGCGCTTTGGCTAGAATACCCCGTCATTTCCATTACCAACGGCTATTCATGCAACACGAAACCTCACAAGATAGCTGGCCTGTCTTCAAACGCCTGCTCGGTTATGTCCGTGACCGCAAGCTGGGCCTGATCGGCGGTATCATCGGCATGCTGGGTTACGCCGCCGTCGATACTACCTTTGTCTATTCCATCAAGCCGCTGATTGACAAGGGGATCAACGGTAACGATCCAAGTGTTCTCAAATGGATGCCATTCTTCGTGCTGGGTATAGTAGCGCTGCGCGGGGTGGCCAACTTTCTCTCCAACTACTGCATGGCCTGGGTCGGCAACCACGTGGTGATGCGTCTGCAACAGCAGGTGTTCAATCACATGGTGGCGATGCCGATGAGTTTCTTCGATCGCCAGAACACCGGTCATTTGCTCTCCAAGGTGACCTATGATGCCAGTCAGGTCTCCTCGGCGGCGAGTACCACGCTAGTGACCCTGGTGCGTGAAGGGGCGACCGTGGTCGGTCTGCTCGGCCTGATGTTCTGGCACTCTTGGCAGCTGTCGGTGATCTTCCTGGTGGTGGGTCCGCTGGTGGGGGTCATCATCGGCCTTATCAGCCGTCGTTTCCGCCAGATCAGCCGTCACATCCAGCAGGCAGTAGGGGATATCACCACTTCCACCGAGCAGATGCTCAAAGGTCACAAAGAGGTGCTGATGTTTGGTGGCCAGAAGGTAGAAGAGAAGCGCTTCTTCCAGGTCAGCAACAACATGCGCCAGCAGACCATGAAGATGGTCGCCGCCGATGCCATCGGCAGCCCTGTGGTGCAGATGGTGGCCTCCATCGCGCTGGCGGCTTTCCTTTACGTGGCGACCATCGACAGCGTGCGCAGCGAGCTGACCGCCGGTACGTTTACCGTCATGGTCACCTCCATGATGATGCTGCTCAAGCCGCTGAAAAGCCTGACCGACGTCAACAACCAGTTCCAGCGCGCCATCACCGCCTGCCACAGCCTGTTTGGCCTGCTCGACACCGAGCCGGAGCAGGATACCGGCACTCGTACTCTGGATCGTGCCCGCGGCGAGATCGAGTTTCGCAACGTCACCTTCACCTACCCGACCAAGGACACCCCGGCGCTGCACAACGTCAGCTTCAAGGTGGAGGCGGGTAAATCGGTGGCGCTGGTGGGCCGTTCCGGCTCTGGCAAGAGTACCATTGCCAGCCTGTTGACCCGCTTCTACGACATCGATCAGGGGGAGATCCTGCTGGACGGCATCAACATCCGCGAATACAAGTTGAGCGAGCTGCGCAAGCAGTACGCACTGGTCTCCCAGCATGTTCACCTGTTCAATGACTCGGTGGCTAACAACATCGCCTACGCGGCGGAAGACAAATACAGCCGCGACCAGATCGTGCAGGCCGCCCGTATCGCTCATGCCGACGAGTTCGTCAGCAAGATGAGCAACGGGTATGACACTGTGGTTGGCGAGAACGGTGCATCCCTCTCCGGTGGTCAGCGCCAGCGTGTTGCCATTGCGCGGGCTCTGCTGCGCGATGCGCCGGTTCTGCTGCTGGATGAGGC